>DASZPV010000118.1:0-25264 GCA_035549875.1 Caulobacterales bacterium
AGTGGACGATATACTTCGTCTCGTTGCACGGCCACGGCACATCCTTTTGTCCCGGGGCCAGCGGCGCGCCGAGAGAGTGAACACAGGGAACGAAAAAACCATCCTCGCCGATGGCGTCGAGCGCTTCGTTTCCCATGCGCGTCATCACGCGCATGGAGATGGCGACATAGGCGCTGTCGGTGATCTCGACGCCAAGCTGGCTGATCGGCGAACCGACCGGGCCCATCGAAAATGGCACGACGTACATCGTGCGCCCGCGCATGCAGCCAGCAAACAGCGGCTCGATCGTCTTGCGCATCTCGTCCGGCGCCATCCAATTATTGTTCGGGCCGGCGTCTTCCTGGTTTTCCCAGCAGACATAGGTGCGTGATTCAACGCGCGCGACATCTTTCGGATCGGAAGCGGCGTGGAATGAATTCGGCCGCAGCGCCGGGTTCAGCTTCCTGAGCGTGCCGGCGCTGACCAAATCCGCGGTCAGCGCATCCCATTCCGCCTGCGAACCATCGCACCAATAGACGCGGTCAGGCTGGGTCAATTCTGCAATGTCGCGAACCCAACGCAGCAGCTTTCTGTTGCGCGTCGGCGCGCGGTCGAGACCCGGAATGGCCAGGTCCGACAGGGCGATAATGCTCATAGACACTCCTCAGCTACGCCTAATGGGCGCGCGCACCTTGCGGAAATCCCCATTCCCGAAAGAGACAGGACAACTCCCGCGACGCCGCGTCAACCGGCGGCGAAATGCTTAGCGCAGCCCCGCCGGGGTCGTTGACGCGGCAAATGCGCCTTCGACGACAAGCCATGCAAGAGCCGCGCCCGCCGAACGCGTACCTTGCCCGAAACGCGGTGGGAACCATGTCGGCGGCGACGCGTAGCTGGCAGTATGGGGGCTCTCTTAACCGCTATGATCACTCCGCCTTGGCCGCCTTCGGGCACGTCGGTTCGCGCTTTCGTGCTGGTCAACGAGTCAGCCGGGAGCGTCGGCAAGGGCGCGCGCGACGCGCTGCTCTCGATTGTCGCCGAAGTTGGCGCCGAAGTAATCGCGGTCCGTGAGGACGTCAGCGATCTCGCAGCCTGCCGTCGCGAAGCCTTCAAAGCCGATGTGATAATCGTCCTGGGCGGAGACGGGACCGCTCGGGCCGCCGCCGAGGCGTTTAGCGCCGGGCCGCCGCTGATCCTGCTCCCAGGCGGTACACTGAACATATTGCCGCATGCGCTCTACGGCGAGCGCAACTGGCAGGATGCGTTGCGTGACGCCCTTAAGGGCGGACGCGTCGTGCGGCTGGTCGGCGGCAAGGCCAATGGCAAGAAATTCTTCGTCGCCGGCCTGTTTGGCCCACCAACCCTGCTGGCGCGTGCGCGGGAATCCGTCCGCAAGGGACATTTCCTTGAAGCGCTCCGCCGGTTCGACCACGCGTTTCGGCGCATGTTCTCACGACCGATGGTCGTGCACGCCGAAGGTTCGGCGGTAGCGCGCGTTGAAGGCGTAGGCGTGCTATGCCCAGCCTATGCTGGCGAGATTCAAGATAGCGCGCTGGAGTGGGTGCAACTGGACGTGACCCGAGTGACCGAATTCATTCGCGTCGGCCTGCGCTCGGTTATCGGCGGCTGGCGCGACGACGACACGATCGAATTGTCGCGAGCCCGGCGCGGTGAAATCCGCTCGCGCGGCGTGATCCCCGCTGTCCTCGATGGCGAACCGACCACGTTCTTGTCGCGCGTGAAGATCGAGATTCTCAGCAACGGCCCGCGCGTCGTCGCGCTTGATTGAAGCGCGATGCGCATCCTGCACCTTTCGGATCTGCATTTCGGCTACGAGGATGGCGAGGCTATCGCCGCGGTCTATTCCTACGTTCAGAGCCATCGCCCCGATCTGATCGTCGCCTCCGGCGACCTTTCCGCCGCTGGGCTGCAAAGCGAGCTTTCGGCCTGCGCCGACTGGCTCGCCAGCCTCGGCCCGCCGGTGATCGCCACCCCCGGCAATCACGATGTGCCCTATTTCGAAGTGTTGCCGCGGTTTTATCGGCCGTTCCGGCGCTTTCGCCGCGCCGCGCGTGGCCGCATGGTCAGCGAATGGCGCAGCAATGACGTCTGGATTGTCACGATCAACACGGCGCGGGCCTGGCAGCTTCGGCTGAATTGGGCGCTGGGCTCGATCGCCTGGGCGCAAGTGTGGCGCGCCATGCAGGTGCTGGCGAAAGCGCCGCGCGACGCGCTCAAAATCATTGTAACGCACCACCCGTTGATCTGGCCGATCGATCCGGCCCTTCCCGGCGGCACGCATGGAGGCCATCGCGCCGTGCGCAACCTGATCGGCGCGGGCGTGCATTTGTTCCTCGCCGGCCATCTGCACGTGATGCGCGACACGGCGGAGACCGAAGCCGGCCGCGAAGCGCTGCTCATAACCGGCGGCACGCTCTGCACGCGCCTGCGCGGCGATCCGCAGGGCTTCAATGTCATTGAGGTGAACGGCGATGTTCTGACGCTTGAGCGCCATGGCCTCGTCGGCGGCGTGACCACGCTGCTGAACACGAAGCTGATGCGCTTCGAAAACGGCCGCCTTTGCCTGCCATCCAGCGCACAAGAAAACGCCGCCGGCTGACCGGCGGCGCTTCCCGCTTAGGTTAGTTGCTGTCGGGCGCTTTCTTGTCGCCGGCGGCCTTGTCGAGGGCTTCGCCAGCGTTTTCGGCCGGGCCGTCGGTGAGGTCGCGGTGGTTCTTGGTCAGATCGTCGGCGGCGTTGTCCAGCTTCTCGCCGGCTTTCTCCGCCACGCCATCTGCGCGCGGGCCGCATCCGGCGGCAAACCCCGCCGCGCCGAGCGCCAGGGCGAGGAGCGCAGCCTTGGTTAAATGCCTCATGGCGTGTCCCCCGTCCGGCGCATCCCGCCGGAAACCAGGCTGATCACGAACAGCACGAGAAACAGGAAGAACAATATCTTGGCGATGCCGGCGGCGGCCGTGGCGATCACGCCAAAGCCGAATACGCCGGCGACGATCGCCAGGACAAAGAAGGTAAGCGCCCACTGCAACATGCTAAAGCTCCATTTACATCTGGAGCAAGTACGCGCGGCGGCTGCGGGAAGTTCCCCTAGAGCGAGCGCATCCAGGAATCGATTTGGCTTTCAGCGTCTTCGCGCGCGACGCCGTAGCGTTCCTGAATTCGTCCCGCGAGTTCCTTACGCTTGCCGTTTACCACGTCGAGGTCGGAATGGTTGAGCCGGCCCCACTGGATTAACGCCTTGCCCCGGAACTGCTCCCAGCGCGCTTCGATCTGATCCCAGTTCATGCGCGCCCTCCTCCGGCCGACCCAATAACGCCGTTTTGGCTAAGCGGTTTGCGCGGCGCCTCTGGCGAACGAAGCGCCAAAGCGGTACGAACCATGACTATGATACCGCAACCTCGGCCTCTGGTCGATTCCTATGGCCGGCGCATCGATTACGTCCGCTTGTCCCTGACCGACCGGTGCGACCTGCGTTGCGTCTATTGCATGAGCGAGGAGATGTCGTTCCTGCCGAAGGCCGATCTGCTCAGCTTTGAGGAGATCGAGCGGCTGGCGGGCGTCCTGATCCGCCGCGGCGTGAAAAAGCTGCGCCTCACCGGCGGCGAGCCGCTAGTCCGCAAGGGCGTGATGGACCTGATCGCCGAACTCGGCGCCCATGTCCGCGCCGGCGACCTGGAAGAGCTGACGCTGACCACCAACGGCACGCAATTGGCCCAGCACGCCGAGGGCCTGGCCGCGGCCGGCGTGCGCCGCATCAACGTTTCGCTCGACAGCCGCGACCAAGCCACGTTCGCCCGCATCACAAGGCGCGACGCGCTGGCCAAAGTGCTGGAAGGCATCGAAGCGGCCAAGGCCGCCGGCCTGAAGGTGAAGATCAACACCGTAGCCCTCGCGCATGACAACCGCGCCGAACTCCCCTGGCTGATCCGCTGGGCCCATGAGCAGGGCTTCGACATCACGCTGATCGAAACCATGCCGCTCGGCGAGATCGAGGAAGACCGCACAGACCAATACGTCTCCCTGCGCGACGTGCGCGGTGATTTGGAAAGCTTCTGGACGCTGGAAGACCTTCCCCTGCGCACCGCCGGACCTGCACGTTATGTGCGCGTCGCCGAAACCGGAGGCCGGCTCGGCTTTATCACGCCGCTCAGTCACAATTTCTGCGAAAGCTGCAACCGCGTCCGCGTCACCTGCACCGGCGTGATGTACATGTGCCTCGGTCAGGAAGACCGGATCGATCTGCGCGCGCCGCTACGCCTCAGCGCGCGGGACGATCTTCTCGACGCCGCCCTCGATCAGGCGATGCGCACAAAGCCCAAGGGCCACGATTTCGTTATCGAGCGCGGCGCGGCGCCGGCGGTTTCGCGCCATATGTCGGCCACCGGCGGATGAGCGACCTCACCCATCTCGACCGCGAGGGCCGCGCCCGCATGGTCGATGTATCCGGCAAGCCCGCCACCGCCCGCGAAGCCATCGCCGAAGGCCGCGTGCGCATGAGCGCCGACGCGCTCGCGCGCGCCATCGCGGGCGATGCGAAAAAGGGAGACGTGCGCGCCGCCGCCGAAATCGCCGGCGTGATGGCCGCGAAGAAAACGGCGGATCTGATCCCGCTCTGCCACCCGCTGCCGCTCTCATCCGTGCAGGTGGAAATCACGCCCGACCAGGCCGCCGGCGCCATAAACGTCCGCGCCCGCTGCAAAACGATGGGCCCGACCGGAGTCGAGATGGAAGCGCTTACCGCCGTGTCCGTCGCGTGCCTAACGATCTACGACATGCTGAAGGCGGTGGATCGCGCAATGGTGATCGAAGGCGTGCGGCTGGTGCAGAAATCCGGCGGCGCCGGCGGCGATTACAGCGCCGGCTAAACAGCGGCGATACATCGCCCATAGTCCTAAACTTTAGTTCATCGCGCGTTGAGGCGTTTGTGAGCCCGAGTGGCCGATACCCGCTTCCACGGGACGCTATGCGGGGAGACTGACATTGCAACGCGCTTGGCTTATGGCGGCGCTTGCGCCAGCCTATGTTTTTTACGCTCCCTCCCCCGCCTGCGGCGCCACCCCCGTTTCAGGAGCCGTGACTACGCCAATCGATACGGCGACGATCAGCGGCGGCTCACCTGACGATATCGACATCCCGGCGGGGGCAAGCGTCGGCCCGACCGCCGCCGGGGCGGCAGTCACGCTGGACAGCAACAACAGCATCACCAATGAGGGCACGATCGCGTTCAGCAACGTCAGTAATGCGACAGGCGTACTGCTGAACGGCTATTCCGGCTCTTTGACAAACAGCGGCGCCATCACACTTGGCGAAACCACTATCTCCACCGACACGAATGGCGACGGCATTCTCGATCCGCCATTCGCTTCAGGCTCTGGCCGATATGGCATTCGCCTCGTTGGACCCACGGCGCTCGTCGGTTCGATCGCCAACACCGGAACGATTTCTGTCACCGGAAACGATTCATTTGGCATCTCGCTGGAAGCACCGCTGACCGGCAGCCTTTCCTCAAGCGGAGCCATAACCAATTCCGGTGATCGGTCAGTGGCCATACGCGAGACGGCCGGCGTATCCGGCGATGTCAACATTTCGACCGCGATTACAGCGCGGGGACTCGGCGCCCAGGCGATTAACCTGAGCGGGGATATCGGCAATCACGTGACCATTTCAGGCGTCATCACCGCCACCGGCTATGCCGCAACAGTGCGCGGAACCGATGCGGTCGTCGCAAAATTGACCCAGCAGGATTTCCAGCTTTCGGGGCCGGCGGTCCAGATTTCCGGCAATGTTGGCGCTGGAGTGTTTGTCTTCGGACCAGTCCCGGCCACGACCTCGGACGTCGATGGCAATGGAGTGGAGGACGACCTTCAAAGCGCCTCAACGATCACCGGCTTCGGCTCGGCGCCCGCCCTTCAAATCGGCGCCGCTGGCGCTGCTACCCATTTGGGCGTGTTCGGCGCCGCAGACCCAGGCGCAAACGATGACAGCGCCTGGGGCCTCATCGTCCGCGGCGCCCTCAAAGGCGCGGGCGTCTATGACGCCATTCCGGCTATCGGCTTGCAAATCGGCACGGGCCAAGGCGCGGTTACGGTCGACAACGGCATGCGCGTCGTGGGTTCCATTTCCGGCGCCGCGCAACAGGCGGACGCGCTCGGCGTTCATATCGAATCCGGCGCAAGCGTACCGACAATCAGAAACGAAGGAACGCTATCGGCGAGCGTAACGTCCAAAAACGCCAACATGTCCCAAGCCTTGCTGATCGATTCCGGCGCCACGGTGAACGCTTTGTACAATCTCGGCGCCATCAATGCCGTGATAACGGGCTCGACGGGCCAGGCCAACGCGGTTGCAGACAGGAGCGGTTCGCTCAGCAACATATACAATTACGGAACGATCGGAGCCACGATTACAGCGGCGACCACGGGCGCTGCAGTTACCGGCCGCACGGTCGCGCTCGATTTGAGCGCTAATACGAGCGGCATTACTTTGCTCCAAGGCGCCCTAAACACTGCTGCGCCATCGATAACGGGGAATATTCTGCTGGGCAGCGGCGCCAATACGGTGCAGTTGCTGGCCGGTACTGTAACAGGCGATCTCGCGTTAGGAGCGGGCGCAGACAGCGTACTCATCAACGGCGGCGCCAGTTATATCGGCGCGCTCACGCATGGCGCCGGGACTCTCAATCTTGACGTTGAGAGCGGCAAGCTCCGGAACACTACAAGCCAAACGCTGGCTCTGAACACGCTCACAGTGGGATCCGGGGGAACTATCTTGTTCGCCCTTGATCCCGCCAAAGGCGCGAACACAAACTATCAAGTATCCGGGCCTGCTACGCTGGCCGCAGGATCTGGCGTGGGCGTTGAGCTTCTCTCTCCGCTCGCGCTGAACACCACCCTAACCGTGCCGGTTATTACGGCCTCAAACCTGAGCGTGGCGAGTTCGGCGAACCTGGCTTCCGCGCTGTCGCCTTTGTTCTACGTGGTCAATTCGTCAGTCAGCAACAATTCCCTGCTGGTGGCGGTGAGACGCAGTTCAGCCGCGGAATTAAGCCTCACGGGCGCGCGAGCGACTATCTTCGACCCGGCCTACCAGGCATCGTTCGGCGACGCGCAGGTGAAGGCCGCGTTCGACGCCGTGACCGACCGCACCGCGCTTGGGCCGCTCTACGATCAACTAACGCCCGACCACGGCGACGCCATGTTTGTTGCGCTGCGCGGCGCACTGTCCGACCTCAGCATGCGAACCGGCGAACGCGGTAACCAAGCCCCGGCACCGCTCACCGTGGCCAGTTGGGTCACACAATACTTGTTCGGCGCCGATCAAAAGGAAGGCGACAATGTCGTTTCGAGCACGAACGGGCTGGCCTTCGCCGGCGGCATAGAAGGCACGGGCCCCCACCGCACGCTGGGCGCGACGCTCGCAGCCTTTGCCGGAACCACGCGCGATTCCGCGCAGGCGGATCATACGCGGATTTATTGGTGGGACCTCGAAGCCGGACTCAATTTTCGTCAGGCCTTCGGGCCGGTTCGAGCCGATGGACGTTTCGGCGTCGGCTATTTGCATGCCGAGAGCGATCGTACATTCACCCTCACCGGCGCCAATGCTTTGACACGTGAAGCCAAGGCGACGTGGCCGGGCGTGTCGATAGCCGGCCACCTGGGCCTCACCTATGATCTGCTGGACGGACCTTTTTACGTTAGACCAAATCTTTCGGCCGATTACCTGCGGCTTCAGGAAAACTCCCATAGTGAAAGCAATGGCGGCGCGGCTATGGACTTGCAGTTTTCCCAACGCGCCAGCGAGGCGCTTGACGCCAGCGCGAAATTGGTGACCGGCATGATGTGGGGCGGGGACAAAAAATGGGGCCCGGAACTACAAGCGGGCTGGACAACCAGCGCCGATTGCAAGCTTGGCGAAACAACTGCCCAGTTCGGCGCCAACGGCGCGCCGTTCACGTTGGCGGCGGATAAATTATCGGGATCGGGGCCATTGGCCCGCGTCGGCTTCACCGTGCGATCGGACTATATGGATATCAATATCGGCGCCGGCGCATCGAGGGTGAGAAACGTGACGAACGACGACATCAGCGCGCGTCTGCGCTTTTACTTTTAGCTTAGTCCGCCATTCCAGCGATCCAGGCGTCATACGCCGTCAACGTAATTTAACGATTACCAGCCCATCGGCCTTCGCGCGGTCTTTGATCGATTCCTCGCTGCGCGTCATGGCTTTTGCGATCGCCTTCAGCGACATGCCTTTGCCCGCCAGCAGATGCAGCTTTTGCACTTCATCGCGCGTCCAGGGCTGCCGGTGACGCTCAAATCGTTCCGCCATTGGCTATGCCCCGCTCCGTAAACTGTATGATTGGTCCGTCACGCGCGGTCCAGCGCTCTACGGATACGCTCCCGCCATTGCGTTGCAAGGCCGGACATAGCCGCGAGCCGGGCCAGTTCTTCCGGGGTGGCGTTGCGATGGTTGATCACTTCGACCAGGCGCGCAAAGGAAAAGTCCGGGTTCGGCCGCTCCTGCAGGTCAACCTTGTCATTGGCGCTCAACTGACCCGTTCGTAGTACGCGATAATACCAGCCGGCTCTGCCATTGATCGTCATCGCCGGCGGCAAACGGTCGTCGCCAAAGCGCAGGGCGAATTTGAAACAGGGCTGCCGCAGTTGGCAGGCCTGCAACAGGGCCGTTCCAATCGCGTGCACATCGCCGACGCAGATGTCCGCCTCGGTGAGGCCGTCGATGGCAAGGTTCTCGCCGACCGCGCCCGGCTCGAATGCGCCGGCATGTTCAGGGAAATCCCGCCGCCACGCCTCATAATGTGAAGCGGCGTAGCCGTAGACCGCTTTGTCCCGCCCGCCATGAACGCGATGATCCGCCTGCTCATCGCCATCGAGCCCAAGTTCATGCACGGCGACAATCCCCGCCGCTGGCGATTTTATGAAGCCGCTAGGCGTGTTCTGCGGTCCCAGCGGCGCCACACGCCCCACATGCACCGAACGTACCGTCGCCATGGACATCGCGCGCTCCAGATGACCCGATCAATCCCGGTTTCGCGATCCTCGTCTATGCCTTGGCGTGGATGAAAACGCCATCAACGGCATCGCAGCAAGACAGCGGGTTGCGCCGCAGCGCGTGCGCCTTTCTTATAGGTCCGTGGCCGAAGCAATCGATCCCGCCCTATTCAAGGAAACGCTCGTCGTTCTCGGCGCGACGGCGGCGGTGATTCCGATCTTCTACCGGCTGAAGGTAAGCCCGGTGGTTGGCTTCATCCTCACCGGCATGATCCTTGGCCCCTACGGGCTTGGCGCGCTGACCAACATCGCGCCGTGGCTGAACGTCGTCACCATCTCCGACACCGAAGCGATTGAGCCTGTCGCGCAATGGGGCGTGGTGCTGCTGCTGTTCATGATCGGCCTTGAGCTTTCGTTCGAGCGCCTGAAGATCATGAGCCGCCTGGTCTTCGGCCTCGGCGCGCTGCAAGTGGCGATCTGCACGGCAGGACTGGCGCTGATCCTGATCGCGTTCGGCGTGGCGGCGGCGCCGGCGCTGCTGATCGGCGTGGCGCTGGCCCAATCGTCCACCGCCGTATTGATACAGGTTCTGGCCGATGAAAAAAAGCTCGCCACGCCTGTGGGGCGGACGAGTTTCGCCGTCCTGCTGTTTCAGGATATCGCGGTCGCCCCGATCCTGTTCGGCGTCGCCGTAATCACCGCCAACCATGCTGGCGGCGGCTCAGGCCTCGGCGCGTTCGGCGTGGCGATCACGGCGGCCGCCATCGCCCTCGGCGCGATCATTGGCGTCGGGCGGCTTCTGGTGCGGCCCTTGTTCCGCTCGGTGGCGCGAACGCAAAGCCCGGAACTGTTTCTCGCCGCCTGCCTGCTGGTGATTATCGGCGCCGCGCTTGGCGCCGCCGGCGCGGGGCTTTCGGCGGCGCTCGGCGCGCTCGTCGCGGGCATCCTGCTCGCCGAGACCGAGTATCGCCGCCAGATCGAAGTGCTGATCGAGCCGTTCAAGGGCCTGTTCCTCGGCGTGTTCCTGATTTCCGCCGGCATGTCGATCGACCTGCGCGTCGCCGTCGCCCAACCGCTTTTAGTGTTTGGCGGCGTGATCGGCCTGGTTCTGATCAAGGCGGCGATTATTTTCGTTTTGGCGCGGACGTTCAAGCTGCAGCACCGAACCGCCCTCGGCGCCGCCTTGCTGCTGGCGCCGGGCGGCGAATTCGCCTTCGTTATCCTCGGCGCCGCCGCTGGCCTGGTTGACGTGGGGGCGATGGAGGCGGCGCTGATCGTTGCCGCGCTGACGATGATTGCGATCCCGTTCCTGTCCAAGCTGAACGATGTGCTGGCCCGCCGCATGACGCGCGACAAGGCCATGTCCGCCGATCTGCAACTGCCCGAAACGCCACAAGACGCGCCCCGCGCGGTGATCGCCGGATTTGGCCGCGTCGGCGGCGTCGTCGCCGCGATGCTGGAAGAGCACAACGTGCCCTATATCGCCCTCGACACCGATCCGGACATCGTGGTCGCCGCACGCCGCGCCGGAAAACCGGTCTATTACGGCGACGCCGCCAACCCGCTGATGCTGGAGCGCAGCGGCCTTGCCTCCATGCGCGCGCTGATCGCGACGATGGATTCCCCGGAACGGATCGAGGCGGTCGTCGCCGCCGGGCGCAAGGCGCGCGCCGACCTGCTGATCGTGGCGCGCGCGCGCGACGCCCGCCACGCCGCGCGCCTCTACAAGCTCGGCGCCAGCGACGTCGCGCCCGAAACGATCGAGGCCAGTTTGCAGCTCAGCGAAACAGTGCTGGTCGATCTCGGCGTGCCGATGGGCCCGGTGATCGCCTCGATCCACGACAAGCGGGCGCAATTCCGCGCCGAAGTACAAAAGCTGGCGCCAGACGCCGAGATTCCCGTCCGCTCCCGCCGGCGCCTGCGCGAACGCCTCGGCAAAGGCTCGCGCGAACAGGAAGCGGCGGATCGTGGCGAATAGCTATCGCGCCATGACCTGGCGCAACTTTTCGGCCAAAGCATCGATGCGCTCGGGCGAAATGCCGGCGATGTTGATGCGGCCGTTCTCCGGCATGTACACGCCATGTGTGGCGCGCAACGTCAGCACTTGTTCAGGCGTCAGCGACAGCATCGAGAACATGCCGCGTTGGCCGCGCACGCTTTCCAGATCGAGGCCCGCCGCCGCCGCACGATCGGCCAACACCGCGCGCAGGCTTTTGATCCGCGCCCGCATGGCGCCGAGTTCGCGCCGCCAACTCCGCTTCATCGCTTCATCTTCCAGCACTGTGCGCACGATCGCCGCGCCGTGATCGGGCGGCATGGAATAAGCCACACGCGCGGCGACGAGCCCGTTTGACAGCGCCACACCGGCGGTCTGCGCGTCCTTGGCCAGCAGGAACAGCGCGCCCGTGCGTTCGCGATAAAGGCCGAACGTTTTCGATTCCGATACGGCGACGACCGCCTCGGGCGCCGCCTCGATCATCACTCGGAGACCGGCGACATCTTCCTCGATCCCATCGCCCAAGCCCTGATAGGCAAGATCGATGAACGGAATCAGCCCACGCTGATGCACCAGTTCCGCCAACGCGCGCCATTGCGCAATGCCGAGATCGGCGCCGCTCGGATTGTGGCAGCACGCGTGCAGCAGCACCGCCTCGCCCTTTTTGGCGCCGCCTAGCGCGCTCATCATGGCGTCGAACTGCACGGTCTGCGTCGCGGGGTCGAAATAATCGTGCCAGCGCACGGCCAGCCCGGAAGCGCCAATCACCGGCGCATGGATCGCCCAGGTCGGCCGGCCCATCCACACGCTCTCGCAGCCGGCGCGCTTGAGCACCTCGCCGCCCAGCCGCAACGCCGCCATGCCGCCAGCGGCCTGAAACCCCGCCATGCGCGCGCCGAGCGTTTTTGACAGCGCCTCGCCGAACACCAATTCGCGCACCAGCGCGGTAAAGCCGGCATCGCCAATGCTGGCGACATACGCCTTGCTCGTCTGCTCGCCGTACAGCTTCTTTTCAGCCTTTTTGACCGCCTCCATCACCGGCGTGCGGCCGAAATCATCGACATAGACGCCAACGCCAAGATCGATCTTGTCGGGGCGTTTATCGGCCCGCAGCATATCGATCAGCGACAGGATCGGGTCCGGCGGCTCGGTCTTGAGGTTTTCAAGCATCGCCGCTGCTTACGACAGCTCCTTGACCGCGTCTCGCGGCCTTTTGCAATGCCATGGGCCGAGCGTTTTGCGCGCCCGCGGCCGCCAAAACCTTGACGCCCCGCCCGCCTGGCGCCTATAAGCTCGGCCTTCCCGCCTGCGCCCCCTCCTTTCACGGAAGAGGGCGCGGGCGGCTTATCTTTTGCGCCAGAGACAAAGCCGAGGCTCGTTAGTCATGTTCGCGGTCATTAAAACCGGCGGAAAACAATACCGTGTCGCCGCCGACGACGTGATCGTCGTGGAAAAGCTGGCCGGCGAAAAGGGCGACGCCGTCACCCTCGGCGAGTCCCTGATGCTGGTCGATGGCTCGGATGTGAAGTTCGGCGGCGGCGGCGTCGTGTCCGGCGAGATCGTCGAACAGCGCAAAGGTCAGAAGGTGATGGTCTTCAAGAAGACCCGCCGGTCGACCTACCGCCGCAAGAACGGCCACCGCCAGTTCGAGACGGTCGTCCGCATCACCAGCCTCTCCGGCGAGGCCAAGCCCGCCAAAAAGGCCGCCGCCCGCAAACCGAAAGCAGCCGCTGGCGCAAGCCCGGCCGCCGAAGCGTAAAAAAGGTTCACCGAGATGGCCCATAAAAAAGCAGGCGGTTCCTCGCGCAACGGCCGTGACTCGGCTGGCCGCCGCCTTGGCGTGAAGAAGTTCGGCGGTCAGGACGTGATCGCGGGCAACATTCTGGTTCGCCAACGCGGCACGAAATTCCACCCCGGCGCCAATGTCGGCATCGGCAAGGATCACACGCTGTTCGCCCTCGTGGACGGAGAAGTGTGTTTCAACACCAAGCGCCAGGGCCGCACTTTTGTAGGCGTCATGCCGGCAGGCGCGCCAGAATAGACGGTCTCCCAGGACCGTCCTCGCCTCAGGCGAACGGTCCGAACGCTGAATAAGCGCGGAGAAGACGGGCCGGTCGCGGGATCAATTTTCTTCCCCGCGCGTAAGGCAGGCCGTCATGGCTACCATCAGAACAGAACGACTGATCCTTCGCCCCCTTGAGCTGAGCGACGCCGCGCGCGTGCGCCTCGTCACCAATGAATGGGACGTCGCGCGGATGACATCCTCTGTCCCATTCCCCCAGCCGCTGATCTCTGTCGAGGGGTTCCTGCTGATCGAGCAGGCGCGCCGTCCGCTGGAGAAAGACCACGTCTTCGCAATCGACCTGCCCGGCGAAGGTCTGATCGGCCTGATCGGCGCGCATGTGCGCGGCGGCGATTACGAAGGCGGTAACGTCGAACTCGGCTATTCGATCGGCAAACCGTATTGGGGAAAGGGCTACGCGACCGAGGCCGTCCGCGCGGTCGCGGAATTCGCCGCCGGTCTTGGCCGCGGTCCCGTTATGGCGCGCCATTTCGCCGACAACCCGGCATCCGGCCGCGTGCTGGCGAAGGCCGGCTTCACCTATAGCGGCGAACGCCAGCTTTCGTTCTCGCTCGCCCGCGGCGAAGCCGTTCCGAGCCTGCCGATGGAGCGAAAGGCGCTGCGCAAAGCCGCATGAGTTTCCTCCCCCGCGCGCTTTTGCTCGCGGGGGAGAGAAAAGTCAGCCACAACACCGCACCATGAAATTTCTCGATCAGGCGAAGATATACATTCGCTCCGGCGACGGAGGCGGCGGCGCCGTGTCGTTTCGCCGGGAGAAGTTCATCGAATATGGCGGCCCCGACGGCGGCGATGGCGGGCGCGGCGGCGATGTATGGATCGAAGCGGCGGACGGCCTCAACACGCTGATCGACTACCGCTACCAGCAGCACCACAAGGGCGCCACCGGCGGCCACGGCATGGGCAAGAACCGCCACGGCGCCAACGGCGAAAGCGTTGTGCTGAAAGTCCCTCCCGGCACGCAGGTGCTGGAGGAAGATAACGAAACGCTGCTCGCCGATCTCACCGAAGTCGGCGAGCGCGTGCTGCTCGCCAAGGGCGGCAATGGCGGCTTCGGCAACGCGCATTTCAAGGGCCCGTCCAACCAGGCGCCGCGCCACGCCAATCCCGGCCTTCCCGGCGAAGAGCGTACACTCTGGCTGCGCCTGAAACTAATCGCCGACGCCGGCCTGATCGGCCTGCCCAATGCGGGCAAGTCCACGTTCCTCGCCGCCGTCAGCAAGGCCGAGCCGAAGATCGCTGCCTACCCATTCACGACGATCCATCCCAATCTCGGCGTCGTCGATCTCAACGCCAATGAACGTTTCGTGCTCGCCGATATTCCCGGCCTGATCGAAGGCGCCGCCGAAGGGGCCGGCCTCGGCGTGCGTTTCCTCGGCCATGTCGAACGCTGCGCCGCGCTTTTGCATCTGGTGGATGGCACGCAGGAAAAAGTAGGCCAGGCCTACAAGATCGTGCGCGCCGAACTCGAAGCCTATGGCGGCGCGTTGGTCGACAAGCCCGAAATCGTCGCGCTCAACAAAATCGACGCGCTGACCGACGAAGAAAAAAAGAAAAAACGCGATACGCTGCGCAGAGCATGCGGCAAGAAAGTCCTGCTGCTGTCAGGCGTCTCCGGCGAAGGCAAAATCGAAGCCCTCCGCGAAATCGCCAAACTCGTGCGCGCCGCCAAAGGCGAAGCGGTCCCGGAGCAAGCCGAGGAAGAAACCGCGGACTGGAAGCCATGATCTTGTCTTTTGCGGCGGGGTTAGCTAAGGAGTTAGCTAATGCCCGATAAACCCACCCCCGTCACGATCCACGCCGCGAAAACAAACCTTTCGCAGCTCATCGCCCGCGTCGAAGCCGGCGAAGAGGTGATTATCGCCCGCGGCGACAAGCCGGTGGCCAAGCTGACTGCCGTGGGAAAACCCAAGCCCAAGCGCGTTTTTGGCTCGATGTCGCATCTGGTCGGCGAACTGGGTCCCGAATTTTTCGAGCCCTTGCCTGCTGAGGAACTCGCCGCCTGGGAAGGCGCGTTGACCGACGAATACGGCATTTCGCTTCCCGAAAAGAAATAGCTGATGCGTCTCCTTATCGATACGCACGCCTTCCTTTGGTGGGTGGCTGGCTCAAAACGGCTTAGCAAAGCGGCGCGCGACGCTATTGACGATGAAGACGCAGACGGGCTCATCAGCGCCGCAAGCGCATGGGAAATCACCACCAAATTTCGCTTGGGTAAATTGCCGGACTATGCGGCCGTCGCCGCCGATGTGCCCAAAGTGATTGTTGAACGCGGATTTCAATCGCTGCCAATTTCCGTCGAGCATGCGCACTATGCGGGCGCGCTTTCCGGCGCACATGGCGATCCGTTCGACCGCATGCTTGCGGCGCAAGCGCTGCTCGAAGGCGTGATGGTTATAACCAACGACAAAGCCATAAGCGCGTTCGGCGTGAGGACGCTGTGGTGACCACCCCGCTCCCTTCACCGTTGACCTCCGCGCGCCGCATCGTCGTAAAAATCGGCTCGGCCCTGCTGATCGATTACGAGCGCGCGCGGCCGCGCAGCGCGTGGCTGCACGCGCTGGCCGAAGACATCATGCGGCTGAAGCAGGATCGCGCGCAGGTGGTGATTGTCTCCTCCGGCGCCGTCGCGCTTGGGCGCTATGCGCTCGGCCTCAAGCGCACCGACAAGCTCGAAGAAAAGCAGGCCGCAGCAGCCGCGGGCCAATCGCGCCTGATGCACGCCTATGAAACCGTGTTCGCCACCTACAACACGCCTGTCGCGCAAGCCCTGCTCACGCCGGACGATACCGAGCGCCGCCGCCGCTGGCTGAACGCGCGCGCGACGTTCGACGCGCTCTTGCGCCTCGGCGCCGTGCCGATCGTCAACGAGAACGACACCGTCGCCACCGAGGAACTCCGCTATGGCGACAATGACCGCCTCGCCGCGCGCGTGGCGCAGATGATCAGCGCTGACGTGCTGATCCTGCTCTCCGATGTCGATGGTCTCTACGAACGCGATCCGCGCGAAGATCCCACCGCCGCGCACATCCCCGAAGTGCGCGCGATCACGCCCGCGATCGAAGCCATGGCCGGCGGCGTCAATACCGGTGCGGCGGTAGGCTCGGGCGGCATGCGCACGAAAATCCAGGCCGCGAAAATCGCCACCGCCGCCGGCTGCGCTGTCGCCATCGTCAAGGGCGTTGAGAACAATCCGCTGCGTCGCCTGGCCGAAGGCGCGCGCGCCACGTGGTTCCTTGCCAGCGAAACGCCGAAGGCCGCCTACAAAGCCTGGATCGCCGGCGCCCTCGCGCCGCAGGGCGTGCTAAAGGTGGATGCCGGCGCCGCCGCCGCGCTGAAATCCGGCAAGAGCCTGCTGCCCGCCGGCGTCATCGAAGTCTCCGGCAAATTCGAAAAGGGCGACGCTGTCCGCGTGCTGGACGCGAGCGGCGCCGAAATCGCCCGTGGCCTCGCCTGCTACGACGCGGCAGACGCGGTAAAGATCAAAGGCCTGAAATCAGCCGCGATCGAAGGCGCGCTGGGCTACCAAGCTGGCGCCGAATTGATCCACGCCGATGATCTGGTGCTTACGAGCAACGCCTAGGATTGCTATATATTTCCCCTATGGATTCCGGTCGCACTCCCCTTGAAGCCCAGATGCTCGATATTGGCCGCCGAGCCCGCGCGGCCGCCGCGACCGTGCGCAATGCGCCGCCGGAGGCGCGCACCGCTGCGCTGACGGCGATCGCCGCGTCCCTGCGCGCGCGGAAGAACGAAATCCTCAAGGCCAACGCCAAGGATGTCGCCAAGGCGAAGAAGGACGGCATGGCCGAAGCGATGATCGATCGCCTCGCGCTCGATGAAAAGCGCCTCGAAGGCGTCGCCAGAGCCGTCGATGAAACCGCCGCCCTGCCCGATCCGGTCGGCGCGATCATGTCGGCATGGGAGCGGCCCAACGGCCTCAAGATCGAACGCGTGCGCACGCCGATCGGCGTGATCGGCGTGATTTTCGAGAGCCGCCCGAACGTCGCGGCGGACGCCGGCGCGCTCTGCCTGCGCGCGGGCAACACCGTTATCCTGCGCGGCGGCTCGGATTCGCACAATTCCGTCGCCGCGATCGGCGAAGCTTTGCGCGACGGCTTGCGCGCGGCTGATCTGCCCGAAGACGCTATCCAGATCGTGCCCACCACGGACCGCGCCGCCGTCGGCATGATGCTCGCCGGCCTCGGCGGCGCCATCGACGTTATCGTGCCGCGCGGCGGCAAGAGCCTGGTGGCGCGCGTGCAGGATGAAGCACGCGTGCCGGTGTTTGCGCACCTGGAAGGCCTTTGCCACACCTACGTCCACGCCGCCGCCGACCCGCAGAAGGCGATCGACATCGTGGTCAACGCCAAGATGCGCCGCACCTCAGTCTGCGGCGCGACCGAGACGTTGCTGATCGACCGCGCCGTGGCGCCCGAACTGCTGCCGAAAATCGCCGCCGCGCTAAAGAAACGCGGCTGTGAATTGCGCGGCGATGAAGAGGCGCGCGGCATCACGCCGATGACCGAAGCAACGGAAGAAGACTGGCGCACCGAATATCTGGCGCCGATCATCGCCGTGCGCGTGGTCGATGGCGTCGCCGAAGCCATGGCGCATATCGCGCAATATGGCTCCTCCCACACCGATTGCATCGTCACCGAACACGCCGGCGCCGCCGCGCGCTTCCTGGAGGAAGTCGACAGCGCCATCGTGCTGCACAACGCCTCCACCCAATACGCCGATGGCGGCGAGTTCGGCTTCGGCGGCGAAATCGGCATCGCAACCGGGCGCATGCACGCGCGCGGCCCCGTCGGCGCCGAACAGCTCACCACGTTTAAATACCGCGTTCACGGGACTGGGCAGACAAGACCTTGAAAGAGACGCGGTCTTGACCCGTAGTAGATTTAAATATCCGCCACGGGCGTAGAAAAATACACCGCGGCTCTGGCCGAGGCCTTGGTCAAGCGTCAACAATTCCGCACCGCTGCGTCGTGCGAGCGCCAGGTGAAGCGCGTCCCCCGCGCGCAGGGGCGGCCCCTCGAACAAAAGCAATTTCCCGGCTTCTACGATATCGCCGTTATCGACGGCAAGGCGCTCAAACTCGGTGGCGAGGCTCTTGATCATGGCGGCTTGCACAACACCCGCCTGCGAAACGTTCAGCGCGCCGGTGCGCACTTTCAGGCAAAGCGCCGAGATCGCCTCAGTCTGCGTCCATGTGCTGACAATCGAATGTTCTGGAAAGCGGCCGAGACAGGCAATCACCCTTGCGCTCATCGGCTCTGGCGCAAACGCCGCCACAAAAGCCGATGCATCCAGATAGAGCATCAAAAGCGCTCGAACTTCTTTCGTTCGTCGATGATCTCCTGTTGAGGGCGCGAATCCATCGGCAGCGCCTCCAAGCGCTTTCGCGCCAACTCGGCATCGAAGTACGGCTTCTTCTGCGCCACATCGTTCGCCGGCATAAGCCGCGCGGCCGGCGCCCCGTCGCGCGCGATCAGGATCGTCTCGCCGCCGGCAGCGCGATCGACCAATTCTTTGAGCCGGCGCCGCGCTTCGGCGATATTGACCTTCTCCATGGCGCTCTCCACGATGTACAACTAGATGTACAATAAAAGCCCGCCGCCGTCCATTGGCCGGTTCCGCCGCGAGGAACAGGCTTATCGCGGCATGCGCGTCGGTTTGTTCGGCGGTTCCTTTAATCCGGCGCACGAAGGCCACGCCCACGTCGCCGAGACGGCGCTGAAGCAATTGGGCCTGCAAAAGGTCTGGTGGCTGGTGACGCCGCAAAACCCCTTGAAAGACGCGAAAGAGACTGCCCCGCTCGCGGCGCGAATCGCCAGCGCAAAAAAATACGCGCGCGGCGCCGCCATGGTGGTCAGTGACATCGAAACGCGCTGGGGCACGCGGTTTTCGTATGACCTGATCGGCAAATTGCGCAGCCGTTATCCCGGCGTTCATTTCGTGTGGATTCTCGGCGCGGACAATCTAGTGAATTTCCATCGCTGGCGACGCTGGGCGGATGTGGTGCGCGCTTTGCCCATTGCATTCGTGCCCCGTCCCGGCGCGATGGCGCGGGCGCGATTCAGCGTGATGGCGCGGCGTTTCGCCAGCGCACGGCGCATGAATGCAGCGGGCGCTCTGGCTTTCGCCAAAGCGCCCGCCTGGACTATTTTGTCAGGTCCGCTGGAGCCGCATTCATCAACCGCTCTACGCGGCAAAAGCTAGCGCGACCGCTGGTCCGGACGGCCGCCAGCGCGCTTGGGCTGTTGCGACTGGCCGCCGCCGCTCGGACGCTTCTGACGGAACGGGCGATTTGAACGCCCGCCCGGCTTTTGGCCGTTCGGCTTGTGGCCGTGGCCTTGAGCGCCACGATGCGGGCCCGGCTTGCGCGCGGGACCGGCCTCGCCTGTCGGCGTGGGCAAGCCCATGGCGTGCGCGCGCACCGGAACGGGTTGTTTCGTCAGCCGTTCGATATCGCGCAGATTGCCGCGTTCATCACCTGCGCAGAACGCGATGGCGATGCCCGTGGCGCCGGCGCGCGCGGTGCGCCCGATGCGGTGAACATAAGCCTCCGGCACGTCGGGCAGATCGTAATTGAACACGTGGCTGACATCATCGACATCGATGCCGCGCGCCGCAATGTCCGTGGCCACGAGAAGCCGCGCCTTGCCGGACTTGAAGTTCTCCAGTGCGCGTGTCCGCTGCCCCTGGCTCTT
This sequence comes from Caulobacterales bacterium, assembly GCA_035549875.1. GTDB lineage: Bacteria > Pseudomonadota > Alphaproteobacteria > Caulobacterales > Aquidulcibacteraceae > JAKFWI01. The sequence continues at coordinate 19,801 of DASZPV010000118.1, forward strand.
GTTGCCGTGGATCGCTTCAGCCGGAATGCGCGCCTCTTCCAATTGCTCGACGAGCTTGTTGGCGCCGTGCTTGGTGCGCGCGAACACCATCGCCCGCGTGATCTTCGGATCTTTCAGAAGATCGATCAGCAAGCGCGCTTTGGTTTTCTGATCGACGTGGATCACGCTTTGATCCACCAAAGTGACGGCGGAAGCCACGCGCTGGGCCTCCACCCGCACCGGCTCACGCACATAGGCCTGCGCCAGATCGGCGATTTCCTTCGGCATGGTGGCGGAGAAGAACAGCGTCTGACGCGCACGCGGCAGCAGCTTCACGATTTTGTTGAGCGGCACGATGAAACCCATGTCCATCATGTGATCGGCTTCGTCGAGCACGAGGATTTCGACGTTCTCAAGCCTTACCGCGCGCTGCTGCACGAGATCGAGCAGCCGGCCCGGCGTGGCGACGAGCACGTCGGCGCCGCGTTGCAGGGCGTTGATCTGCTTGCCGATCGGCACGCCGCCGAACACCACCTGCGCGCCAATGCCGACAAAGCGGCCATAGGTGCGGAAGCTTGCAGCGATCTGTGCGGCAAGCTCGCGCGTCGGCGCGAGCACGAGCGCGCGCACGCTTTTATGGCCCGCCGGTTTGTAGTTGGCCGAAAGCTTTTGCAAGATTGGCAGCGCGAACGCCGCGGTCTTGCCGGTGCCGGTTTGCGCGAGACCGATCAGGTCGCGGCCCTGGAGAACATAGGGAATGGCTTGGGTCTGGATCGCGGTAGGCGCGTCATAGCCTTCGGCAGCGAGCGCCTTCAGAAGACCTTCGGCTACGCCGAGGTCGGAAAAACTGGTCAAGGGAATTAATACTTTCAAATAAGCGCCCAGAGCATGTCTGGCGCGCCGAACGAAGCGGCGCGACGGCGAAGAATGGCTGAACAGCCGAACGTCGATGGTTGCGCTTCGTGGGGACCGGCGCGCACGGTTTGAACCGCTTGGGCGCGCCATCGCTGGCCCACATATCGGCGCAAAAGGTTGAAAAGTCAATAAGCAAGGCGGCCATGGCGGGAGTTGCCGCTTGTGCCGCTTTCGCAGGAGCATCCGCCGCGTTATGCTTTGTGCGGTGGGAGACAGCAGAATGCGCCGTCCGGGAAAGCCCGTCATCGCTGGCGCGATCGCGATGGTTTTGTGTTGCGCTGCTTTGGGCGCGCCAGCGCAGGCGCAATCGGCGCGGACCACAACGCCGCCGCCTTCAAGCGCGCCGAGCGCAAGTCCGAAGCCGGCGTCGACATATTCCCGGCCCGCCCTGCGGCTCAATCTCCCGCAATCCGCGACCGCCCCGAACGCCAATGGCGCCGCGCCCGCTGCGACGCGAACGCCGAACGCCGCAACGCCAAGCGCGGCTCCACCGTCATCCAAGCCGGCTAGTATAGATTTGCCGTGGTCGGCGATCGCCCGCGCCATCGCCGCGGCGCGCAAGCCTTCGGCCGCCCCGCCCTCTGCACAACCTCCAAGCTCGATCCCGCCGGTGCGCACGCCGCCAATTTCCTCGGCGCCGCCTGCGCCAACCGTAGTGGTCGCGCCGAAGCGGCCGCCGCCGCGCGTGACGCCGCCCGTGGCGCTGAAACCACCAGCCGCCTTGCCCTCCATCGCGCCGGAGCGCGGCGCCGATCGCCCGCCGCGGGATGTGCCTTCGATCGCGCCTTTGCCCAAACCGATAGAGCCGGTCGCGCCGGCAGCGACGGCGACGCCGGCAGCGACGCCAGCCCCGCCGCTCATTCCCGCCGCGTGGATCAAACCGGCGGCGATCGGCGGCGGCGCGCTGCTGCTGTTCCTGTTTTTTGGCCGCATGCTGCGCGGCGGGCGCAAACACCACGGCGCGAGCGGACCGCGCATTACTTCACGCGTCGTTAGCGATGGGCGCGCCGAACAGAAACTTGCCGTGAAATGGAAGGGACGCTGATGATCGTGGAAGTCGATACGATCGCCTCGTTCTTCGGCATCGACTCGGAACGCGCCCAGCAAAGCGCGGTCGCGCTCGCGAAGAAGGCCAAAAAGGGACTCGCGCGCGCCGTGCCCGCGCCGCTTCGCCAACCGGCGGCGATGAGCCTTGTCGCCGCCGGCAGCGCCCTGCTGGACTCGCCCATGGCGTCAATCCTGGGCGATGCGTGGGGCACGGCGCGCGACCTGCATCGCTTCTGCGATCAATCTGCCTATCCGCCGGACAGGATCAGCGAACACACCTTGTCCGAGCATGAGATCGCGCTGACGCGTAATCCGGAGCTGGAGGTCGTGCTGGACGGCGCGCCAACCGGACTCAAGCTCCAATTCGAACTCAAACTGGCGCTGACCGTGATGAGCGCCGTGCTGCGCATTCAAGCCGGGCGCATCATCGGCGCGCGCGTCGGCGATTGCCGCGGCGGCGGCAAATACTCCTGCTCGTCCGTCACGCTGGCCGAGCGCAAAACCGGCAAGTTCAGAATTCCTGGCGCGGTTTCGTTCGATCCGGGCGTGCCGCTCGGCAAGCCCTACGGACACGCGCACTGAGCTAAACCAGCACCACGCCCGTCAACACCGCCGCGTAATGGCTGCCCGCCGCAACGATCACGAACCCGTGCCAGATCGCGCGCCGATAGGGCAGCGCGCGCCAGATATAAACCAACACGCCGAGCGAATAGATCACGCCGCCGAACGCGATAAGGATCACCGCCGCCGGCCGCACGCTTGCGATCAGCGGGCCGATCGCACCGAGCGCCATCCAGCCGAGCAACAGATAGACGGGAATCCACAGCCGCTTGCCGATTCCCGGCAGGAACAGCTTCCCCGCCGCGGCGGCCAGCGCGATCACCCAAACCGCCAGCGTCATCGCGATCGCGAGAGCGCCTTCAAACCGCTGCGTCGTGAACGGCGTGTAGGAGCCCGCGATCATCAGGAATATCGCCGCGTGATCGAAGCGCCGCAGCCGGCTTTGCAATCGCGCGCCCTGCGCGAGATTATACGCCGCCGAAATCGCCAGCATGGCGATCAGGCATATTGCATAAATGCTTACCGCGCTGACGCGCCCGATCCCTCCCATCGCGACCGCGACGCCCACAAGCAGCGCGCCGCCGGCAATGCCGCATACCAGCCCGACAATATGCACCCAGCGATCGGCCACACGCTCGCCGCGCGTGACGTAATGCGCGACGGCGTTTGTCGAGATTTCGAATTGGGCCATGAAAATATCCTGGGGGGCGACGGCAAGCCGGTCTATCGCCAAACGTCAACCTAGCACAGTTCGGACGCGAGCGCCGCTCCCTTGTGGCAATTGGTTGACGGAGGGTCATCTGGCGGAGATATTTGCAACGGGAGGGTATGATGTTTGTCGGACATCTTGGCGCCGGCCTCGCCGCTAAAGCGGTCGAAAGGCGTGTCAACCTAGGGATTTTGTTTGGCGCTGCGATGCTGCTCGACATCGCCTTATGGGCTTTTGTCCTGCTCGGTTGGGAGCACGCGATCATTCCCGCCGACTTCGCCCAACGCCACTATCTACTCTTCGACTTTCCACTTTCCCACAGCCTGCTGGCCGCGCTGATTTGGTCGGCGGCGGCGGCGCTGTTTTGGGCGGTGCTTTGGGATCGTCGGCGGTTTCTGTCCATTGCCGCCATTGTCGTGGCGTTAACGGCGCTCTCTCACTGGGTGCTGGACGCGCTTGTCCATGAACCGGAGCTGACGTTGTGGGGCGATACATCGCCGCGCATTGGATTTGGATTGTGGGATCATCAGCCCGGCGCGCTCCTCCTCGAGGGCGCCATTGCCGCGATTGGATTGGCGCTGTTTCTTGCCCGAACCGCAATGGCGGCGTGGCGCAAAATCGTGATCGTGGCGCTGACGCTGCTCGTCGCCGGCCTGACCTATGTCGGCACGACCGCAGCCACAGCGCCGCCGAACGCAACAGCGCCGGCCGCGACATCGCTGGCGGCAATTGTCGTTATCGTCCTGCTATCCGCCTGGGCAGATCACGCGCGCATGCCAGCGCAGCAGAGACAAGCCGCATGAGCCTCACGGCGATAAAAGCCTTCGTCCCCCTCGCCGACGACATCGGCACGTCCGGCCAGCCGACGCGCGAGCAATTCGCCGGGATCGCGGCGGCGGGCTACGACGCCGTCGTCAATCTCGCCCTGCCGACCTCCGACAACGCAATCCCCGACGAGGGCGCCTTGGTTACAGGCCTCGGCATGGCCTATTTCCATGTGCCGGTGATCTTCGAATCCCCGACGCAGGACGACCTTCGCCTCTTCCTCGGCGTCATGCACTCCCTCGAAGGGCGCAAGAAATGGGTGCATTGCGCCGCAAACCTGCGCGTGTCGGCGTTCTGCTATCATTACCTGCGCGGCGTTCGCGGCCTGGACGAGGCCGCTGCGCGCTCGCCGGTTTTGGAGCAATGGGCGCCGACGATGTCAGACGCCTGGAAGAATTTTCTCACGCTCGTCTGATTATGCGCCGTCGAATATCCCCGTCTCGAACCCATCCACGCTGACCACGTTTTTCTCGCGCCAGTAATCCTCAACGCCGCTTTCGCCCTTGTGTTCGGCCCAGCGGTCGAGCTGATCGCGCTCGCCGACATATTCGTAAAATGGCACGCCGTAGCCGCACGACGTCTGCACGCGCTCGACATCCATCACCACGATCTGGCGCACGCCGGGCCGATTGACGCCGGCGAAAGCGCCTGCGCGCAAACCTGCAAATTCGGCGCTATCGCGATGCACGATGCGCCCGCGCCCGTAGAGCCGCAGGATCAGCGGCGCGCCCTCGAACGCGGTAAACATGAAGGTGAGCCGGCCATCGGCCAGGATATGCGCCGCCGTCTCATTGCCGCTGCCGGTCACGTCCAGATACGCGGCGCGCCGTTCTTCCAGAACGCGAAAACAGGCCCCATCCTTGGGGGAAAGATTGATATGGCCGCGCCCCGCGGAACTCGCGACGAAAAACACGTGCTGGCGTGCGATAAAGGAACGATGACTTTGCTCAATGCTTTGAAAGCTTCTGGCCATTCTGAAACATCCCGCCGCTGCCCTTGTTTTAACCTTACCGCCCGGCCTTTCGCGCCGCTTCTGGCGCGGCGGGCCGGGACATGATAAAAAGCAGGCCCTGATAGCAGCAGAAGGGATTTTCGCTGTCACTGAAACCAGAGCGCACGCCGGACGCGTCCCAGTCCTTGACTGACAAGGCCGGTATCGATGCGGCGAAAGCCGCTTCCGTGATTCTCGCCTCGCTTGACGAAGACAAGGCGGAAGACATTGTTTCCATAGACATCGCCGGCAAAAGCTCGGTCGCGGACGCCATTATCGTGGCCAGCGGCCGCTCGCAGCGCCATGTCGCCGCGCTGGCCGACCACGTCATCGAAAAGCTGAAACAGGCCGGGGGCGACGCGCGCGCCGAAGGGCTGCCGAACGCCGATTGGGTGCTGATCGATGCGGGCGACGTGATCGTCCACCTGTTTCGCCCG
>DASZPV010000119.1:0-9222 GCA_035549875.1 Caulobacterales bacterium
CCCCACGCGCGTCCAATGTTCGGGATCGGCTTTGTCGCCCACGAACACGGCGACGCCCGCCGATGAATTTAACTGCGCCTCGTATTTCTTGTTTTCCGCCTGCGGCTTGAACGCCATATCGAACATCGGCGCTCCGAGGAAATCAGGCAGAGTGGGGCTGCCGCTGGTCGCAGCGTAAAGCCCGTCGCCGCGGGTCAGCGCTGTATGCGGATTGAACCTTATCCATTGCTTCAACTCCGCCACGAATTTCGCATCGGCCATCTGCACGCTGTTTCCGGCGCAGTCGAAGCAGTCATTTCCGACGGCCGCCGCCGCGCTATGCGGGCGCCGCTTAAAAAATATCGAACAATCCCGGCTCGCAGGCCAGGCCGTTGTGGTCGCGGTCCAGGCGCTCGGTGTAGAAGCCGGTGCCGCGCGCCATCGGCGCGATACGCGCCGCACGCGCCTCATCGCAATTTTTCGGAATGCCGATAATCCGTTCGTCCGTGCCGAGCACGAGCGCGGGCCGCGCCTTGGGCATGTTGGCGAACAGAGCCGCGACGAAGAAGCTTGTGCCAAGCAGAATGCCGCCGGCGCCGGCCAGGATAAGCGCCTTGACCGTTGTCGGGCGCGGCCCGAACAGGCGAGTGCCCTCGAACTGGGCCCTGAGTTGGCGCGGCTTGATCGCGCTGGATGTGCCTTGCTGCATCATGCCTCGCGAGACGCAAACTTCGTGCCTGAGGCGCAAATTAACTTTATCGCTTGAACGAAAAACAATCGCGAATTTGCAAATTGTAGAACGCGCCCTTGCTCTCGGCCGCCATCAACGCGTCGTAAATCGCCGCCGGCACGTCTTCGTAAACGTAAACGCCGGCCGGCAGCCGCACGGTTAATTCGCGCGTCAGCGCGTCATAACGCACATATTGGATCGCGGAAGATTTCACCGCCGGCATGGCCTGCTGATACGCCCGCGCAGCAGGCGGCTTCAAGCCCCGCTTAGGACGACGCCGGTTAGGATCGCCGCATAATGCAGGCCGGCGCCGATCACCACGATGCCGTGCCAGATCGCGCGGCGGTAGGGCAGCTTCTGGTTCAGATAGATCAGCACGCCGGCGCTATAGGTCACGCCGCCCGCGGCCATCAGCAGCAGGACGGACATCGCCAGGCCCCTCGCCGCCGGCAGCATCGCCAGCACCGCCGCCCACGCGAACGCAACATAGATCAGGCACCAGGCCGCGTCGGAAACGCGCGGCCAGACCACCTTGCCGACCGCCCCGGCCAGCGCGCCGGCCCAGACCGCCGCCGTCATCGTATGCGCAAGGCTTTCCGGCAGCAGCTTCATGGTAAATGGCGTCAGCGAGCCGGCGATCATCAGGAAGATCGCGCCCTCATCCAGCCGGCGCAAAACCCGCCGCGCCGGGCTGGGGCGCGCGAGATTATAGACCGCCGAGCACGCCAGCATCGCCATCAGGCACACGGCATAAAGCGCAACGCCAGTTGCGAGCGGCACGCCGCCGCGCGCCAGCGCAACCGAAAACAGCGCGCCCGCCGCCACCGCGCCGCCGATCAGGCCGACGAAATGCACGACCATGTCCGCGCGCCGCTCGGCGCGGCTCGGGTAATGCTCGGCCAGCTCGTTTTCGTCGGCGATGAACAGATCTGCGAACGCCATGCAAGACTTCCTCTGACCCAATATAGGCGCAGAAGCGGCGGCTGGTTCCGCCGTTGAAAAAAGGATGTGCGGCGTTGCACGCGTGCTACGGTTTCGTGCAATGCGGGCGATTTTCGCCGCAAAGCAGGCGCCTTCGCTTCATTTGCAATTCATGCAAGAGTGAAACAAACGGGAGGATCGCGTGAACCAGTCGCATCAACAGATCGTGCTCGTCTCTGTCCTGGCGCTGATCGTGTATTTATGGACGGGCGCGCGCGTCGCCGGCGCGCGGCGGAAATATGGAATCCACGCGCCCGCGGTCACCGGCAATCCGGAATTCGAGCGTTACGTCCGCGTACAGATGAACACGCTGGAATGGCTGCCGGTATTCCTGGCTTCGCTCTGGATGGCCTCGCTCTACTGGGCGCAGACGGTGGTCGCGGTGTTGGGCGTGCTCTGGCCGCTTGCCCGCATCTACTACGCCGTCTCCTACGTGAAGGACCCGGCCTCGCGCGGGCCCGGCTTCGGGCTGCAGGCGCTATCGGCCATTTTGCTAATGGGGATCGCGGCGATCGGCGCGGTGCAGGCGATGATCGCCACCGGCGGCGTTTGAGCGCCGCTTTTCAGAGCGTCCGGGCTGAACAGGCGCCGCGCAAACAGGCGCAATTGCAGCGCGCGAAAACGGCGAGAAATTCGCTTGCGCGTAAGCCCTTGATTTCATTGGGCGGCGCTTTGGCGGCAGCATGCGCCAATTGCTGCTAACAATTTGATTTTGTTGACATTAATCAGAAACCGGCGAGCCTTCTAAAGCGTTGGCCAAATCAGTCAAGGTCCAAACGCGAGAAGGAGCGTCAAATTTGATGACCGATATGGAGTTGCAGATGCGGGGCTGGCGGCTCACCACCGCCGAAGTGCTCTATTACATGCCCGACCATCCGAAGCTGATCCAAAGCTTCGTCTGGCAAACGCTGGATTTGGCGCCGGCCTACCCGCGGATCACCCGGTTCCTCGATTTCTGGAAGCGCGAGATCGAAGCGGTGATCCATTCGGTGAGCATTGGCGCCGGCGAGCAAATCGCGCCGGCCCGCGTGCAGGTCGGCCGGACGTTCGCTTATAATTGAGCCTCGCTGAACCTCACTTGGTCCCGGGCGCCAGGGGTTTGCACACCTGCTTCACGATGGCGCGGTTGGCCTTGATCGTATCGTAGGCGGTCTGCAGGTCGGTGACGGTCATGCCGCTGGCCGAGGCCAGTTGGACCAGGCCGGCCATGGCGGCGAACTGGTTCTTCTGGTCAAGCAGCGGCTCGACCTGCGGGACGAGCTTGAACGCCTTGGGATCCAATTGGGCGTAGGCCAGGCCGACGCCGCAAGCGCACACACGCGAATCCTCGCCCTTCTTCACGCAGCCGGACTGAATCGCCTTGGCGGCGTTGATCATGTCCGCGGGAACGGCCTGTTGGGCGCCCGCGCCCGCCAAACCCGTCATCATGAACGCCGCGGCAACCAGGGCCGTCTTCACAGATCGCATCGAAACGCTCCTAAAATAACCATCTCGCCCCTCGAAACCGTTCTGTCCTTCGGCCATATAATGGTAGCTCGCGAGGGACAGCGGCAGGAGTATGACCATGAAGGCTTTGCAAGCCTTGGCGATGGCGCTGGCGCTCGCTTCCTGCGCCACCACACCGCCTTACCAACCCGCCTCGTCCAATTCCGGATACGGCTATAGCGACCAGCGCCTGGAACAAAACCGTTTTCGCGTCTCCTTCAACGGCGATTCGATGACAGAGCGCGATCAGGTTGAGGATTTTCTCCTTTACCGGTCCGCCGAGCTGACGCTGCAAAACGGCTATGACTATTTCGTCATCGCCGATCGCGGCACGGATACGAAACGCCAGTACGACAGTTACGGCTCGCCGTTCCGGGCCTACATGTTCCCGCGGTACTATTATTCGCCGCGCTTCGGCTGGCTGCCCTATTACGATCCGTTCTGGGAGGAGCCCTCGCATATCCGCGAAGTCACCCGCTATCGCGCCAGCGCCGAGATCGCCATGTACAAGGGCCAGAAGCCGGCGAGCGACGCCCACGCCTTCGACGCCCGCGACGTTCAGCAAAACCTGGCTGGCCGCGTGATGCCGCCGCCGCCCGCCCCGCGCAGTTAGCGCAGGAACGGAACCAGCATCGGCGTGCGGCGCGCGTATTCATCATACGCCGCGGCGCCAAGTTCTGCGCGCAGGAAGCGCTCCTCCAGCCGCGCCTTCATCCAGAGGCCGAGCGTGACGATCGCAGCGCCGATCAGCGCTTCCAGCCTGCCGATCGCGGCGACGGTCGCGAATATCGAGAACAGGACGCCGGTGTAGATCGGATGGCGCGTCAACGCGTAGGGCCCGGTATCGACGATCCGGTGCCCCTCCTTGCGCGCAACGTGGCCTGACCAGAGCTTGCCCAGCGCCAGCCGCGCCCACCAGGTAAACACGATGCCCGCCAGCACCAGCGCCGCCATCGCCCAGCCGCCGGCGACGCCGACATCCCAAAGCTGCGGATCGAACCGCCAGCGCCGCTGCCCGCTCAGCACCACCACAAATATGCCCACGCCCTGCACCAGGAGATAGCCCAGCTCCTGCCGCAGCCCGGCCCGCTTGGCAGACCGATCCGCCCAAGCCGCCGCAATCATCCAGCTCACCAGCCAGACGCCCCAAATCCATGCGATGGCTAAACCCGGACGCATTTGGACTCCTCCCGTGACGCAATCATTTTACGCCGCGCCCGCCGCTTCTTATAGAGCCCGGTCAGCAAGGATCGCAGTTCATGGCGCGCGGTTATTTCGGCATTGGCGTGGAGGAGATTTCCAAGCCGATGAATCTTGGCGCGCTGATGCGTACGACGCAGGCGTTCGGCGGCTGCTTTTTCTTCACGATCAACTCCACCGTTTCCATGAAAGCCGCGCGCCATGCCGATACGTCCGGCGCGCAGAAGAACATGCCGCTCTACGAATTTCCCAGCGCGGAGGAATTGATGCTGCCGAAGGGCTGCGCGCTGGTCGGCGTGGAACTGCTCGACGACGCGGTCGATTTGCCCGCCTTCCGCCACCCGCACGCCGCCGCCTATGTGCTCGGCCGCGAACGCGGCAGCCTTTCGCCCGCGCTGCTGAAACGCTGCGTTCACGTCGTGAAAATCCCGACGCGCTTTTGCATCAACGTCGGCCTTGCGGGCGCACTTGTGATGTATGACCGCGCCCTCTCCGTCGGCGGCTATCCTGCACGGCCGATCATGCCAGGCGGCAATGTGCCGGCGTTGGCAAGCGTGAAAGCGAAGAAATAAACGGTCTGGCGGATGACGCCAATACAAGTGACCGCCGTCACACAAGGCGCGCACGAACCAGATTACCCGTTTCTAGAGTGCAGGCCCGGCGCCTACTCGCAGGGGCGCCATCTGCAGTCGCCGCCACATATCTGCCTTGGCCTCGTCCAAGGAGACCGGTCCGAAGCGCGCGTTGACGATGGGAGAGCGTCATTTCTGAGTTCACAGCCGAAGCCCTCGATTCCGAACTCCGCCTCAGCGAGCGCGGCGCGGCGGACGGCCAGAAGAATTTTCCGCCCGCGGACGAAGCCCGTCTGTCGCCAACCGAAGCCTTGGTGGTGAGCCGGATCGACGCCGCCCTGAACCAGCATTCCAACGCCATGCTCGGCGTCGGCTCCGGGCAGGATTTCACCACTTTGCCGCAGGATCTGGAGGCGCTCGCCAGCGAGCCGCAGGCCGTGCTCAGCCAGTTTCGGGCAAAGAAGGCGCGCGGACAAAGCGCCGTCGGCCTCGCCCTGCAGCATGCGCAGGGCGACTTCGCCCGCGCCTATCGCGATTATCGCGCCTTCCGCATCCAGCACGGTCTGACCGAGAGCGAGCCGCGCTACGACGACGTGGTGTGGCGCAAGGTGTTCTGGCTTGCCCTGATGTTCATCGTCGAAGTGGCGGCGAATGGCTGGGTCATCGGCCAGGCCAGCCCCGGCGGCCTCGTGCAGGGCTGGACCACGGCGCTGCTGATCTCGATCCTGGTTGTGCTCACCGGCACGTTGATCGGCATCGGCCCGTGGCGCTATCTCAATTACCGCGGCGCCGATGGCAAAGGACGCCTGCACCGCATCTGGGCTATTCCCACGCTGGTCGTGGGCGCGGGCCTATTGTTGCTGTTTGCATTCTACGTCGCGCATTATCGCTACGCGCTGTCGCACACCACGCTCGATGCGCCCGTGCCGGACAACATCCTGACCGCGATCATGACGCGCCCGTTCGAGCCGTTCCAGCAACTCGAATCGCTTGTCCTGTTTGCGGTCGCGCTGCTGATCGGCATTTTCGCGATCGTGCGCGGCGCCTATTGGGACGAACCCTATCCAGGCTACGGCCGGCGTCACCGCAAGCTCGAAGAGGCGCGCGAGCGCACGCACGAAATCGCCCAGACCCTGGCGCGCGAAGTGGACGCTGCCAAGCAGGACGCCGATCGCGCGCTGGTGGAAATTGCCGAGCAAAGTCAGAACGCCGTCGGCGCCTTGCGCCATGCGATTGCGCGCACCCAGGATAACGCCGCGGCGTGGGATTTCACCGTCGCCGAAGCCCTCAGCATCGGACGTGAAGCGATTGGGCTTTATCGCGACGCCAATCTACAGACACGGTCCGCGCCGACGCCGGCGGCCTTCAAGAAAGATCCGTTTGGCGGCTCAGTCCCGCCGACCAGTGCGCAGGTGCTCGATAAGCTGCAGAAATCCTTCCAGCGCGCCACCAGCAACATTACCGCGTGCAAAAGCCAGATCGCCGGCGCGCGCGCCCAACTGGAGGCCGAATGTCATTCCTTCTACGACGATGAACTGACGCCGTTCCTGAAAAGCATCGCCGACGCCGCCATCGTCAGCGCGCGGATGGAATTCGCCGATCAGCACGCCATCGAGGCGCCGAAAGCGGTCGCCAACGCCGTGGACGCCGAAAACCAAGAAGAGCCCGAAGAGGCGTCGCGGCCGATCTGGCATCGCTGGGCGGCGCGCTGATGAAAAACCGCAATCAGGCCAACCGCTTCTACGCGATCGCGACAGCGGCGGTTCTTGTCGGCGTCCTGGCGCTCAGCATCACCGTGTGGCTGTTCCGCCCGGCCCAGCTTGACACGGCGACGCTCTGTCCACGTCGCGGCCAATCGCCGGGCACACGCTTGTCATTCTCGATCGCAGCGACAAGTGGAATCCGGCGATGGGCGATACGCTGACCCAACTGATCACGCAGGCGCAGCGCGAGACGAAGCAATATCAGAAGTTCTCGATCGTCTCGTTAGATTCCAGACAATCCCCTCACCCGCTGTTTTCAATCTGCAATCCGGGCCCGCCTACTCTGTTGTCCGATCTGTATCGCGGCCATCGCTATACCGAGCGCGATTTCGCCGACCGTTTCGTCGGCGCCGCCGAGCGTGCGGTCGAGCAAGTGAGCGCGCCGGATGAAGCGGCGACCAGCCCGATCGTCGAGTATGTGCATCAATGGCTCGGGGCCGCCGATTTCGATCCCAGCATCCCGAACCGGCGAGTCATCCTTGTGTCTGACATGCGCCAGAATTCATCGCTCTACAGCATGTATCACAAGAGCGAAGGCGCCGGCCTTGCACCGGTCGTGCTGGCGCAATTCGGGCCTTCCGCAAAGGGCGTGACGTTCGACGTCTACTTCGTCGCCCACGGCCAGGACCACAATGTCGATGAAAGCCAGGTCCGCGCCGCCTGGGACCAGGCCTTCCGCGGCGTCGGCGCCACATATAACTGGCGCCAGATCAGCTAGTCAGCGCTAATTCAAAAACCTCTGCACCAGCCCCAGCGCACCCGTCCATTTCAGCGCGCCATAGGTCACGGCGAGATTCCAGCACACGTCGCCCGGCTCGGCGCGCGGGCGGTGCTTGACGCCCGGATCGGCGAACGAGACGTCGCCGACGCCGTAGCGGCCGGTTTCGTCGGCAAAAGCGCCCGTCAGCACCAGCGTATACTCACGGCCTTCGTGGGTGTGTTTCGGGATCGACAGGCCCGGCTCGATGCGGATCAGTTCGGCCTTGCCCTGGCTTTCGACTTCCAGCTCCAGCACGCGCAGGCCCGGCGTCGGCCGCTTCCATTTGCGCCGCGCCAGCGTGCAAATCGCCGCGTCCTGCAACACCGCCGGCAGCGTGCTGATCTCGGCCAGGAGCAGATCGTTGCGATCGGACACGGCCCGCATCGCCGCCGCTTCGGCCGGCTCATTGGCGATTTTCGCCAGCACGCGCTCCAGCGCGTCGGCGCGCAGCGGCGCCGGCGTTTCAGCTTCGAACATTGCGCCGGAAATGGCTTCGGCCATGCCGAGAATGCGCGCCGCCGGCGGCGCCACGCCGGCCTGCGTCTCGATCAGCAGGTTCATTGCCGGGTCGAGCGCGCCCGCGGCGTAAGCCGCCCAAAGTTCGCCGCGCAGGACGTCCTGGTTCATCGGACATGCCTCCATGCCCGTTGCTTACGCACGCCTCCGCCGAATGGATCAGACCGGTCGATCATTGCCTCCCCCAAGGCGGACTCTTAATTTTTCCAGCGCCAGCCGGATTCTTGATTTTACCGTGCCCAGCGGCAACCCCGTCTGTTCGGCGATCTCGGCATGCGACTGGCCCTCGTAGAACGCCGCGTGGATCAAAACCAGTTGTTCTTCAGGCAGGGACGGCAACAGGTCTCTCACCATCTGCTCGGCTTGCGCTACGGATACCGCCTCGTCGGGCGCGAGCGCCTGTATCGGCTGCAGCGAAGGATCTTCGCCATCGAGCGGCGGGCGTTGCGTGCGGCGTAAAACATCGATCCGCCGGTTGCGTGCAATGCGGAAAATCCAGGTCGATGGCGAAGCCTGCGCCGAATCGTAGAGCCCCGCCTTGCGCCATACCGTTGCCATCACATCCTGTGCGATCTCCTCGGCCTGCGAGTCTGGGGCGCCCAGGCGCATCAAATAGGATTTCACCCGTGGCGCGTAGAACGCGAACAATTCGGCGAACGCGTCGCGGTCCTGGCGCGAGGCGATGGCTGACAACAGGGCGGCGAAACGCGCGGCGTCGACCGGCATGGGCGGGGTCACATCAGCGGCTTACGCAACGGGATCAACTTTCGACACGGACGCGCCTATATGGCAAAAGCGCCCGCCCGTCATGGCCATCCTGATCGATCATACGCCCGCCCCGGTTTCCGCCATGCCTTCGCTGGCCGGCCTTTCGCATGCCGAACTGGCCGAAAAAATGGTCGAGGCCGGGATCGCGCCGGCCAAGGCGAAGATGCGCGCCGCGCAGCTCTGGCGCTGGATCTACCATCACGGCGTGACCGATTTTGCCGCGATGACCAATATCGCCAAGGAGGCCCGCGCCGAGCTTTCCACCCGCTTTACCCTCGCCCGGCCCGCAATCGTCGCCGCCCAGACATCGGCGGACGGCACGCGCAAATGGCTGTTGCGGCTCGATACCGGCGCCGAGGTCGAGTGCGTTTACATTCCCGATGTCGGCAAGGCCGGAGCGCTCTGCGTATCCTCGCAGGTCGGCTGCACGCTCACCTGCACGTTTTGCCACACCGGCACGCAGAACCT
>DASZPV010000120.1:0-8670 GCA_035549875.1 Caulobacterales bacterium
CGGCGTCATATCATCAAGTCGCCAGTGAAATTGTATTCCCGACATGCCACGACCTCTGATAGGAGCTGGGAATCCCCACCGATTCAATTCGGTCAGATTTTGCTCTAGAACTCCAGGCTTCGCGAGGCGTAGAACACTTTCGGCCGTTTAGACGTGGTCCGCGACCAACACGGCGCTTTCAAACTCATCCGCGAACTGACCCAGACTGCTCAAGTTCCACGTCACGAATCGCGCATCATTGCGCTGATTTGGCGGTAATCCGAGAGTGTTTATTGCCGGCGGATAACGTTTCACGAGCGCTCATTCGAAAAGGCGGGGCAGGTTTTTTGCAGCAAAGGGCGATGTAGCGCAACCTGAAGCCGTCCGCGCAGGTGCCCTTCGCCCGATGCCTCTGCATTCTTGGCCCGGTGCAAACGCTTTATTCTCTCTCCGCGGCCTTGGGCGCGGAGCTTTGTGTTCGCGGCAGGCGGAACGCGATCAGTTCGCTGCGGAAGTTTCCGCCGCCGATGGCGAGCACGATATATTGCGACCCGTTCAGCATGTAGGTCATCGGCGCGCCGACTTGCGGCGCCGGCATATAGACCGCGCTTTTTTCTTCGCCGGTATTCTTGTCATAGGCGCGCAACATCGATCCGCGCTGGCCGGACGGCGTCGTCGTGTTCAGTGCATCGCCGCAGATGAGCAGCGTTTTCGTGACCAGCGCGCCGAGCTTTCCCGCCTGACCGGTTCGCGGAATTTGCAGGCCCTTGAGGGCGGGGTGGTTGCGAATTTGATCGGGCGTCTCGCCGTGGGCGATGCGCCACTTGATATCGCCCTTGGCAAGATCGATCGCCGTGATGCTGCCGTAGGGCGGCTTCAGGAGCGGCAGGCCCTGGACGGTAAGCTCTCTCGGTTTGAAGCCATCGCGACGAAAATCTGCGTCTTCCTTCGAGGTAACGCGAATGGCGACCCAGTCCATGTCCGACACCGCCGGATCGGTGTTGCGCACGATGGCGCCCACGGCAGGCTCGATTTGAGAATACACATAGACCATTTTCGTTTCGGGATCGTATGAGCCGCCGGGCCAGTTCGCGCCGCCGCCGAGGCCGGGCTGCATGATCGTGCCCCAGGTTCCGTCGCGCTTGTAGACCGAGGGCGGCGTGAACAGCGGGCCGGTTACGTAATTCTTGATCAGGCGCAGCGCCGCGGCGCGCAGCGATGGCGTGAAGTCGATCAAATCGTTCGGGCCCACGCCCTGGCGCTCATAGGCCGGCGGCTTGCTGGGAAACGGCTGCGTCGGGGCATACCATTCTTCCGGCACGGCGCCCTTTGGAACCTTCTTCTCGATGATGGGCCAGATCGGCTTTCCGGTTTCGCGGTTGAGAACGAAAAGGAAGCCATGCTTGGTCGGCTGCGCGAGCATTTTGACGATCTTGCCGTTGATGGGCGCGTCGCACAGGATCGCGGCGCACGGCGGGTCGTAATCCCACAGGCCGTGATGCACGATCTGATAGTGCCACTTGCGCACGCCGGTTTTCAGATCGACGGCGACGATGCTCTCGCCGAACAGGCCGGCGCCGGGACGATATTGGCCGTTCAAATCCCCGGTCGCCATCTCGACGCCAAGATAAGCGGTGTTCAATTCCTCGTCGATCGAGATCTGGGCCCAATCGCCGCCGTTGCCGATGTTCTCCGTGCCTTCGAGCCAGGTGTCGTAGCCGAACTCGCCTTTTTTCGGGATGGTGTGGAATATCCAGAGCCGCTTGCCGGTGCGCACGTCGAACCCGCGGACGTAGCCTTTTACGTTTTTGTGCGTGCGCGGCAGGCTGGCGCCGGCGTGCGCGGCGCCGATGACGATCACATCGTTGCCGATTATCGGCGCCGCGTGATAGCCGATGTCGGCGTTGATCAGGTCCATGTCCTGATCGTCGTTCATCTTGAGATCGACGACGCCATCGTCGCCGAAGCCGGGAATGGGCGCGCCGGTCTTGGCGTCGAGCGCGATCAGGCGATAGCCGGTGGTGACGTAGATGATGCGTTCGTCCTTGCCGTCGGTCCAATAGGCGACGCCGCGGCCCGACCCGCGCCGCGGCGCCTTGGCCGCGCGCTCGCCTTCGGCTTCGCGATGCACCCACAGCACTTCGCCGGTGGCTGCGTCGATCGACACCACGCTGCGGCGCGTGCCGGCGGTGAAGAACATCCGCCCGTTGGAAACCAGCGGCGTACACTGGAGGATATATTCCGGCTGCGCGCCGAACGGGCTGGTGGCGAACCGCCAGGCCACTTCCATATCCTTGAAATTGGCGGCGCCGATCTGATCGAGCGGCGAATAGCGCGTGTTCGCCTTGTCGCCAGCGAAATTCAGCCAGTCGGTATCGGCTTGCGGCGCGGCGCGCGCGCGCGTCGGAAGCCACGCCGCCACATAGGCAAGAAACGGCAAAGCCAGCGCGAGGCGCCTGGTTAAACCATTACGAGAGGCCACAGCACCTCCGATTCAGCGCGAACGTGTCAAAGGCTATTGCGCGGCTTCAAACAGGAAGCAGCTTGCTTCCGGCGCATCGGTGAGAACTTTTCCGGTGGGCCGGAGTCTGCCGGTCGTGCGGTCCACCGAAAACACCACGATGTTGTTGGAGTTTCGGTTGCCGACAAACAGAAAGCCGCCCGAAGGATCGAGGGAGAATGTGCGCGGCCCGTCTCCGCCGGTGGAAATCTGCTGAACCGGCGTCAGCTTGCCGGTGCTGGCGTCGACCGCAAACACATTGAGCGAGCCGCCCACGTGCACCAGGTTCAGCGTCTCGTCGGCGCCGCGGCCGGAGGTGTAGACGTACTTGCCCGCCTGATCGATCTGGATTTCGGCGCCGCTGGCGGCCTTGCCTGGATCGTCTGTGGCGACGGCAAACCCCTGGAGCGGCTTGAACGCGCCGGTCGCGGCGTCATAAGCGGCCACGGCCACCTGATTGTTGCTATCGACGAAATAGGCGTACTTGCCGTTCGGGTGGAACGTCATGTGGCGCGGACGCGCGCGCGGCTGATCGGCGCCGGGCGGCACGTCGAACCCGCCGCTCGGGGTTAGCACGCCGGTCTTGGTGTTGAGGCCGAAAACGTAGATTCGGCCGATGCCGATATTGCAGACCGTCACGAAGCGATTATCCGGCGAGATCATCGCGCAGTGATTATGCGAATCGGTGGGGCTGACGCCGCGGTCGTCCTTGGGTACGGGCGGGCCTTTGGCCTGGCCTTCCTGCGCGATGACCGACACCGCTTCGCTCAGTTTGCCGTCCGGCAAAATCCGGAAGGACGCGACGCTGCCGGTGATGAAGTTTGCGGCCACCAGCACTTTGCCGGTGTGATCGACGGAAATGTGCGCGGGGCCTTCGCCTTTTGTCGATACCGCGTTCAGCAGCGTGAGCTTGCCCGTCGCCTCGTCGCGCGCATAGGCGCTGACGGTGTTTCCTGGCGCGGTCTTGGTGGGATGTTCGTTAGCGACGTAGAGCACGCGGTGATTGGGATGCGCCGCGAGCCATGATGGATTGGCTGCTTCCTGGATCAAGCCCATTGGCGCCAGTTCGCCGGTGGCGGGCGTCAGGCGGTAGCCGTAAATACCCTTGCTCCGCCCGGTCGTGTATGTGCCGACGTAGACGATATAACTCTTCGCTGCCGCGGGCGGCGCGGTTTGTGCCTGCGCTGTAACGGATGGAGCGAGGCCGGCTAGCGCCGCGCCGACGCCAGCCAATAGAACGCCGGCAAGAATCCGGAATTTGCTCATGTCGCTCCCCCCGTTTTATTTTTGGCGAAGTTTAACTTCGGCCGATGCGGTCGCACCCGACGCTACGGCATGCCCGACCGTAGGGGCCCCGCCGGTCCATGGCAAGACGACGTTGTGGAGATGGGGCAGGCGGGCGCGCCGGTATAAACCCCGGCGCGCCGCTATCCGGAGTGTTTAGTGCGCGACGCGCAGGTTGGTGATCTGCTGGCCGATGACGTCGAACGCCGCGCCGATGCCGCCGGTGGAGGTCACTTCGATGTAATGGCCGCCACTGGCGCCGCCGGTTGCGCAATCCTGCATCGAAGCGGCATTGCCGGCCGTGCCCGCGATGTTGACGAACACCGTCCAGATGATGACGCCGTCAGCCTTGGCGTTGTTGCACAGCAGGTGCATCCGGTCATCGATGCTTTGGCGGTCGGTGTACCAGCGGTTCTGCGTGTTTTCACCGTCCGAGAGAAGGATGATGTGGCGGGTCGTGCCGGTCGGGAGCGAGGGCGGGCTGAGCGGCGCGCCCTGGGTCAGAGACTGCCACGCCCACGCCAGACCGATCGTCTGGTTGGTGTTGCCATCCGCGTCCATCGCATCGACCTTGGTGCTCAACGCCGTCCAGTCGTAGCCGAGCCCCATCATCTGGGTCGGGCACTGGTTGTAATTCTCCACCGGGAATTTGCTTTCCGGCAGGGTGGCTGGAGTCGTGTTGACGAGGTCGTAGCCGGTGTTGGACGTGCTGCTCGTCGGGCCGGCGACCGTGCCGCGGTCCATGACGCAACCGGTCCAGCCGGTGTGGCTCGGCGTCCATGTCGCACCCGTCCACGTAGCCGGCGTCCATACGCCGGGCGTCCATACGCCCGTCGTCCATACGCCCGCCGTCCACACGCCGGCCCGCACCGTCCACAAGCCCGCGGTCCAGGTGCCGCCGGCGTTATTACACTTTGTCTTGGTGTTGTTTGTGCCTGGTGACTTTGAGCAAATGCCGCCGGTGGAGCTGTTGGTGCATGTCGATTGCGTTGTGAAACTGCCAACGCTGCAATAGCCGGTCGATGACTGGCACGTGCTTTTCGTTGTGAAGGCCGTGTTATTGCACACGCCACCCGTCGAACTGTTGGTGCAGGTCGATGAGGACGTGAAGCCGCCGACGCTGCACGCACCGTTGCTTTGGCAGGTCGATTGCGTGGTGTAGCTGCTGAGGCTGCAGACGCCGCCGGTCGAACTGTTGGTGCAGGTTGATTGCGTAGTGAAGGCGACCACGCTGCATGTGCCCTGAGTACTGCAGCTACTTTGGCTCATCGTGCCGCCGACGCTGCACGTGCCGTTGCTGGCGCTTTCGCACGAGCTTTTCGTGCTGTATCCGCTAATGCTGCACGAGCCGTGCGTCTCGTCCCATTCGGTCCAGTCGAGCCAGCTCGCGCCCGAATTCGCAGCGCCGATGTTCACGTCGCGGTTGAATGGGATCAGCGACACCTGAACGTCGCCGGCGGTGGCCGAGGCGTTCTGGAACATGGTCAGCAGCGAGTGGGTCGCCGTCTTCAGGGCGTTGATCTTCGAGCCCGAGGGATTGGTGCAGGGCGACGAACTCGGCTCGCACATCGAACCGGTGTTATCCAGCGCCAGGCCGACCCAGATTTTCGTCTGGCCCCACACAACCTGCGAGGAGGCCGTCAGGTTCACGTTCTGAATGCCGACCACGCCCATGATCGTCGTCGGCATGGCGATGTTGCTCGAAACCGTAACCTGTTGGCCGTTGATCGCGACCGTTACCGGGTTAGGCGAACCGAACGAGGAATTGAGCGTGAAATTGGCGTTGAAATATTGTTGCGCCAGCGTGTTGGCTTGCGTCTGCGTGATGCCGGACTTTGACGCGACGGCGAGGGCGGCGGCGTCCACCGCAGCGTAAAGCTTGGCCCGCACGGCCAGCGAACGCGCCAGATCGATGCCGGCGCCGCCCGTGACCAGAACGGGAATGATCGACAGGGCGAAGATCAGCGCCATGTTGCCGCGCCGCGCCATGCGCACCGCGCGCACTTGCCGTTTCAGGAATGAAGCCGCCCGGCCCAGGAGAGTATTGCTCATGTCGCCCACCTCGCGAACCCGCAAGGGTCACGCAAAAACTGAGCCGAGCATGCACGAACAGGCTTAAAATCCCTTTGACATGCGAAAATAAATTTTCGTCGTCACGGTAACCTTGAAGCGTAACGGTTTCTTAGCCGGGATGTGGCACGCTGATTGCTTGAAATTTACCAAAGCGGCGGTGCGGGTGTGAAACTCAAAGGGCTGATCAGGCGGCGCGGCGGCGCCAAATCGGGCGCCACCGCGCTCGAATTCGCCCTGCTCTCACCGATCTTTTTCGTTATCATGTTCGCGATCATAGAGGCGGGCGCGGTCTATATCGGCGAATCCTGGCTGCAATTTGCGACCAACGATGTCGGCCGGCAGGTTCGCACCGGCGAAGTGCAACTCGCCAATACATCCAAGACGCAATTTCGCGCCCTGGTTTGCGCCAAGACCACGCCCTTTCTGCCATGCGACGCCAATCTTCAGGTCGACGTGCAGGCCTACAGCGATTTCACCACGGCCAGCCTTCAGCAGCCGATCTCCGGCGGGGTCTTGAATAGCGCGCTGAACAATTACAATCCGGGGACAGCATGCCAGGTCGTGATCGTCCGCAACTTCTACAAGTGGACGTTGCAGACGCCATTCTTCACGAACTTCCTGGTCAATCTGGGCACGAACCAGCGCCTGCTTTCCGCCGCGTTCGCGACGCGCAACGAGCCGTTCACCAGTGCGGTGACCGGATGCTGAAGCTGTTTAGGTCCCGGCGCGGCGGCGCCGCCGTAGAGTTTGCGTTTATCGCGCCGATCCTGGTGCTGGTGTTTTTCGGGCTGATTGAATTGTCCGAAGGCATGAACGCCCGCCAGCGCATGGAAACCGTTGCGGCCACGTCCGCCGACCTTGTCGCGCAATCGACGACGATGACGCCGACCGCGATCAGCAACGTGTTCGCCGCAGCCAACGCGATCATGTATCCCTATCCGACGAACGTGAAGATCGTGCTCACCAGTATTCAGGACGATCCGGCCAACAGCCTGACCAAAGGCAAGGTCGTGTGGAGCCAGGCAACCGCCAACGCCACGGCGCGCTCTGCCGGTCAGCTTTTCACCATCGGCGGCACAGGCGCCAATACGATTCCGGTCGGCGTGATCACCGCCGGCGGCAGCGTGATCCTCGCCGAGGTGACCTACAGCTTCACGCCGGTCACCCATTATGTGATCGGCGGCTCGGTCAACATGTCGACCCGGTTCTTTTCCCGGCCGCGCCGCGCGGTGCAGGTCGCCTGGTCGAATTCCTAGCTTCTGCGGCCCATCCAGGAGAACAGCGGTTTTAGCGGCAACGCCCAGCACACGCCGGCGATGGCGTAAAAAGGCAGTTGCACGAACCATGGCGCGCCGGCGAGGTGCGACCCGACGGCGACCGCCACAATCACATAGGCGGTCAGATAGGCGAGGATCACGACCGCCCCCACCGCGCGCCGCGCGCCATAGCTCATGGCCGGCTCCGGACTGTTGCTGCGACGGCGTGGCATGCTGGCATGGGGCTGCGTCATGGCTCACAATGGGCCCGATGCGAAGGGGGGCGCGATGAGTGCAGCAGGCCGAGCCGCGCCGCGCGACCCCTGGGTCGGCGCCTGGCTGATCGCGGTCTGCCTGCTGGTGATCGCGATGATCCTGATCGGCGGCGCCACGCGCCTGACCGGCAGCGGCCTTTCGATCACCGAATGGAAGCTGGTCACTGGCGCCATTCCCCCGCTTAGCGGCGCCGACTGGAGCGAGGCGTTCGCCAAATATCGCGAAACCGCGCAATTCAAGCTGAAAAACCCTGACATCGCGCTGGCCGATTTCCAGATCCTGTATTGGTGGGAATGGAGCCATCGCCTGCTCGGGCGCGTGATCGGCTTCGTTTTTATCTTGCCGTTCGTCTTGTTTTGGATGGCGGGCAGATTGAGCGGGCGCCTGTGGTCCTGCCTGCTGCTGCTCGCGCTGGGCGGGCTTCAGGGTTTCGTCGGCTGGTGGATGGTGCAAAGCGGGCTAGAGGGGCGCATCGCCGTCAGCCCGGTGCGGCTCGCGATCCATCTGGGCCTGGCCTTTATCATTCTGGCGCTGGCGTGGCGCCTCGCGCTCGGCGCTTACGCCTGGCCGCAGAAATCAGGCCGGCTGGGCGGGCGCCCGCTCGACTGGATTTTGATCGTCGCCCTGTTCGTCCAGATTATTCTCGGCGCGTTCATGGCCGGGTCCGGGGCGGGGCTGGCCTACAGCGACTGGCCGACGATCGGCGGCGAGTGGCTCCCGCACGGCTACGCGCGCATGAGCCCGTTCATCGACAACCTGATCGCCAACCACGCCACGATCCAGTTCAACCACCGCACCGCCGGCTATGTTGTCGTGGCGCTCGCGGGGCTGACGGCGATGGTATCGGCAAGCCGCGGCGTCGGGCCGCCGCAGACGATGGCGTTCGTCGTGCTCGGTTTGGCGCTGATGCAGGCCGCCCTGGGGATCGGCGCGATCGTGATGGGCGCGCCGCTTGGCATGAACATCATCCACCAGGGCGGGGCGATCCTGCTCTGGCTGGCGGCACACGCCCTTTCGCGCGCCGCCGCATGGCGGTGAGGGCGCGCGGTAACATGTTACCGCGCGCCAAAGCGCTGGTTTCAATCAAGTTTTGGCGCCCTGTTGACAGAATGACGGTGGACCTGTAACCGCCGCGCTCCTTTTTCAGAGCGAACCGATGCCAACTCTTCAGACCAAGTCGGCCCAGCCCGCCGCCGTGACCAACAAATGGATCGTCGTCGATGCCGAAGGCGCCGTCGTCGGCCGGCTGGCCTCGTTCATCGCCATGCGCCTGCGCGGCAAGCACCGGGCCGATTTCACGCC
>DASZPV010000121.1:0-64221 GCA_035549875.1 Caulobacterales bacterium
GCGGGGCTCGATCTGCAGCACACGCGGCTGCTGGGCGTCGGCTGGTCGGGCGGAGACGCTTTGCGCGAGCCGACCTTGGCCGGCGGCTGGTACGCAGCGCCCGATCCGGCGGCGCGCGCAGCGTTCGAGCAGAAATATCGCTCCGCTTATGGCAAGGCGCCGACGCGGCTGGCGAGCCTGGCCAATGACGCGGTGACCGTCACTGAATTGCTTACCCGCGAGACAGGGGCCGCGGGCCTGGCCGGCCTGCAGCGCGCTGAAGGGTTCAACGGCGCCGACGGCCTGTTCCGCTTCCGGGCGGACGGCACGGTGGAGCGGGCTCTGGCAGTGCTGGAGGTGCGCGCGAACACTATCGCACTGCTCGATCCAGCGCCGACGCACTTTCCAGCACCAGGTTTTTAGAGCGCCAGTTCTGCGGCGATTCGATCGGCCAGCAGGCGCCCGGCGCGCGTCAGCGAAACGCAATCTTCGCCGATGGCGATCAGCCCCTCGCTTTCGAGCGCCATCGCTTTTTCAGCGCGCACGATCGCGCGCGGCGCGCCTTCCGCACGCAGACCCAAGATCAGCGCTTCGTGC
The DNA here is from genome assembly GCA_035549875.1 of Caulobacterales bacterium. Classification (GTDB taxonomy): domain Bacteria; phylum Pseudomonadota; class Alphaproteobacteria; order Caulobacterales; family Aquidulcibacteraceae; genus JAKFWI01. Next base: position 577 of record DASZPV010000121.1, read on the forward strand.
GCACAATCGGCTTCGCTGAGCTTTTCAGCGTTCGCCCAGCCCGTTCCGTGTGCCGCGACCGTGTCGATATAGCCGGCCGGCGTTGCGGCGGCTTCCGTGGCCCAGCGTGCGCCATCGATACCAACGCGCCCATGCGCGCCCGGACCGAGGCCGAGCCATTCTCCACCGCGCCAATAGATCAGGTTGTGCCGCGCGCGGGCCGCCGGCGTGCGCGCGTGATTGGAAATCTCGTAGGCCGGAGCGTCTGCGGCGTCGCAGATGTCCTGGGTGATCTCATAGAACGAGGCGGCGGTTTCATCGCCAAGCGGCGATAAGGCCCCGCGCCGCACCGCGCGCTCGAACGCCGTGCCCGGCTTGATGGTAAGTTCATAAAGCGAAAAATGCTCGGCGGGCAGCGCCAAGGCTTCTTCCAGCTCAATGCCCCAGTCCTCGGGCGTCTGCCCTGCGCGGGCGTAAATCATATCGATTGAAGCGCGCGCACCGGTTTGCGCTGCGGCCTCCACGGCTGCGCGCGCGATGGCGACATCGTGGTTACGGCCGAGCGCTTTGAGCGCATCGTCGCGCAACGCCTGCACGCCAATAGAGAGGCGATTGACGCCAGCGGCGGCGAAGTCGATGAGTTTGGCACGATCCTCTGGATTGGTCTCGATGGTGATTTCAGCATCGGCCGCCAGATCAAAAGTATGCGCAACTGCACCGATCAGCGTTGCAATTTCATTCGGCGCCAACAACGAGGGCGAGCCGCCGCCGAAGAAAATCGTATCGACCTGACGCGCGCCGATGTGTGCGCGTTGAGCTTTCAGATCGGCGACGATGGCGGCGATCAAGCCGGCGCTATCGTGCCCGCGCGCGCGATAGACGTTGAAATCGCAATAGGGACAAATGCGCGCGCAATATGGCCAGTGGATATAGACGCCAAACCCGGCGCCGCTCATCGCAGCGCTTCGATCAGCCTGGCGAAGGCGCGTGCGCGATGGCTGACGGCGTGCTTGGCGGCGGGCGGCATTTCGCCGAACGTCTGCGCTGCACCCTCGGGCACGAAGATCGGATCGTAGCCAAAACCGTGTCTGCCGCGCGGCGGCCACACGATCTGGCCGTGCACATCGCCCTCGCAAACCAGATCGCGCGCGCCAGGGCGAACGAGCGCAAGCGCGCAGACAAACCGCGCGGCGCGATCCTTTTCGCCGTTCAGCTCGCGCTGGACCATGGCCATGGCTAGCTCGAAATCGCGCTCGGGGCCCGCCCAACGCGCGGAATAAACCCCCGGCGCGCCGCCGAGCGCAAAGACTTCCAGCCCGGAATCGTCGGCCAGCGCCGGCAGGCCCGAAGCCTGCGCCGCGGCATGGGCCTTGATCAGCGCGTTTTCGGCGAAGGTGATCCCGGTCTCTTCCGGCTCGAGCAGATCAAGGCTGCCGGCGGAGATGGGCTGCAGCCCGAGCGGGGCAAGCAATTCGCCGATCTCGCGCACCTTGCCCTCATTATGGCTAGCGACGACGATGCGCGGATCGGCGGGCGGCGTCATGCGCGCTGCGCGGCGAAGAGTTCGCCGCCGCCTTTTTTCGCCAGTCGCAACAAAGCTGCGAATTCATCGTCGCTGAACGGGCGCTTTTCGCCGGTGGCCTGGATTTCGATGAGGCGACCGTCGCTGGACAAAACGAAATTCGCGTCCACGTCGGCGTCGCTGTCTTCGGCATAATCGAGATCGAGCACGGGGCCGCCCTTGTAGACACCGCATGATACCGCAGCCACTTGCCCGATGAGAGGGTTCTTTTTGAGCACTTTCTCCTCGATGAGGTAGGCGCACGCCCGGTCGAGCGCGACCCAGGCGCCGGTGATGGCGGCGGTGCGCGTGCCGGCGTCGGCCTGGAGCACGTCGCAATCGAGCGTGATCGTGCGTTCGCCCAATGCGCCGAGATCGGCGACCGAGCGCAGGGCGCGGCCGATCAGGCGCTGGATTTCCTGCGTGCGGCCCGATTGCTTGCCCTGGGCGGCCTCGCGGCGCCCCCGCGTGTGCGTGGCGCGGGGGAGCATGCCGTACTCGGCGGTGATCCAGCCCTTGCCGCGCCCCTTCATCCAGGGCGGAACGCTATCTTCAACAGAAGCGACGCACAGGACATGCGTATGGCCGAATTTCGCCAGGCACGAGCCTTCAGCGTAGCGCGAGACGCCCCGCTCCAGAATGACTTCGCGCATCGCATCGGCGGCGCGGCCGGAAGGTCTCATCAGGCGTCCTTTGCTGAATTTTGCCTGTTTGGCGTACGCCGCCGGCCTCGTCCAGCATTGCATCGGTCGTTGCTTCCCCCGCCGCGGACGCTACCTATGGACCCAATGCCCGACACCGCCCCGCCCGATGCGCTCTCCGCGCTGGACGCCCGCGCGCGGGAGATTTTCCGCGAGATCGTCGAGGCGTATCTGGCGACGGGCGATCCGGTGGGCTCGCGCACCCTGTCCAAGCGGGCCGGGCTGACGCTTTCGCCGGCCTCGATCCGAAACTCGATGGCCGATCTGGAGGCGCTGGGCCTGCTCGATGCGCCCCACGCCATGGCCGGGCGGCGGCCGACGCAGGCGGGCTTGCGGTTCTTCGTCGACAGCCTGCTTGAGCTGGGCGACCTCAATGACGCCGAGCGCCGGGACATCGAAAAGCGCCTTTCGCCGCAGGAGAACTCGTTCGAGGATGCGCTGAACCGCGCCAGCGAATTACTCAGCGGCCTGGCCGGCGGCGCCGGGCTGGTGCTGACTCCGGCGCGGGAAGCGCCGGTGAAACACATCGAAGTGGTCTCGATCGGGGCCGATCAGGCGCTCGCCGTGCTGGTGTTCGAGGACGGCGCTGTCGAAAACCGGGTGATGGCCACGCCGCCGGGCCTGACCCCCGCGGCGCTGACTGAAGCGACCAATTATCTGAACGCCCGTTTCAAGGGCAAAACCCTGTCCGAGGCGCGCGCGGCCGCGGCAGAGGCGTTGGTGAAGGACCGCGCCGCGCTGAACGAAACCGCCGCCGCGCTGGTCGAGGGCGGGCTGGCGGAATGGGGCGGCGAAGACCCGCAGGCCGGGCGGGCGCTGATCGTGCGCGGGCGTGCAAACCTGCTGCAGGACGCGCAAGCGTTGCAGGACCTGGAGCGCGTGCGCCGCCTGTTCGACGACCTCGAAAAGGGCGAGGACGTCGTGCAGCTTCTGGACATCGCCCGACAGGCTGAATCCGTTAGGATTTTTATCGGATCGGAAAATCCGCTGTTTTCGCTTTCGGGTTCCTCTCTGGTGGTGGCGCCCTATATGAACGCGCAAAGACGGGTGGTTGGGGCGCTGGGCGTCATTGGGCCGACCCGGCTAAACTATGCCCGGGTGATCCCCGTCGTGGATTATACCGCCCGCGTCATCGGCCGGATGCTGGATGGCCGCGCCGGTGAGCCGATCGAGAGGACGTGATGGACGAAGTCGAAAAGCAGGCCGATATGGCTGAGCCGGCGGCCTCTCCGCCGAGCAATGAAGAACTGGCATTCGAGAAAGCGCAGGCTGAGATCGCCAAGCTGAAGGACGAGCTGCTCCGCGCTCTGGCGGAGATCGAAAACACTCGCCGCCGGGGTGAGCGGCAGGCGCAGGAAGCGCGCGCCTATGCAATCGACAAATTCGCCCGCGAATTGCTGCCGGTGGCCGACAATCTCGGCCGCGCGCTGGAGGCGCTGCCAGATGATGTCCGCGCCGGCGCTGGCGAGACGGTGAACACGTTCATAGAAGGGGTCGCGCTCACGGAAAAGTCCCTGCTTGAAGCCTTTGGCCGGCACGGCCTGCGCCGGATCGGCGCCAAGGGCGAAGCGTTCGACTCCAATCTGCACCAGGCAGTCGCGCAAGTGCCGTCCGACGCGCCGGCCGGCGCGGTCGCGGAAGTGTTCCAGTTCGGCTACGCGCTGGGCGATCGGACTCTGCGCCCGGCGATGGTGGCGGTGAGCGCGGGGGCCGCAGCAACGCCTGCCGATGCACCGGAGGCGCCGCGCGAAGGCAAGATCGACATCAAGGTCTGACGGCACAGCCAAGCTCCAGGCGCAGTTTCCCGTTCGCAGGCTTTCGCTCCGCGTTTTCGAATTGCGGCTCCCAAACGGGAGGCCGGGGCGCATTCATCGCGCCGGGTTGGTTTTAGCCGACGCCGCTTTCGCAGCGCCTGCGCGATGAACGCGCCCCGTGAGCGATCGTTTTTCCCGAGCGGGCTGAAATGGAGTTCGAGGGCGGCCCAAAGCTCTGCACTCAGGGACCTTAGCTCCATTGCCTTATGTTCGGTGCGACGTGTCGCGCGCCTCCGAAAGCGCCCGGGCCCTGCAGTTTTCCGTCTCCGCAGGCAATGTGAAATCGTTCGTTTCGTGCGGGAAACCCAAATGGCCGGCGTACCTCTTTCCCAGGGTCTTCACGCCCAGAGGTCTTTTCGAACCTTCGAGTCTTTGCACTTGCTAAGCAGCGCTTGCACGCTGCTCCGACATCACCACGCCGCTCGCCGCCCTGACGCTTCAGAGTTTCGGAGCCCTCGAAACCCTCCCTGTCAGGACGCGGAGATTATGCGGGAGATTTCCGGGTGTGGGATAGGTATTTTGCGCGCGTTTGTTTGCAAACGGTTCTACCTTCTCCGCTTGTGGCAGAAGGTAGGCGGCTGACGCCGCCGGCTGGATTCCAGATCGTCGCTTCGCTCCGTCTGGAATGACGGAGGGTTGAGTCTGTTATTCGGTCGGCAGCGGACATTCAGTCCAATTGGCCGGACGGCTTCTTTGATATCGAGACAAAGAAACAGGTGAGCCAAGTGCCCGCCATCGTAAGAGGAGTGAAGGCCGCCGGAAGCAGATCGCGAAGCTTGGCGCGCCGCGATCGAGGCGACCGGGATAAAAGCGAAGGCCGCTCTCGCCGTTCAAGCCGGCGCCATCTGCAGCATGCGTTTGTAATTCGCGACCGTCACCCGCTCCAGATAAACTTGCGTCTGCTTCGGATCGAGGAATTCGATCATGAACGCGCCATCGACCCAGACCTCGACAAGGCTAAAGATACCGCCGCCGCGATCGCAATGGCGGGCCGGCCAGCCGGCGCGCTTTGCGATGGCGATAATTTCGGATTCAGGGCGATCGACGCAAATCGCCAGGTGTACTTCGGAGGCGCGCTCTTCGGGATTGTTCATCTCCCAAACGCCCTCAGCCTCCTTATAGCTAATCCGCCGACCGCGACGGACGACCTCAAGTTCGATCTTGCCGTCGCCCGACCACGCCATGAACGCATCCGGCCCTCCCGGCGGAAAGCGAATTGCTTCGCCGCCCAGAATTTCGGCCAGCACGGCAGCGGTGAGTTTTGGGTCGTCTGCGGGAATTGATGCGTGCGCGATCATCATGACGTCTTCTCCTCGGCCCGAGATTTTGACTTCTTCGCGGGATGCTCGGCCACCCCCAAAAGTTCGGCGATTGCTTCGGAGGACGCTAGGCCGGCTTCGGCGCCGTCCAGCCCCCAATTGTCCTTCATCACAGCCCACGCGTAGGCGCTGTTCAGCAACTGCACCACGGCGCACACGCGCGTGAACGCGGGCTCTTGCAGATCAGGATAGGCGTCGCGCACGCAGGCGCGCACAGCCGCTTGACGCTCAGCGTTCACCGCAGCGCGAATTTCGCGCCCGGCGCGTGAATAGATCGAAGCGCGGACAGCCCCGGCATGCTCATCGAAACGCGGAAACAGCTTCGTGGGCTGCGCGGTCGCGGCCATCGCGGTGCTGGGAAAGCCCGGCGAGCCGGTCAGCATCTGGAGCCGCGGCCACATCGCCGTCAGCAGATCCTCGCGCGTAGCGAAATGGCGGTAGATCGTCCGCTCGGTCACCCCGGCTTGAGCGGCCACGTCGGCGACCGTGATCGCTTCAAGCTCTTCACCCCGCAAAAGCTCGATCGCGGCCCCCAGTATGCGGGCCTGCGTGAGGTCCCGGTGGGCGCTGCGGAGCGGGATTGTCTGCTGGGCTGCACTCATGTCATTATATATGACACACTGTCTTGGTGTCTGTCAACGACACTTCTTGGCGCAAAGGCTATTTTGATCGACCGCATTGCTTGCGTGCTGAAATCGCTGGAAGGATGTAGAGCGTCTTGTGAGGCCGTGGGGGCTTCCCATATCCACGCCACCAAGCCGGGCGTGACCGGCGGATCGTTGGGACGCACCGTCGAGAGACGCCTTCGGGGTCGCTCGAATTCGACGGCGTGTCGCCGTTAGGACGAGGACGCGAGTAACATGAGCAAGATTATCGGCATCGACCTTGGCACGACGAATTCGTGCGTGGCTTTGATGGAGGGCGGCAAAGCAAAGGTCATTGAGAACGCGGAAGGCCAGCGCACCACGCCCTCGGTCGTCGCGTTCAAGGAAGATGGCGAACGGCTCATCGGCGTGAACGCCGTGCGCCAGGGGGTCATGAACCCCGAACACACATTCTACTCGATCAAGCGCCTGATTGGCCGCACGTTCGACGATCCGATCACCAAGAAGGACATGGCCGTCGTCCCCTACAAGATCGTCCGGGGGCCGAATGGCGATGCTTGGGTGCAGGGCCGCGACAAGGGCTATGCGCCGTCCGAAATCTCAGCGTTCGTTCTGCAGAAGATGAAAGAAACCGCCGAGCGTTATCTCGGCTCGACGGTCGACAAGGCCGTGATCACTGTTCCGGCTTACTTCAACGACGCGCAGCGCCAAGCGACCAAAGACGCTGGCCGCATCGCAGGTCTTGAGGTGCTGCGCATCATCAACGAACCGACCGCGGCCGCGCTCGCCTACGGCCTCGACAAGAAAGCCGAAGCCAAGACCATCGCAGTGTATGACTTGGGCGGCGGCACGTTCGACGTTTCCGTGCTTGAGCTTGGCGACGGCGTTTTCGAAGTGCGCTCCACCAACGGCGACACATTCCTCGGCGGCGAGGACTTCGACCTGCGCATCCTGAATTACCTTGCCGACGAGTTCAAAAAGGATAAGGGCGTTGACCTGCGCCAGGACAAGCTGGCGCTGCAACGCCTCAAGGAAGAAGCTGAAAAAGCCAAGAAAGAGCTTTCCAGCTCGCAAACTTATGAAGTGAAGCTTCCGTTCATTTCGATGGACACCAACCGTGTCCCGCTTCACCTCGAAATCAAGATCACGCGCGCCAAGCTGGAAGCGCTGGTTGAAGACCTGATCCAGAAGACGCTGGCGCCGTGCAAGGCCGCGCTGAAGGATGCCGGCCTCTCCGCTGGCGACATCAAGGAAGTGATCCTCGTCGGCGGCATGACGCGCATGCCGCGCGTGCAGCAGGTCGTAAAGGAGTTCTTCGGCCGCGAGCCGCACCAGGGCGTCAACCCCGACGAAGTCGTGGCGCTCGGCGCGGCGATTCAGGCCGGCGTGCTGCAGGGCGACGTGAAAGACGTCGTGCTGCTCGACGTGACGCCGCTTTCGCTGGGCATCGAAACGCTCGGCGGCGTGTTCACGCGCCTGATCGATCGCAACACCACGATCCCGACCAAGAAGAGCCAGATATTTTCCACCGCCGAGGATAATCAGAACGCAGTGACCATCCGCGTCTTCCAGGGCGAACGCGAAATGGCGGCGGACAACCGCCTGCAAGGCCAGTTCGATCTCGTCGGCATCCCGCCGGCCCCGCGCGGCATGCCGCAGATCGAGGTGACATTCGATATCGACGCCAACGGCATCATTTCTGTCAGCGCCAAGGATAAGGCAACGAACAAAGAACAGTCCATGCGCATCCAGCCTTCCGGCGGCCTTTCCGAGGCCGACATCCAGAAGATGGTCAAGGAAGCCGAGGAACATGCCGGCGACGACAAGAAGCGCCGCGAACTGGCCGAAGCCAGAAACCAAGCCGAGGGCCTGATCCACCAGACCGAAAAACAAGTCGCCGAGCATGGCGAGAAGGTTTCCGCGGGCGACAAGCAGGCAATCCAAAAGGCGATCGCCGATCTGAAGGATGTCGTCGGCTCCGAGAACGTTGCGGACATCGCCGCCAAGACTCAGACGCTGATGCAAGCCGCCATGAAGATCGGCGAAGCGATCTATGGCGGCGACAAGGCTGGCGGCGGCGACGCTGGCGGCGGCGCATCCCCCAGCGAACCCGGCGTGGTCGACGCCGAGTTCGAGGAAGTCGATGGTAATAGCAAGAAGAGCGCTTAAGTGAGCGCGGCGCTGGCTCAATGTTGGGGTGAGCGATGACGACCGAGCGCGATTATTATGACGTTCTGGGCGTTCCGCGCGGCGCCGATCCGACGGCCATGAAGAACGCCTACCGCAAGCTGGCCAAGCAATATCACCCTGATTGCGACGGCGGTTGCGAGACCAAGTTCAAGGAGTTGAACGAGGCGTACGCGATCTTGTCGGACCCGGAAAAGCGCGCCGCTTACGACCGTTTCGGCAAAGCTGGCGTCAACGGCAATGGCGCCGCCGGCTACACGGATTTTTCCGACATCTTCAACGAGGTGTTTGGCGACGCGTTCGGCGATTTCTTCGGACGCAACGCCCGGCGCGGCCCGCCGCGCGGCGCCGATCTGCGCTTCGACATGGAAATCACGCTCGACCAGGCGTTCATGGGCGTTGAGCGCGAGATCAAGGCGCCAGGCGCGGACATCTGCGGCGGCTGCCGCGGTTCGGGCGCGGCCGAAGGCGCCAAGCCGGAAACCTGCGCCACATGCGGCGGCGCCGGACAGGTCGCCCAGGGCGGCCTTTTCCGCGTCGTGCGCACATGCCCGTCCTGCCACGGCATGGGCGAAACCATCCGCAATCCCTGCCGCCAATGCGACGGCCGCGGCGTGGTGCGCAAGGACAAGAAGCTCGCGGTGAAAATTCCGCCCGGCGTCGAAGACGGCATGCGTATTCGCCTTGCCGGCGAAGGCGATGCTGCCCCGCGCGGCGGCCAAGCCGGCGATCTGTACATTTTCCTGTCGGTGCGCTCGCACCCGCTGTTCGAGCGCAACGGCGCGGACCTGTTTTGCAGGGCGACGGTGCCGATGACGACGGCGGCGCTTGGAGGGGAAATCAATATTCCGACGATCTGCGGCAAGGAAACCAGGGTTTCCATTCCCGAAGGCGCGCAAACCGGCCGGCGCGTTCGCGTCAAAGGCATGGGCATGAGCGCGCTGCAGGGCCGTGAGCGCGGCGACCTGCACGTCGAACTCATCGTCGAGACGCCCTCCAAACTCAACGCCAAGCAACGAAAGCTGCTGCAGGAGTTCGCCAATTCCTGCGACGAACTCTCCCACCCCCAGAGCACGGGATTCGTCGATCAGGCGAAACGCTTTCACGAAGCGCGCCAGAAAGGTTGACGTGCGTTAACGGCTGAGTTGATCTGCCCGCTTTGAGGGCAGAAGGCCTTCGCCAGAGGGCCGCAGGGTTTTGGCCGATTTTCCGGAATTCATTCTGTTCGCGCTGATCTGCGCGGTGATGGCGACGCTTGCGGTGCTCGGCGGCGTTGCGTTCTGGCGCACCTCGCGCCTGCGCGACGCCCTCGCGCTTGCTGAAGAGCGAATCCGCTATCTGGAAGATGCGCTCCAGGAATTGGCCGCGACCGGCGTTGCGCCGGCGGCGCGCCCTACGCCGGTAGTAAGCCCTGCGCCCGCCGCGGCGCCCCGCGCGGCGCCGGCGCGGAAAGCGCCGCGCCTGGCCAATATCGAAAAGGCCATCGCTTCAAACTGGTTCGTATGGATCGGCGGGGCGTTCATCGCGCTGGCGATCATTTTCACTCTGCGCCTGGCGATCGACGAAGGCTGGTTCAAGCCGCCGGCGCAACTGGCCGGCGCCTATCTGCTTGGCGCAGCGCTGTTCAGCGCAGGCGAATATATGCGCCGGCGCCCGCCCGCCGACGCCAGCACGCAATTGCGTCACCTGCCGGCGATCCTGGCGGCGGCCGGGCTGTTCGCCATTTTCGCCGCGACCTACGCCGGCCACGCCACGTTCCATCTGCTGACGGCCGGCTTCGCGTTCGTGATCCTCGCGCTTTGTGCGCTGGCGGCGATCATGCTGGCGCTGCGCTATGGGCCGTGGCTCGCCGCTTTGGGGCTGGGCGGCGGCTATCTGGCGCCGGCGCTGGTGCGATTTGAAGATCCCTCCCCGGCAGCACTTTTCGGCTATGTGCTGGCGCTGACCGCGGCGACGCTCGCCGTGATCAAGCTGCGCCGGTGGCGCGGCTTTGTCTGGCTCGTCGCTGGCGGCGCGTTGGCATGGGGCGCGGTGTGGCTGCTGCACGCTTCGCCAGACGACGATTTCGGCGGCGCGGCGTTTTACATGGTAGCGCTCGCCGCCCTCGGCATTGTCTTCGCGTGGAACGAAACTATGCCGCTGCCGGCAGTGACCGAACTGCGGAACTGGCGCGCGCTGTGGAGTGAATCCACGCTCGCCGCGCATGCGTTAGTCGCGGCGTCTGCTCTTGTGCTGCTGTGCACGTCGGCCGTTTCGGCGTCGATGCTGGTTTCGGCCGCGATTATTGCGCTGTGCGCGATGACCGCGATCATCGCAAGCGTGCGCGAAGGCTTTTCACTGGCACCGCTATGCGCAGCCGTGCTTGGCGTCGGCGCCATTCTGTTCTGGCGCGTTGCCAGCCCCGGTGCGCCGCTCAACGTCCAAGCGCTCATCTTCACCGCCGGCGCCCTGGGCTTTGTGTTCAGCGGCGGCGGTTGGCTGATGATGGCGCGCAGCTATCAGCCCGGCTATGGAGCGACGCTGGCCGCCCTCGGGCCGATCTCCGTCGTCGCCGCCACGCACGAAGCCGCGCCGTTTCTCCGCGAATCCTGGGCCGTCGCGGCGCTCGCGCTCGCTTTCTTGAATAGCGGCGCCGCGTATCTGTTGGCTCGAGGCAGGCCCGTGGAAGAACGCGCAAACGGGCACATCGCAGCCTTTACGCTCGGCGCGGCGGCGGCGATCAGCTTTGCGATCTATTTTGGCCTGAAGGACGCTGGCCTCTGGCTATCGGCGGCGCTCGCGATTCTGATTCCCTTCTGCGCGTATCTGGATCTGCGCTTCAAGACGCCGTCCCTGCGCATTGCGATCGCCGCGCTCGCTGCGATCGTCACGTGGCGCCTGATCCTAGGGCTTGAGCCCTTGCGCTACGGCGTGAGCGCGACGCCGATCTTCAACCAGTTGATCCCCGGCTATGCGTTTCCGGCCTTGTGCCTCTGGGGCGCCGGCTGGCTCTATCGGCGCGGCGGCCTGCCGGCGACGTCGCGGCTTGTGGAGACGCTAGAGATCGCAGCGCTTGTCATCGCTGTGGCGGGCCTTTCCTGGGAGGCGCGCCACATCGCCAATCGCGGCGATGTGGCGGCGCCGACCCTGAGCCTGCTCGAAGCCGGCGAACACGCGACCGCCTGGCTGGCGTTGGCGCTTGGGCTTGCGGCGCGGTTTGGACCAAAACCGAGGCGGGCGATCTTCTACGCCGAAACCGCTTTTGCTGCAGCGGCGGGCCTGTGGGTGCTGTTGCTGGGCGGCCTCGTGCTTAACCCGTGGTGGGGCGAACAGCCGGCCCCGATTCCCGGCTGGCCGATTTTCAATCCGCTGCTGGCCGCTTATGGCGCGCCGGCCGCGCTGCTGGCGATCTACGCAATCCTCAAGCGCCGTCAGGGCTTGGCCATGCGGGGCGCCATCGCCGGCGCGGCGGCGACTATTTTTGCGTTCCTGAACGTTACGCTCGAAGTACGCCGCGCGTTCCAGGGACCGGGTATGGCTTTGGGCGCCATCGGATCGGTGGAAGCCTGGGCCTATACCGCTGTGTGGGTGGCGTTCGCCGGCGCGCTGCTGGCGCTGGGGTTAATGCGCCATAAACCGTCGCTGCGTTACGCCTCGCTGGCTGTGTTGCTTGCCGCGATCATCAAAGCGTTTGGCTTCGACATGAGCGCGCTCACCGGCGTGCTGCGCGCGCTATCCTATCTGGGGCTGGGCATCGCCGTCATCGCCGTGGCGCTGGTCTATCAGCGTTACGTGTTCCCGCGCGCGCTCAAGGAATCGTCGCCATGAGTTTGCGCATCGCCATCGCCGGGGCCGCGGGCCGTATGGGCCGCGCGCTGATCCGCGCCGTGACCGAGGCTGACGATCTCACGCTCGTCGCCGGCGCAGAGCGCGGCGATGCGCCGGAGATCGGGGTCAAACTTTCATCGCTCGGCGGCGCGCAACGATCCGCAGCGGTCGTTCATGAGGACGTGCGCGAAGCCGCCCGTGAAGCAGACATCTGGATCGATTTCACGATCCCGCGCGCGACGCTGGCTGCGCTGGCTGCGCTCAAGGGCGCGCCCACGCGCGCGGCGATCATCGGCACCACCGGCTTCGATGCGGCCGGCGAGGCGCAAATCGCGGAAGCGGCCAAGCATCTGGCGATCGTGAAATCCGGCAATTTCAGCCTCGGCGTGAACATGTTGGCTGCGCTCGTGCGCGAAGCCGCAAAGCGCCTAGGCCCTGAGTGGGACATCGAGATCGTAGAAGCTCATCACCGGCGCAAGATCGACGCGCCGTCCGGCACCGCCCTGTTGCTCGGCGACGCCGCCGCCGAAGGGCGTAATGCGCCGCTTGAACGCATCGCGCCGCGCGATGGCGTGACCGGTCCGCGCGGCGAAGGCATCGGCTTCGCCGTCGTGCGCGGCGGCGGCATCATCGGCGAGCACGACGTGATCTTCGCCGCCGAGGAAGAATATCTGAAGCTCACGCATGTCGCGCTCGACCGCGCCTTGTTTGCGCGCGGCGCGCTGGCGGCGGCGCGCTGGGCCGCGGAAAAGCCGCCGGGCCTCTATTCCATGCGCGACGTGCTGGGCCTCTGAGAGCGGGCGCGGGCGAGCGCCTCTTTCAGCGCCTCCGCAAAAGCGGCCCGCTCGAACGGGGCAAGAAATCCGGCGACGAACACATCCGCCCCGCCCGCGCTGATGCGCACGGCGCGGGTATCTTCCAGCACGCGCGCCCAAAGAGGGCTGACGGCGTAATGCTGCTCGCGCGCATCTGGCCGGCGGCGCGTAACCTGAATCGAGGCGGGCGAAACCAGCACCCGCTCGCGCGCCTTGCCAGCGCAGTCGTTTACATGCAGCGCCCAGATCAGCGCCAGCACGTCGAGCCCCATGAAACCCGAGACCGGATAGGCGCCGTGCGCCAGAAAGAACGCCGCCGGCACGGCGTTAGCGATAGCGAACGCGAGGATCAGCAGGCGGCGCGCCTGGCGGCTCAGCGAACGGTTCGGCGCCAGCACCGCGTCCATCAGGACCGGACCATGCGCCACCGGCGCGGCGATGCATTCCCAGCGCGGCGTCATGGCTTAGTTTGCGCGCACCGCGCCATTGCGCCAAGAGGGCGGCGCAGAAAAGGAACGTAATGCCGCGCCAAATCAGCAAATTGGGCCGCAAACTGAAGCCGGAAGAGGCCGCCGCACTCTATCGGCGGCTCGCCGAGAAGGAGCCGGACCCGCGCACGGAACTGGCTTATACCAATCCCTACACCCTGCTGGTCGCTGTGGTGCTGTCGGCGCAGGCCACGGACAAGGGCGTCAACAAGGCCACGGCGGCCCTGTTCAGAAAGATCGACAATCCGAAGGCGATGGTCCGCCTCGGCGAGGAAAAGCTAGGCGGCTACATCAAGACGATTGGGCTATGGCGGGCCAAGGCGAAGAACGTCATCGCGCTTTCAAGACAATTGATCGATCTGCACGGCGGCGAGGTTCCGAATGACCGCGCAGCGCTGGAAGCCCTGCCCGGCGTCGGCCGCAAGACGGCCAATGTCGTGCTGATGGAGATTTTCAACGAGCCGACGATCGCGGTCGATACGCATGTGCTTCGCGTCGCCAATCGCACGGGCCTGGCGCGCGGCGCCAATCCGCTGGCGGTGGAAATGCAATTGGAAAAGATCACGCCAGCGCATTTCAAGCGCGGCGCGCACCACTGGTTGATCCTGCACGGACGCTATACCTGCGTGGCGCGCACGCCGAAATGTCCCAATTGCGTGATCGCGGATATCTGCACGTTTCCGGCAAAGACGACGCTTCCGCCGCTCAAGACGCCACGCGCCGGGCCAACGCCTCGGTGACGCATTGCTCCAGCGGCGGGCGGGGCGCGCGCTGATCGCGCGCAGCGGCTTCGACCGCGCCGAGCCGCAGGTCGCCTGCGCCGTCGGCGGCGAACGCCAGCGCCAAAGCGCAGGTCGGCGTGCGGTACGTAAGCAGCGCGCCGGCGCCATCCACGCGCTCGACGTCGGCCGTGCCGAACAAGCTGTGCGCCCCCTCCGGCGTCATCGCATCGGCCGCGCCGGCGCGGCGCAGGGCGCCGGCTGGATCGGCCCGGTCGGCGTCCGTCAGCCTGACGCCATGGGCGCGCGGCAATTTCGGCGCGCCCGTTGTGTTGGGCGGCGCGCTGGCGCAGCCAGCGAGCACAAGGGCGGCTGATAAAACAGCAAGACGCATTGCCGCACGATGCCCCGCGCCGCAGCCGCGCGCAACGCTTGCGCCCCCGCCCCGGGCAGGAGAAAAGGGCGCCTCGCGGGGAGCACATGGCCGGAACGCAATTCGACGTCGTCGCCATCGGCAACGCCATCGTGGACATGCTCCACCAGGCGCCCGACGATTTCCTGACCGTGCACCAGATCGAAAAGGGTGCAATGACGCTCGTGGATGAAGCGCGCGCGCTGTACCTCACAGAGATGTTTGGCGAGCCGCTGATCGCAGCCGGCGGCTCGGTGGCCAATAGCGCCACGGGCGTTGCCAGTTTCGGAGGCCGTGCGGGATTCATCGGCGTCGTCGCCGACGATGCGCTGGGCGCAGGCTTCGCTGAAGCCTTCCGCGCCGTCGGCGCCAGCTTCAATCCGTCCGAGCGCAAAGGCCCTCCCGGCACGGGCCGCTGCATGATTGTGGTGACGCCGGACGGCCAGCGCTCGATGAGCACCTATCTTGGCGCGGCCGGTTTGCTCGCGCCGGCCGACATCGACGCCGAGATGATCCGCAGCAGCGCGATCACCTTTCTTGAAGGCTATCTGTTCGACCGCGACGACGCCAAGGCCGCTTTCGTCAGGGCGGCGGAGATCGCCGCGGCGGCTGGCCGCAAGGTCGCGCTGACGCTTTCGGATAAATTCTGCATCGACCGGCACCGCGCTTCATTCCGCCATCTGGTTGCACGGCATATCGACATCCTGCTCTGCAATGAGGGCGAATTGCTCAGCCTTTACGAGACTGACGATTTCGGCGACGCGCTGAACCAGGCTGGCGCCGAATGCCAGATCGTGGCGACGACGCGGTCCGAAAAAGGCTCCGTGATCACGGCCAATGCAGAGACATTCCACGTTGACGCCGCGCCCGTAGCCCGCGTGCTCGACACGACCGGGGCCGGCGATCAATATGCCGCCGGTTTCCTGTTCGGCTATGCATCGGGGCGCTCGCTGCGCGAATGCGGCGCGCTGGGCTCGCTGGCGGCGGGGGAAGTCATTTCGCACATGGGCCCGCGCCCCGAAACAAGCCTTTCGGCCTTGGCCGCCAGCCGCAGCCCTGCCCACGCGCCAGCGTAAATCCGGAGACCCGCGATGAACCGTATCTTCCAAGCCGCCGCCCTCGCCGCAGCACTGATAGCCGTCGCCTGTACGCCGGAAGCGGCGGCCCCTGCGCCGGCCACCGGAGACATGTCCCTTGGCCCCGCAACGGCGAAAGTGACGATCATCGAATACGCCGCGCCAAGCTGCCCGATCTGCAAGAAGTTCCACGACGAGGTCTATAAGGGGCTCAAGACGAAGTATATCGACACCGGCAAGGTGCGGTTCGTGATGAAGGAAATGCCTTCGCATAATCCGCCGGTGGACGTAGCGGTGTTCCTGCTCGCGCGGTGCGCCGGCAAGGACAAGTATTTCGCGGTAATTGACGCGGCCTTCGACAAGCAGGGCGAGATCGAGCTGGCGGGGGCTTCGCCCGGCGGCGCGAAACCGGCGCTGGTCGCGCTGGCCAAAAGCGCCGGTGGGCTTTCCGCGGGGCAAGCCAACGCCTGCATGAACGACCCGGCCGGCATGAAGAGGATCATCACCACAGCCGACGAGGACATGCGCACGAAAAATATCGGCGGCACGCCGACGCTGTTTCTGAACGGCCAGGAAATGGGCGACGACGCGTTCAATCTCGCTGCGTTTTCCGCCGCGATCGACGCCAAGCTGGCAGGCAAATAGCCTGCTACAGCATGAACCGGCTGAGGTCGGTGTTCTTGGCCAGATCGCCGACGTGCTCGCGCACGTAATCGGCGCCGATCGTCAGCGTTTCGCCGCCGCGATCGGGCGCGGTGAAGCTCACGTCGTCGAGCAAGCGCTCCATCACGGTCTGCAGGCGCCGCGCGCCGATATTTTCGACATTGGCGTTGACCTCGGCGGCCACGCGCGCCAGCGCGGCGATCGCCGCTTCGTCGAATTCCAGCGTGACGCCTTCTGTGCCCATCAAGGCGGTGTATTGCTTGATCAGGCTGGCCTCCGGCTCGGTCAGGATGCGCCGGAAGTCGTCCTCCGTGAGCGCTTTCAGCTCGACGCGAATCGGCAGCCTGCCCTGCAATTCGGGCAGCAGGTCCGACGGTTTGGCGACGTGAAACGCGCCTGACGCGATGAACAGCACGTGGTCGGTGCGCACCGGGCCGTATTTGGTCGCTACGCTCGCGCCCTCAAGCAACGGCAGCAGATCGCGCTGCACGCCTTCGCGCGAAATATCCGCACCCGCCCGGTCGGCGCGGGAGGCGACCTTGTCGATCTCGTCGATAAACACGATGCCTTCGTTCTCGGCCAGATGCACCGCCTCTTTGGCCAGTGCGTCCTGATCGAGCAATTTGTCGGATTCCTCGTTCACCAGCGGCTCGAACGCCAGGGTTACGGTGGTCTTGAGCCGCTTGGTGCGAGCCCCCAACGCCTTGCCGAGAATATCGCTGAGATTCATCATGCCCGCACCGGACCCGCCTGGCAGTTCAATCATCTGCGGCGGCCCGCTATCGGCTAGATCGATCTCGATCTCCTTGTCCTGCAATTCGCCCGCGCGCAGCTTCTTGCGAAACGATTCGCGCGTCGCCGCCTGCGCGCCCTGGCCGACCAGCGCATTGAGCAGGCGCTCCTCCGCCGCCACGCTCGCCTTGGCGCGCACTTCGCGACGGCGGCGATCGCGCACCAGATGCAGCGCGGCTTCAACAAGATCGCGCACGATCTGATCGACGTCGCGGCCAACGTAACCGACTTCGGTGAATTTGGTGGCCTCCACTTTCAGAAACGGCGCGCCGGCGAGGCGCGCCAGGCGGCGTGAAATCTCGGTTTTCCCGACGCCGGTAGGGCCGATCATCAGGATGTTCTTCGGCGTCACCTCTTCGCGCAGGCCCTCGGGAAGCTGATTGCGCCGCCAGCGATTGCGCAACGCGATCGCCACGGCGCGCTTGGCGTCAGCCTGACCGACGATGTAGCGATCGAGTTCAGAGACGATTTCGCGCGGCGAAAAAGCGCTCACTCAAGAACCTCCGGCGGAAATATCCGCGCCATAAGCCCGCTGCGCGGCACGCGTTGCAGCAGCACGGCGCGCGCTTTGCGCCAGCCCGCGCCGAGAATGAGAACGAACGCGCCGAGCGTAAGCAGCGTTCCCGCCGCAAGGCTGGCGGCGCTCAACCCCGCTGAATTCAGCAGCACGCCGACTGCGATGCCGGCGGTAAGCAACGCCGAGACGATCAGCGCGCGCCGGTTGATCAACAACGAGACGAAGCCGAGCAGCACAACGATCGCCAGATTGGCCGCGGCCAGCACGACGCCCTTGCCGTTCGCCGTCAGCATCGCGATGCCGGTCCACTCTCCCGGCGCGATGATGTTTGCGACGCAACCCAGCGCACCGTTGAGGATCAACGGCGCGGCCGCCATGTGCAGCCAGAAGCCGTTGTCTGAAAGCCGCGTTGCGCGCGCCGGATCGCGCACATCGAACGCCACGCCCGCCGCAAACAGCGCGAGGCCAATAATGAGCATCAGCGGATAGAGTAGCGAGAGGAGTGCGGTTGGCGCGATGAGATACATCAGCGCCGCCACAACCAGCGCCAACCCCGACCCGACCATTCCGAGCGAGAACGGCAGCCTGAACCGCCAGTAGAACGCCGCCGGCGCCAGCGTCGCGGCAGCCGCGCCCCACAACAGGCCCCACCGCACCAGGATCATGCCCGGCCGCACGCCGACGACTTTATCGCCGAGAAATTGAGCGACGCCGGCGATGTACAAAAATGCAGCGGCCGCCAACACGAACAACGTGAACATTACGCAGATCGCGATGGACGGCAGAAAAAGCCGCCGTCTGCGCGAAAAGATCTCGCCCAACGCCCAGAGTGCGCCGGCGGGAATCGCCACGATCAGCGCGTCAAGCAGCAGCGCCGCCGCGGGCGGCGTCCCCAGTTTGAAATTTGTCGCGTTGAAGATCGTAACGCCCGCCAGGACCGCCATGCCAATCGCAAGCAGAACGACGCCGATTGCGAGGAACACGTCGTGGAAATTCCGGATAAAGCGCAGGTCTTCTTCGCCGTTCGGCGCGGCAGGCTGCACTGGCGTGCGCGCGTGAATGAAAGCCAGCACCCGCTCAGCCTGATCGGCGGTGATGATGCCGGCCGCCGCGGCGGCTTCAAGCTCGGCGCGGTCAGCCACGGAGAACCTCCACGGTGAGGTTGCGGTTGGTGTAGACGCAGATATCGGCGGCGATATCCATCGCGCGGCGCGCAATCGCCTCGGCGCCCTCCACGTGATCGTAAAGCGCGCGCGCAGCGGCGAGCGCGTAATTGCCGCCCGAACCGACTGCCACGACCTGATGTTCCGGCTCGACCACATCGCCCGCCCCGGTAAGCATCAGCATTTCGCGCGCATCGGCGACGATCATCATCGCTTCCAGGCGGCGCAGCATGCGGTCGGTGCGCCAATCCTTGGCCAGTTCCACGCAAGCGCGGGAAAGCTGCGCCGGATAGCGCTCCAGCTTCTGTTCCAGCCGCTCAAACAGGGCCAGGGCGTCGGCGGTCGCGCCTGCAAATCCGGCGATCACCTTGCCATCGCCCAGCGGGCGCACCTTCCGGGCATTGCCTTTCAGGATCGTGGCGCCAGTGGATACCTGGCCGTCGCCGGCGATCACCGTCACGCCAGCCTTGCGCACGCCCAGAATCGTGGTCCCGTGCCAGGTCTCGGCCAAGCGCCCCTCCACGCAGCGGCCATGCGCCGCCGCGTGGATTTGGCCGGCTTAGGCCACCGGATCAAGAGTTATCGCAGCGCGCGTCGGCTGGATGACGCCCTGCCGCAGCAGGCGCTGATATTCGGCGGAAGGCACTGCCGCACTGTAGAGGAAGCCCTGCGCCGTCGGACAGCCGCGCCGACGGAGGAATTCAGCCTCCTCCTCGGTTTCCACGCCCTCGGCGACGGCATCGTAGTTGAGCGCCGCGGCCATCGCCAGGATCGTTTCAACAAGCGCCTCGGCTGAACCAGCCCGGCTGAGCCCGCGCACAAACGACTGGTCGATTTTAAGCACATCAAACGGCAGGCGCGTCAGCGCGGCGAGACTCGAATGGCCCGTGCCGAAATCGTCGATCGCAAAACGCACGCCCTTGGCGCGCAACGGCTCGATAGTTCGTATCGCGCGCTCGACGTCGTCCATCGCCATCGACTCGGTGATCTCGAGTTCCAGGCATTGCGGCGGCAGGCCGGCCTGATCGAGGATAGCCAGCACTTTTTCCGGAAAGCCTTCGTCGGCGAATTGCAGCGCCGAGACATTCACCGCCACGCGCGCGCAAAGCCCTTCGCGCGACCAGGCGGCCGCCTTCCAGCATGCATCGCGCAGAATCGATTCAGAAACCGGCCCGATCAGGCCCATCTCCTCGGCCGCGGGAATGAATTTAGCCGGACTGATGACGCTGCGGTCGGGCCGCACCCAGCGCGCCAGCGCCTCGGCGCCGACAATCCGGCCCGAGCGCAGGTCGATTTTCGGCTGGAAGAACGCGCGGAACTGATTTTGCTCCAGCGCGCCCCGCATCTCCTTTTCGAGATTGAGGCGCGCCGTTGCGGCGCGGTCCAGGGAGCGGCTGAAAAACCGCATTCTCAAGGGCGTCTCGCGTGCGGCATTGAGCGCCAGGCGCGCGTGCCGGATGACGCTTTCCGGAACCTCGCCGTCGCGCGGGAAAAACGCGGCCCCCAGAATGCAGCTCAGCGTCACTTTGTGTTCGCGCCACGCAAAGCCCTGATCGAACGGCTGCGCGACCGTGTTGGCCATCGTTCGCAGATCGACCGTCTTCGGCAGGCAGGGGAACAGGATCGCGAATTCCTCCCCCGCCAGGCGCGCCAGCATAGGCGGCGCTGCGCCGGCGCCTGGATTATCGTTCCATGGATCGGCCGCTCGCGCCGCGCTGGCGAGCCGTGCGGCCGCAGCCGTCAGAATGTCGTAAGCCGCCTCCTGGCCGAGCGTTTCGGCGATACGATTCAGGCGATCGAGCTGAACGAGAAACAATGCCCCCGGCGCACCGGTGTGTTGAGCCGCGGTGATTGCCGTGCGCAGATCGCGCTGCAAGTGATCTGCGTTCGGCAATTCCGTGATCGGATCGACATAGGCCAGGCGCTGGATCCGGCGCATCGACGCGTCCAAACGGGTCATCATGTGATTGAAGGCATGGCCCAAGGTCTCGAATTCGTCGCCTGTCTTGATGTCAATCTGCATGGTCAGGCGGTTGGCGCCGACCTTTTCTGAGAAGTCGATCAACTGCCGCAGCGGCGCCATAATCCGGCGCACGACAATGACCGTGAGCGGCACCGACAACGCCATGATCGCCGCGAGGCCCGCCAGTTCAGTCCATAGTCTGCGCGCCGGCGCCGGCATGAGCTGCTGTGCCGATACCGTGTATTTCAGGCGCCCGGCCGGACTGCCGTTGCGCGTCGTAAGCGGCAGGTCGTAGCGCGCGCCCACGGTCTCCGCCGCGGCTATGCCCTTAATCGCGCCCAGAACCTTGCCGGTCTTGTCTTCGGCGCGCACCGCGATAATCCCGGGCGTGGCGGCCAAGGAGTGCAGAATGGTGTCCACCCGAGCCGGATCGGCGCTGGAGATCGCGCGGCTCACGGCGAACGCATACCCGGCGCCGAGCCCCTTCATGGCTGTCTCGGCGTTCTCTTGCTCCTGGCGCTTGCTCTCCTGACGAAGCACGGTGATCGCCGTTAGGCCGACGAGCAGTACCAGCGTGCAGACAAAAGTGCTGAACCGCACCGCCAATGAGCGGAACGGGTTCCTGCGCGCGGCCTTGTTTTCGCCCTTCGCCATCGGGGCTGCATTCCTCGCGCCGGCCGGAAACCGCCTTGGCCGTCGCTCGAAACCGCTAGTGTGGAATGGTTTATTTGGGATAAACCCGCACGCGCCGCGGGCGCTTTTGACGGAAGGTTAACGGGCGCGCGGCCAAAAGGGCATTTATGCGTACGGGCAAAATCAAGCGCGCCACGAAAGAGACCGACATCGCCGTCGAACTCGATCTCGATGGCGTCGGCAAAGCCGCGATCGAAACCGGGATCGGCTTCTTCGATCACATGCTTGAGAGCTTCGCCAAGCACGCCGGCCTCGACCTCACGGTTAAGGCGACCGGCGATCTGCACGTCGACATGCACCACACGGTCGAGGACGTCGGCATTGCGATCGGCGCCGCGGTGAAGCAGGCCCTGGGCGAATTCAAGGGAATCCGCCGCTTCGGCCACGCCTATATTCCGATGGACGAGACGCTCTCGCGCGCCTCTATCGACCTTTCCAACCGCCCGTATCTGATCTGGCGGGTGAATTTCGCCCGCCCGAAGCTCGGCGAGATGGACACCGAGCTGTTCAAGGAATGGTTCCAGGCCTTTGCGATGCATTCCGGGGCATGCGTTCACGTGGAGAACCTCTACGGCGAAAACACGCACCACATCGTGGAGTCCTGCTACAAGGCGCTGGCGCGCGCGCTGCGGACGGCCGTCGAAACCGATCCGAAGGCGGGCGGCGCGGCGCCTTCCACCAAGGGCGTCCTCTAGGTCCGCCTGCTTGAAGGTCTGAGTTGAGCTTCGTCGCGCTCATCGATTACGGCTCGGGCAATATCCGCTCGGTCGAAAAAGCGCTCGCCGTCGCCGCGGCGGGACGCATGGACGTGCGCACGACCGACAAGCCAGAGCACATCGCCGCGGCGGACCGCATCGTATTGCCCGGCCAGGGCGCGTTCGCCGATTGCATGAACGGGCTGAAGGCGCGCGAGGGCGTCGTCGAAGCCCTGACGGAAGCTGTGCGCCAAAGAGGCGTTCCGTTCCTCGGCATCTGCGTCGGAATGCAATTGCTGGCCGATCGCGGTCTTGAGTTCGGCGAAACGCCGGGACTCGGCTGGATCGGCGGCGTCTGCCGGCCGCTGGCGCGCACGAACGCTTCGATCCGTATTCCGCACATGGGCTGGAACGCCGCGCGCGTGACAAAGCCGCATCCGGTGCTCGACGCGCTGGTGCCGCAAGCCCATGTATTCTTCATGCATTCATTCATCCACGCGCCGGCGGATATGGCCGACATCGCCACGCAGACAGACCACGGCGAAACGTTTGCCTCAGCCGTCGCGCGCGACAATATCGTCGGCGTGCAATTTCACCCCGAGAAGAGCCAGGACAAGGGCCTTGCCCTGCTCTCCCATTTCATAGGCTGGCGGCCATGATCCTATATCCCGCGATCGATCTCAAAGGCGGGCGCGCCGTGCGGCTGACCGAGGGGCGCCTCGACAGCGAAACCGTGTTCAACGAAGACCCCGCCGCGCAGGCGGCGACCTTCCAGCGCGCCGGGTTTAGCTGGCTGCACGTCGTCGATCTCGATGGCTCGGCCAGCGGCAAGCCGGAGCATGCCGGCACGATCGCCGCCATCCTGGCGGCGGCGAACATTCCCGTGCAGATCGGCGGCGGCGTGCGCACGATGGAAAATATCAATTACTGGCTCGACGCCGGCGCCACGCGCGTCATCATGGGCACGGCGGCGGTGCGCGATCCGGCGCTGGTGCGCGAGGCCGCGCGCGAATTTCCCGAGCGCATCGCCGTGGCGCTGGATTCGCGCGACGGCAAGGTTGCCGTGTCCGCATGGACAGAGCAAACCGGCGTGTCCGTGATCGAACAGGCCAGGCAATTCGAAGGCGCGGGCGTCGCCGCGCTGATCGTCACCGATATCGGCCGCGACGGGCTGAAAACCGGCGTCAACGTTGGCTTTACCGGGCAAGTCGCCGACGCGGTTTCGATACCTGTCATCGCTTCCGGCGGCGTACGCAGCGTGGATGATATCCGCGCCCTGCGCGCTCGACCCGGCCGGTCGATCCACGGCGCCATCCTCGGCCGCGCGCTCTATGATGGCGACATCGATCCCGCAGAAGCACTGAAGGCGGCGCGGTGAGCGCCGCTACGCCCCTATTCTCCCCCGTTTACGGGGGAGGTGGCCTTTCGCGAAGCGAAAGCCGGAGGGGGAATTGCGAGAGCGCGCGCCCCCTCAGTCTCGCTGCGCTCGACAGCTCCCCCGTAAACGGAGGAGCATAAAATATGACCCTCGCCGCGCGCATTATCCCCTGCCTCGACATGAAGGACGGGCGCGTCGTCAAGGGCGTGAACTTCGTTGATCTGCGCGATGCGGGCGACCCGGTGGAGCAGGCCTCGGTCTATAATTCGGAGCATGCGGACGAGATCTGCTTCCTAGACATTACCGCCAGCCACGAGGAGCGCGCGATCCTGCTCGATGTCGTGCGGCGTACCGCGGAATGCTGCTTCATGCCGCTGACCGTCGGCGGCGGCATACGCAGTGTCGAGGACGTCCGCACGCTGCTGCTGAACGGCGCCGACCGCGCCGCGATCCAGACCGCGGCGGTCAACGATCCCGACCTGATCGACGCCGCGGCCGGCAAATTCGGCGCGCAATGCATTGTGGCGGTCGCGGACGCAAAGCGCGTCGGCGCGAGCTGGGAAGTATTTACCCATGGCGGGCGCAAGCCCTCCGGCAAGGATGCGATCAAATTCGCGGTCGAAATGGTTGAGCGCGGCGCCGGCGAATTGATGATCACCAGCATGGACCGCGACGGCACAAAAAGCGGCTACGATCTGGAATTACTGCACGAGATCACCAGCCGCGTCGGCGCGCCGGTGATCGCCTCCGGCGGCGCGGGCAATGTGCAGCATATGGTCGACGCCGTGGTAAAAGGCGGCGCCAGCGCCGTGCTGGCGGCCTCGATTTTCCACTTCGGAACCCATACGATCGCCGAAGCCCGCGCTGCGCTGAAAGCAGCGGGCGTGCCAGTGAGGCCAGTATGAGCACGAGTTTGGGTGAGGCGTTAGACGCGCTGGCGGACACAATCGCCGATCGCGCCGAAAAAGGCGCGGCGGGCACATCCTATACGGTCGAGTTGCTCGCCGCCGGCGTCGCACGATGCGCGAAGAAATTCGGCGAAGAAGCAACGGAGGCCGTGATCGCCGCCGCCACCGGCGAGAACCTCGCCGCGGAAGCTGCGGACGTGCTCTACCACCTGCTCGTAATGCTGAAGGCTGGGGACGTTGCGCCAGCGGACGTAGCCGCCGAGCTTGAAAAGCGCCGCGGCAAAAGCGGCCTGGAAGAAAAAGCCGGGCGCTGAGGGCGCCGGAAGCTTCTCGTTAACGACGTTGCTTCATCGCGCGTTCAAGGAGAGCGCATATGCTCGTCCTCATGAGCATGGCCACTCTTCGCGAGCGCTTCGGGCGCTTCTGCTTCGTGCTTGGCGTCGCGCCGCGGCGGATGCGGGCGTGGCTGGCGATCGAGCGGGCCTTTCAGGCGCGCGGCTTTATCGAATCCGACGGCGCCCAACCGCTTCCTCGCCGCTAGGGCTTTTTCAAAAACACGTACCACGCCCCTGCCCCGCCATGGGTGCGGTGGGCTTGCGCAAAGCCAGCCAATCGCGCGCGGAAATCGGGCAGATCAAGCCATCCCGGCAGCCGCTGGCGCAGCACGCCGCTTTTGCCCGTGATCACCAGAACCACGCGAGCGCCTGTTGCGGCCTGGCTGGCAATGAAGGCGGAGAGCGCGGCGCGGGCGCTATCCTGCGTATGGCCGTGCAGATCGAGCCGCGCGGCGATCTCGATTTGCCCGCGCTGCACGCGCCGCTCACCGCCGCGATCGGCCGGCGGCGCGGACTTGCGCAGCTTGGCGGGCGCTTGGCCTTTTGGCGGAGCGGCTTTGGGCTTCTTGAGCGCGGGGGGCGGCGCTTCTGCTTCCGCCGCTAGCAAGGATTTGCCCGGCAGCGGCTTTGCGTGACGCGCCACGCGCCGCCAGAGCGCCGCTTCGGCGGGCGTCAGCGGCCGGCGCATTATTGCGGGTTATGCCTGGGCGACGCTGGCCAGGCGCCAGTTCGGATCGGCCGAAGTCACCTCGCGCTCGAACGTCCAGCGCTCCTTGGTGTCGCGCAGGCCGTGAACGCCCTCGGCGAGTTCGGCCTCGAACCGCACCGCGACACGGGCGATCTGGCCGTCGAGATCGGCATCGGCGATTTCCGCGCTTTTGAGGCGGACGAGTTCGGGCCCCTTGCCGCCCGCCGCTTCGCGCTCCCCGATCGCCTTGTCATAGCTGGAGAACACGCGGGTGGTGAGCAATGGCCGTAAAGCCGCGCGGTCGCCAGTGGCGAAGGCCTGCACGATTGTTTCGTAAGCGCCGCGCGCGCCGGCAAGAAAATGGCCAACGTCGAAGGACGGATCGGCCCTGGCGATATCGGCGACGCCGCCGCCGCCGAAGGCGGGCGCGGGCGGCGCGGCGGGAATTTCGGCGCGGGCGCTCGGCTCAGCCGGGGCGGTGGCGGGTTTCGGTTGCGGCGCTGGTGGCGGCTCCGCGCCGGTGCGCCGGCCAAGCGTCGAATAAAGGGCGTAAAGCGCCACTGCGGCAATCACCGCCAGCACCAGCACCTGAAGAACTTCACCCGACACGTTGGCAAACCCTATTCCGCCTTACCGCTTAACACCCGTTTCGGCCTCTTTCCAAATAATACGCCCGGCCCGCTAGCGCCAGATGCGCTTGTTGCGGGCCCTGCCGCCCCATGGTAGCCCCCGCCCTCGATTTGAGCCGGGCTGGGCTGGCTGGAATGAAACGGGCGGAGCAAAGGGCTTAATATGACCGATCTGGACGCTGCCGGCGGCCAGGCCGCCGCTGACGCCCCGCACCTGCGGGTCCTGGCGCAATACGTTAAGGATCTTTCATTCGAAAACCCCACCGCCGCGGCCGGCGCCCGCAACCAAGACACCCCGCCCGCCATCGACATGGGCATCGACGTGAACGCCCGCCCGCTGGGCGACGACAATTCCTACGAGGTCGATCTTCTGATCCGCGCCAAGGCCTCGCGCGGCGAGGACATCATGTTCCTCACCGAGCTGGTCTATTCAGGGGTGTTCCAGTTCGTGAACGTCGGCGCCGACGACGTAGAGCCGCTTTTGCTGATCGAGTGCCCGCGGCTGCTGTTTCCGTTCAGCCGGCGGCTGCTGGCGGAGGTCACCCGCGAGGGGGGCTACCCGCCCCTGCTGATCGACCCGATCGATTTCGCCGCCCTGTACCGCGCGCAATTGCGCGAGCGCGAAGCCAAGGGCGCGGACGGCGCCACAGCGCCAAATTAAGCCGCGTCGTCCTTCGGCCACAGCGAGCCGCCGGGCAATTCAGCAACGAATGTATCGTGCGCCGCGCGCTCTTCCGACGTCGAGAAGAACGACAATTGTACGGGGCGCTGCTGCCGGCGCAAAATCTGCAATACCGGCGTTCCGGACTGCTCCTGGCCCGCCGGCTGTTCGGCGAAGGCCAGCGCCTGCTCCCGCCCGCCGTGCAACTCGATGTAGACCTCCGCCAGCATCTGCGCATCGAGCAGCGCGCCGTGACCGCCCGCGCCCTTGCGGGCGGTAAGGTCGAACCCGCGCTGATCGAGCCGGTAGTATTTCGACAATGCGTCGAGGCTGAGCCGCTGGCCGGCGCGCAGCTTTTTGCGCGCCACGGCAAGCGTATCGATAAACCGCTCCTGCGGCAGGATCGGCAGGCCGAGCCGTTCAAGCTCGGCGTTCAGGAAACCACGGTCGAATTCCGCATTGTGCGCGACCAGCATGTCTTCTTCGCCGAAGAAGTTCATCAAGTCGGCGTGCACGGCTTTGAACAAGGGCTTGTCGCGCAGGAAGGCGCCGGTAAGCCCATGGACGCGCACCACCTCTTCAGGAACATCTCGTTCCGGATTGAGGTAGGCGTGAAAGCTGCGCGAGACTTCAAAGCCGATCATCTCGACGCAGCCGATTTCCACAATCCGGTCGCCGTCCAGGGGCGAGCGGCCGGTGGTTTCAGTGTCGAAGATTACGACGCGGCGCGGCGCGGCGCCGATCATACCCGTATCTGCCATGCCTTCGCCGTTAAGCGGCTTCGCGCAGCACCGCAAGCACCGCGCGTACCTGATTGCGCGCGTCTTCCAGACCAAATTCGGTGTTTATGAGGAAATCGGCCTTCTCGCGCTTTTCTGCATCCGGAATCTGGCGGGCGAGGATATGGGCCAGCTTCTCTTCGGTCATGCCGGGGCGGGCCAGCAGGCGCCGGCGCTGCACCGCCGGCGGCGCGGTCACGACGATCACCGCATCGACGATCTGATCGGCGCGGCTTTCAAACAGCAGCGGAATGTCCAGAACCACGGCGGGTGCGCCAGCGGCGTGGTGCTTGCGCACAAAAGCGGCCTGGGTTTCGCGGACTAACGGATGAACGATGGATTCCAGCTTTTTCAGCGCCGCATTATCGCCTAGCGCCAGCTTGCCAAGCAGCGCCCGATCGATTGCGCCGTCGCGAACGGCGCCGGGAAACGCAGCGCCGACTGGCTCGACCGCCTTGCCGCCCTTGGCGTAGAGTTCGTGCACGGCCGCATCAGAATCGTAAACCGGAATCCCCTCCTCGCGCAGCATCGCGGCGGTTGTACTTTTGCCCATGCCGATCGAACCGGTGAGACCGAGGATGATCATGCCGGCTCCTCCTCCTTCTCGGCGATTACCCGCATGATCCGCGCGCGCGCCAGGCGGACATCCGGCTGCAGGCCAAACCAGATTTCAAACGACAGCGCGCCCTGATGGATCAGCATGCCGAGGCCATCCACCGCCGTCATGCCGCGCGCGCGCGCAGCGCGCAGCAGGCCGGTTTCCAGCGGGGCGTAAACCGCATCGAGCACGATGCAATGATCGGGCGCGCGCTCGACCGGCCAGTCGAAGGGCGGCGCGCCCGCCATTCCCAGCGTCGTGGTGTTGATAATCAAATCGGCGGATTCAAACAGATCGCCCATGTCTTCCCAGGCAAAGGCGTAGCACCGTTTGGAGAGCTTTGCCGCTTCGTTGGCTCTTTCCGGCGTGCGGTTGGCGATCAGCACGCGCCGTACCCCCGCCTGCGCCAGCCCCCATGCGGCCGCGCGCGCCGCCCCGCCGGCGCCGAGCACGAGCGCCGTGCCGGTTTTGCTGCGCCAGCCTGATTGGCTTTCGTCGAGCGCGGCGATCAGGCCAAAAGCGTCGGTGTTGAAGCCCGAGAGCGTACCGTCGCGCTCCCAGCGCAACACATTCACCGCTTTGAGCGCGGATGCGGCGGGATCGAGCCGGTTCGCAATCAGGCACGCGGCCTGCTTATGCGGCACGGTGACGTTGGCGCCGAATAGGCGCAGCGCCCGCAGGCCCTCGAAGCCCAGCGCCTGGTCGCCGACATCGACGCGCAGCGCGACGTACACGGCATCGAGCCCGAAATCATCGATCCAGCCATTGTGCATCACCGGCGACAGGGAGTGGCCGACCGGATCGCCGATGACCGCCAGGACTCGGGTTTTCGCCGTAATGTTCATGCTGGGGCGCCGCCGTGGGTGCGCAGGAATGCCAGAACCGCGAGCAACGGCAAACCGAGAATCGAGAAATAGTCCCCCTCGACGCTATCGAACAATTGTGCGCCAAGGCCTTCAAGCTGATAGGCGCCGACGCTGGCGAGGACATCCCCGCCCGCCGCGTCAAGATAGCAGTCCAGGAACTGATCGGAGAAATTGCGCATCGTCAATTTCGGCGTTTCGATGCGGCGCCAAAGCGGCACGCCGTCCCGTGCAATGACGGCAGCAGTGATAAGCGCGTGCTGTTTGCCGCGCAGGCGCATGAGGTGTGCGCGCGCTTCTTCACGGTCGACCGGCTTGTCGAACGCCTCCCCTTCCAGGGCGAGCATTTGATCAGCGCCGATCACAAGACCACGCCGGCGGCGCGAGACGGAAATCGCCTTCAATTCGGCAAGCGCGTCCGTCTGTTCGCGTGGCGCCAGGCCCTCGGCGCGCAAGCTGGCTTTGACTGCTTCTTCGTCAACGGAAGGCCGCTCGACTTCAAACTCAAGCCCGGCGGCGCGCAGCATCGCGGCGCGCGCGGAACTGGCGGAGGCGAGGATCAATTCAGCCATCGGGGGCGGGGCGGCGTTCAGCCAAAAGGTTAAGCACCGCGGCGGCGGTCTCCTCGATCGAGCGGCGAGTGACGTCGATCACCGGCCAGCCATGTTTCTCATAGAGCTTTTGAGCGTAAAGTACCTCCGCCCGAACGCTTTCCTGATCGACATAGGTTGTCGCGCGTTCTTCCTTCAGCGTCGCCAGGCGATTGCGGCGGATGTTTACAAGCCGCTCGGGCGAAGCGGTCAATCCGACAACGAGCGGCACGTCGGGTTTGAACAGACGATCAGGCAGCGCAATGCCCGGAACGATCGGCACGTTCGCCGCCTTGACGCCGCGGTTGGCGAGGTAAACGCAGGTGGGCGTTTTTGACGTGCGCGAAATACCCACAAGAATTACGTCAGCGGTTTCCAGTTCCACCCCGCCCTGTCCGTCGTCATGTCCCATCGCGAAATTAAGCGCGTCGATGCGCCGGAAATACTCCGCATCCAGTACGCGCCCGGCGCCGATGCGGTGGTTAAGCTCTTGGCCGAGATAGCGGCTCATCATCGACAGGACCGGGTCCAGCACCGCGACGCAGGGGCTGCCGACTTCGCGGCAATGTTGCTCCAGCCGTCCACGCAGCTCGTCGTTCGACATCGTGAACATGACTACGCCCGGCGCGGCTTCGATCTCGCGCAGAACCCGCTCCAGCGTTCGCATAGAGCGGACAAGATAGTAAGAATGCTCGATCGGAATAACGTTGTCGAACTGCGCGCACGACGCACGCATCACCCCGGCCAGTGTTTCACCGGTCGAGTCCGACACGAGATGAACATTGAAGTAGGCGGCGATCTTAGCGGCAGACATGATGTGGGCGTAGTGTGAGCGGGTGAAGCATGGATTGAACGCAAACCACGGCGAAGGTCCATCCATTCGATTCGGCGCCAGGCCCTGCTTCAGTCATCCAAAGTCTGTCCTCATCTCGTACACAGGCTACAAATGTGGATACCGGTCTTGCTGCGATCTTGGGCCGTTCGGAAAAACGCCGCAACGCCAAGCCTCGCTTTGAGGAAGACGAGTGGATAAAGCTGAGGATCGTGACCGAACGGTTTTTCCGTCCTTCTTTTCGAGCCCTCATCATCCCCTGTTTCTTTCAATTTAGTTCAAAAAGAGAAGATAATGGCACGCGAGGATAAGCCAGCGCTTTTGCGTGTTTTGGGCGGAGAAAGGCTGACCAGGCCTCCAATCTGGATCATGCGTCAGGCTGGAAGGTATCTGCCGGAATACCGGGCGATCCGGAAGCAAGCGCCTTCGTTCCTGGCTTTTTGTTATAGTCCTGAGCTTGCTGCTGAGGCGACGCTGCAGCCTCTGGCGCGCTTCGACCTCGATGCGGCGATCCTGTTTTGCGACATTCTGGTCATACCGGATGCGCTGGGCCGCAAGGTTTGGTTCGTGGAGGGTGAAGGGCCCCGGCTGGAGCCACTGGCCAAAGAGCAGGACTGGACTTTGGCCGATCCGGCGGAGGCTCCAGTAAGGCTGGCGAACGTGTACGAGGCGGTTGGCCGGGTGCGAGCGGCCTTGCCTCCGGATAAGGCGCTGATCGGCTTCGCTGGCGGGCCCTGGACGGTGGCGACCTATATGATCCAGGGCGAAGGCGGCGACAAAGCGCCTTCCCGGCGCATCGCCTATGAGCGGGCCGAGGATGTGGACCAGCTACTGGCGGCGATCGTCGAGGCCACCGCCCAGCACATGGCTGCACAGGTAAAGGCCGGCGTTCAGGTTCTGAAGATTTTCGAAAGCTGGGCTGGCGGGCTTTCCCCTGCCCTGTTCGAGCGGGTGGTGATCGGGCCAAACGCGGCCCTGGTGCGCCGGCTCCGGGAACTGGGCGTTACCGCGCCGATCATCGGTTTTCCGCGCGAGGCCGGCAGCCAGATACAGGCCTATGCGCAGGCCGTGGATGTGGATGGCCTGGCGCTCGATACCGGCGCGGATGCGCGCTGGGTGCGCGGATCGGTCGGTCCGGTGGTTGCGCTGCAAGGCAATCTCGATCCGATGCTGCTGATCGCTGGCGGCGATGCGCTGAAACGTGGCGTGGACGACGTGCTGGAGCAATTCTCGCGCGGGCCGCACATCTTCAATCTTGGCCACGGCATCACGCCCGATGCGTCGATCGCGCATGTCGAGACATTGGTGCGATTGGTGAAGGGCTGAAATCTTGCGCCGCGTCGCGATCATCTTGTTCAATCTCGGCGGACCGGATTCGCTTAAGGCCGTGCGGCCGTTTCTGTTCAACCTGTTCCGAGACCCGGCGATAATAGGCGCGCCCGGATTCATTCGCCTGCCTTTGGCGGCCTACATCGCCTATACGCGCAACAAGTCGGCGCAGGCGAATTACGCGCACATGGGCGGACGCTCGCCGATCCTGTTTGAGACGGAGGCGCAGGCCGCAGCGCTACAGAATCTGCTGAATGCGAAGCTTTCCGGCGTCGAGACGAACGTGATCGTCGCGATGCGCTACTGGAAGCCGTTCATCGCCGGCGCAGCGGAAATGGCGCGCGATTGGGGCGCCGAGGAAGCCTTGCTTCTGCCGCTCTACCCGCAATTCTCCAGTACGACAACCGGCTCGTCACTGAAGGAATGGGCCCGGCATTGGCAAGGAAAAACGCGAACGCTGTGCTGCTATCCCACTGCGGACAAATTCATCCAGGCCCATGCGGATGCGGTCCTGAGCGCATGGAAAAAGGCCGCCGCGCCGCCCAATCCGCGTATCCTGTTCTCGGCCCACGGCTTGCCGCAGCAGATCGTCGATAAGGGCGATCCCTATCAATGGCAGGTGGAGCAGACCGTTGCCGCGGTGCGCCGGCGGCTGCCGCAGGAATGGGACTTTCGCATCTGCTATCAATCCCGCGTCGGCCGGCTGAAATGGCTGGAGCCCTCCACCGAGCACGAGATTGCCATCGCCGGCGGCGACCGCGCGGGCGTGATCGTATCGCCGATCGCGTTTGTTTCCGAGCACGTGGAAACGCTGGTGGAGCTTGACCGCGATTACGCGGCCTTGGCCAAGCAGGCGAACGTGCCGTTCTACATCCGCGCCCCCGCCCTTTCAGCCGCGGACGATTTCATCGCCAGTCTCGCCGATCATGTTTCCGATTTGCTTGGCAAGGCCGAAGGCGTCTATTCCGAAACCGGCGCGCGGATTTGCCCGCGCGCGCTTGGCATGTGCCCGAACAAGAGTGTGGCGCCATGAATACGTATGATCTGGCCCGCGGGCTGCACATCATCGCGGTGCTGGCATTCGTCGCCGGCATGCTGATGCTGCCGCGGTTCTACGCTTACCAGTGCGAGAGCCAGCCCGGCGGCGAGCTGGAAAAGAAGATGATCGACGCGGCCGCGAAATTGCGCGCGATCATCCTGACGCCTTCAGTTGTGGCGATCTGGGTCCTGGGGCTGTGGCTATTGTTATCGTTCGACAAGGCCAAATGGGGAGAGCCTTGGCTGTGGGCGAAGGTGATCCTGGCGCTGGCCCTGACCGGCCTGCACGGTTTTTTCATCGCCCAGGGCAAGAAGCTGGCGAAAGGCGAGCGGCGTTATAGCGCCAAGTTCTGGCGGATGATCAGCGAAGTTCCGTTCATCATCGCAATCGTCATTGTGTTGTTGGCGACGATCGAGCCGCGCTAAGGTGCCCCTTGCGGCTTGACGGGCGCGGGCCGATATGGTGTCCATCGGCTTGACGCGCGGTTCTCGCGCGTGCGCCGGCGGCGCTCTTTCTTACCGCCGAAATCTATTTCCCTGGCGTCGGCGGCTCTTCGGGCCGCCCTTTCACGCCTAACAACACTATCCCTCCCCTTAAGGCCGCTATTCCCATGACTGACGAAGTCCAAGCCCTCGAAGGCCTGACTCAACTCACCCTCCAACAGCTCAAGGCCAAGACCCCGGCCGAACTGCTGGCTTTTGCCGAACAGCTCGAAGTCGAAAACGCGAACTCCCTGCGCACGCAGGACATGATGTTCGCAATACTGAAACAATTGGCCGAGCGCGGCGTCGAGATCGGCGGCGGCGGCGTGATCGAAATTCTGCCCGACGGGTTCGGCTTTCTCCGCAGTCCGCAGTCGAACTACCTGCCCGGCCCCGATGACATTTACGTGAGCCCGAACCAAATCCGCCGCTTCGGCGTGCGCGGCGGCGACACGGTCGATGGCCAGATTCGCGCACCCAAGGACGGCGAGCGCTATTTCGCTCTGGTGAAGGTCAACACGGTCAATTTCGAGGACCCCGAAAAAGTCCGCCACAAGGTCCATTTCGACAATCTGACGCCGCTCTATCCTGACCGGGCGTTCAAGATGGAACTGGACGACCCCACGATCAAAGACAAAACCGGCCGCGTGATCGACATCGTCGCGCCGATTGGCAAGGGCCAGCGTGCGCTGATCGTGGCGCCGCCCCGTACCGGCAAGACCGTCATCCTGCAGAACATCGCCAAGAGCATTGAGGCCAACCACCCCGAATGCTTCCTGATCGTTCTGCTGATCGACGAACGCCCCGAGGAAGTCACCGACATGCGCCGTTCGGTGAAAGGCGAAGTGGTTTCCTCGACCTTCGACGAGCCGGCCACCCGCCACGTCGCGGTTGCTGAAATGGTGATCGAAAAGGCTAAGCGCCTCGCCGAGCACGGCAAGGACGTGGTGATCCTGCTCGATTCCATCACGCGCCTCGGCCGCGCTTACAACACAGTCGTTCCCTCCTCCGGCAAGGTGCTGACCGGCGGTGTTGACGCCAACGCGCTGCAGCGGCCAAAGCGCTTCTTCGGCGCGGCCCGCAACCTGGAAGAAGGCGGCTCGCTAACGATTATCGCCACCGCCCTGATCGATACCGGCAGCCGGATGGACGAAGTCATCTTCGAAGAATTCAAGGGCACGGGTAATTCCGAAATCGTGCTCGACCGTAAGGTCTCCGACAAGCGCATCTTCCCGGCGATGGACGTGACCAAGTCCGGCACCCGTAAAGAAGAACTGCTCGTGCCGAAGGAGCACCTGCACAAGATGTATGTGCTGCGCCGGATCCTGAACCCGATGGGCACTACCGATGCAATCGAGTTCCTGCTCGACAAGCTCCGCTCGACTAAGACCAACGACGACTTCTTCCAAAGCATGAACGCCTAAAGCCGGCGCGTCGGGCAAATCCGGACGGCGGGACAATGCGTATCAAGCGTGTTTCGGCGCGCCTCGCGGGCGTTATAAAGCGCCGTCCTGGGAGGATCGCTCATGCTCACCATCTACCACATGCCGCCTTCGCGTTCGGTGCGTATCGTTTGGCTCGCCGAGGAAATGGGCCTGCTCTACCGGACGGTCGGTGTTTCCGTGATGAACCCGACGCCCGAATTTCTGGCGGTCAGCCCGCTCGGCCAGTCGCCGGCGATCCAGGATGGCGATGTGAAGATGATCGAGAGCATCGCGATCATGCAATACCTGATGGCCCGGCACGGGCCGACCGAACTGGCGGTGCAGCCGGAGGAAAAGGACTACCCGGCCTACATCCAGTTCCTCGAATTCGGCGAGGCTGGCCTTTGCTCGATCGGCAATGCTGCGGTCGCGACGCGCTACATGGCGCCGGAGGACCAGAAGAAAAACTGGACGGCGAACTACATCGCCGAAGCCCAACGCAAGCGGCTCGGTGTCGTGCGGCGGCATTTGCAGGACCGCCAATATATGGCGGCGGACCGGTTTACTGCCGCGGACATCTCGATCGGGTTTGCTCTCAGCGTGTTCAAATTATTCGGCGTCATGAAGGACGCTGATCCGGTGCTCGACGCCTACTTCGAACGCCTTACAGCGCGGCCCGCTTTTCAACGCGCCTCGGCCCAGCCCGCCGCCGCGGCTTAAGGCGCGAGCACCAAGCTGCCCGTCGTTTTGCGCGCTTCAAGATCGGCGTGTGCCTGCGCCGCGTCCGCCAGCTTGTAGCGCGTCGGCGGCGCGATCTTCACCGCGCCTGAGGCCAGCACGGCGAACAGGTCGGCGGCCGCTTCGCGCAATAGCGGCGTCGTGCGGACATAGGTAAACAGCGTCGGCCGCGTGAAGAACAGCGAGCCTTTTTGCGACAGCAGCAGCGGCGAAAAGGGCGCTACCGGCCCGGAGGCGTTGCCGAAACTCACGAACATGCCGAGCGGCGCAAGGCTGTTGAGCGACGCCTCAAACGTATCCTTGCCGACAGAATCATAGACGACAGGCACACCCTCCCCGTTCGTCAGCTCACGGACTCTCGCGGCGATATCCTCGCGCGAAGATACGATCACCTCGGCGCAGCCATTGGCCTTCGCGAGCGCGACCTTCTCGTCATTGCCGACGACGCCGATCACCCGCGCGCCGAGATGCGCCGCCCATTGCGTTGCAATCTGGCCGACGCCGCCGGCCGCCGCATGCCACAAGATTGTGTCTCCCGGTTTTACCGGGCGCGTGACCTTCAGCAGCGACCGCGCGGTCAAACCCTTCAACAGCGAAGAGGCCGCGATGTCGTCTGCGACACCCTCCGGCAGAGTCAGCAGCCGCACCGCCGGCACGATGCTGAACTCGGCATAGGCGCCCATCACGTTGGTGAAGGTTACGCGCTCGCCGACGCGAAAATCGGAGACGCCTTCGCCAAGCGCCGTCACGACGCCCGCCGCCTCCTGGCCCAGGCCGCTTGGCAGGGCCACGGGGTAGAGTCCGCTGCGCTGGTAAGTGTCGATGAAGTTCACGCCGCAGGCGGCGTTGCGAACGAGCACTTCGCCGGCGCCAGGCGTGGGCGTCGGCACATCTTCGAGCGCGAGCACCTCTGGCCCGCCGGTCTTGTCAAAGCGGATCGCGCGCATTTCTAAGCCTCGTTAACCATAATCACGCCGCCAGATGCTCGCGGAAAAAGTCCGCCGTGCGCCGGTTGGCGAGTTCGGCGGCCTGCGCGTCGTAATGCGCCCCGCCCTTGCGCGCAAAAGCGTGATCCTGCGCGTCGTAGACGTTGATCGTCACCTGCGGATGATTGTGCAGGCCAGCCTTGATCGCCTCCTGCGCCTTGGCGGGCACGAATTGATCCTTACCAGCCATGTGCAGCATCAGCGGCTGTGCGAGCTTTTCAACTTCGTCCAGGCGCTTGTCGAGGTTCACGCCGTAATACGAGACGGAGGCATCGACATCCGTGCGGGCCGCGGTGAGAAAGGCTAGCAGGCCGCCCAGACAATAGCCGACCGCGCCCACCTTGCGCACGCCGATCCGCTCGCGCAGGTAATCGATCGAGGCGTCGATATCCTCGACGCCCTTGTCCGGATCGAACGCGCCCATCAGCTCAAGCGCGCGCTTCCACTCGGCGTCCGTCTTGTCGGTAAGCTGCACGCCGGGCTCCAGCCGCCAGAACAGATCCGGGCAGAGCGCGGCATAGCCCTGCGCGGCATAAGCGTCGGCGATATCGCGCATAACGGCGTTCACGCCGAAGATTTCCTGGATCACGACCAGCCCCGCTTTCGGCGGTTCGCCTGGCATGGCGAGGTAGGCTGAAAACGCGCCGTCACGGCCTGCGATTTGAACGACCTTGCCGCTCATGTGGGTCTCCGTTCGTTTCCGCCCGCGACACCCTATCGGCTCAACCGGGCGCGGGTCTATAACTACAACTGGAGCGGAGAGCGCCGATGAAGATGCGGATCGAGGTCGAATGCACGCCTGTCGAGGCGCGCCAGTTCATGGGCCTGCCTGACGTCACCGTACTCAATGAATACATCACCGAAGAGCTGAAAAAGCGCACCGCCGCCAACCTCGCGATGATGGGGCCTGACGCGCTGATGAAATCCTGGATGCAGATGGGCCTGCAAACGCAAGAGGCGTTCATGGGCATGCTCAACACTGGCGCGCGCGGCAAGCAGGAGTAGCCGTGGAGCAGCCGACGATATTTGCGCTGGCTTCCGGTGCGGGCCGGGCCGGCGTTGCGGTGATACGCCTCTCGGGCCCGGCCGCGGCGGGCGCGCTCACGGCGCTGGGCGGCCTGCCCCCGCCGGCGCCCCGCGAAGCGGTGTTGCGCCGCCTCGCCGATCCTGAGACGGGCGCTGAACTGGACCACGCGCTGGCGCTGTATTTCCCCGCCCCAAACAGCTTCACCGGCGAAGACGTCGTCGAGCTTCACGTTCATGGCGGCCCTGCCGTGATCGAAGGCGTTTACCGCGCGCTGGAGGCGCAGCCCGGCCTGCGCCTCGCCGAGCCCGGAGAGTTCACGCGCCGCGCGTTTGAAAATGGCAAAATGGATTTGACCGCCGCCGAAGCGGTCGCCGACCTTGTCGATGCCGAGACGGACGGCCAGCGCCGGCAGGCCCTGCGCCAGATGAGCGGCGCGCTCGGCGCGGTCTACGAAGGCTGGCGCGATAAACTCGTTCAGGCGCTGGCGCTATACGAGGCCGAGATCGATTTTCCGGATGAAGGCCTGCCCGACGCTTTAGCCAGACGCGCCGCGCCGCTGATCGATGCGCTAGACGCGGAAATGACGGCGCACCTCGCTGACGCCCACCGCGGCGAGCGCGTGCGCGAGGGCTACCGGGTCGCGATCATCGGTGCGCCGAACGCCGGCAAATCAAGCCTGCTGAACGCCCTCGCACAGCGCGACGCGGCGATCGTTTCGGAAATTCCGGGCACGACGCGCGACGTTGTCGAGGTGCGGCTTGTGCTCGCCGGCTATCCTGTGTGGCTGGCCGATACCGCCGGTCTGCGCCAGGCGCGCGACGTCATTGAAGCCGAGGGCGTGCGCCGCGCTTTGGCGCGCGCCGAAGATTCCGACTTGCGCATTGGCGTGATCGACCGCGGCAGCGACGAACTGTCCGTCGATGCGTTCGCCTCGCTGCGTGCAAACGACATCGTTGTGCTTAGCAAGGCCGACACACGCCCAGGCGCGGCGGCGCTGCCGGCGCAGCAAATCGCCGAACAGCGCGGCTTTACCGTGTTCGCGGCCTCAGCCGTAACGCGTGCGGGAATAGCGGAAATCGAAGCGGCGCTGGGCGCCCGCGTGGCCCGCGCGCTGGGCCGCGAGGAGGCCCCGGCGCTCAGCCGCGCGCGCCACCGCCAGCTCGTCGAAACTGCCCGCGACGCCGTGCGCAGCGCAAGGCAAGCCGGCGACGCAGAGCTGGCGGCGGAAGACCTGCGCCTTGCCGCGCGCGCGCTCGGGCGGATCACCGGCAGGGTCGATGTGGAGCTTGTGCTGGACGCGATCTTCGCCGAATTCTGCATCGGGAAGTAAACGCAAATACACGTGTTTCATGTGAAACCGGCGCGATCTTCCGGGTACGGAGCAATTACTCCGGACACGGAATAAGCGCGAAAAGCCGCGTGGACCCGGGCTTTTTCGCACGTCCGGCTGCGTCACCCCCGACGCGCCACAGGCGTAAGGGATCGCCCAAAGGCGTGCGGCTATTCGATGTGGCCGGCCCTGAATGTTCCACGGGAAACACGCTAACCGGAATTAGCAATCTCCAATGACGGGCGGCGCTCTTTGGGCTAGACAGGCCCGCTCATGGAACATTTCGATGTCATCGTCATCGGCGGCGGCCATGCCGGCTGCGAGGCGGCTGCGGCGGCGGCGCGCTTTGGCGCGCGCACGTTGCTACTGACCCATAAGGTCGAGACGATTGGCGAAATGAGCTGCAATCCGGCGATCGGCGGGCTCGGCAAAGGGCACCTGGTCCGCGAGATCGATGCGCTGGACGGCGTGATGGGCCAGGTGGCCGACGCCGCCGGCATTCAGTTCCGCATGCTGAACCGCTCGAAAGGCCCCGCCGTCCGCGGCCCCCGCGCCCAGGCCGACCGCAAGCTTTATCGCCAGGCCATGCAGGCGGCCCTGGCCGCCCAGGCGAACCTGACCATCCGGGCAGAGGCGGTCGAGGACCTGATTGTCGATGACGGGCGGGTCGCCGGCGTCTCCTGCGCCTCGGGCCAGGCCTACGCCACGCCGCGCGTCGTGCTGACCACCGGCACGTTCCTGAAGGGCATGATCCATATCGGCGCGAGGCGCATCCCGGCGGGCCGGGTTGGCGAGGCGCCGGCGGTGGGCCTGTCCGACCGGCTCTACAGCCTTGGCTTCGACATGGGCCGGCTGAAGACGGGAACCCCCGCGCGGCTCGATGGCAAGACGATCGACTGGGCGGGGCTGGATCGCCAGAAGGGCGACGACCCGCCTATCCCATTCTCGTTTCTGACCGAGACGATCACCAACCCGCAGATCGAATGCGGAGTAACGAGCACAACGCCGGAAACGCATCGGATCATCGCCGACAATATCGACAAGTCGGCGGTCTATTCCGGCGCCATCGCCGGGCGCGGGCCGCGCTATTGCCCGTCGATCGAGGACAAGGTCACGCGCTTCGCCGACAAGTCCGGCCACCAGATTTTCCTCGAACCCGAGGGCCTTGACGACGACACGATCTATCCGAATGGGATTTCGACCTCTCTGCCTGAAGACGTCCAAGGGGCCTTTCTACGCACGATTCCGGGGTTAGGGCGTGTACGGATCATCCGCCACGCCTATGCGATCGAATACGACTACGTCGATCCGCGCGAGCTTTTGCCGACGCTCGAGACCAAGCGCTTGCCGGGGCTTTATCTCGCCGGCCAGATCAACGGAACGACGGGCTACGAGGAGGCGGGCGCGCAGGGCCTGATCGCCGGGCTCAACGCCGCGCGCGCCGCCGGCGGGGGCGAGGCGCTTCACGTGACACGCGCCGAAGGCTACATCGGCGTGTTGATCGACGATCTTGTCACGCGCGGCGTGACCGAGCCCTATCGCATGTTCACCTCCCGCGCCGAATACCGGCTCAGCTTGCGCGCCGACAACGCCGACCAGCGGCTGACCCCGAAGGGCGTCGCGGCTGGGTGCGTTGGGTCGGAACGGGCGGCGGCGTTCGCGGCGAAGGAAGCGGCGGCAGCGCTGGCGCTGACCCTTGCCCAATCCCTCAGCCTGACGCCGACCGAGGCGCGAGCGCGGGGGCTGACGGTCAACCTCGATGGCCTGCGCCGGACCGCCCTGCAATTGCTGGCTTACCCGGACATTGGCTTCGAGCGCCTCGCCGCTATCTGGCCGGAACTAGGCGCGATCGGCCCAGCGGCGCGGGAGCGGCTGGAGATCGAGGCGCGCTACGCCGGGTATCTGGAGCGCCAGGAGGCCGACGTGGTGGCATTCCGCCGGGACGAGAACCTGCGGCTCTCTGCTGACTTGAACTATGCCGAGGTTGGCGGCCTCTCGACCGAAATCCGCCAGAAGCTGGCGCAGGCGCGCCCGGTCACGCTGGGCCAGGCCGGCCGTATCGAGGGCGTCACCCCCGGCGCGCTGACGGCGCTGCTGGCGCACGTGAAGAAGGCAGGCCGAGCCTAGCCGACAAAGCGGCGGCATTGCCCCCAATCGCGACGCAGGCCATTCCAGCGGGGTGACCTACGGCCCGGACGATTTCTGCCGCGACTTCCCTGTTTCACGGGAAACACGTGAAGCACTGGAAACACATTTGATGCTGCTTTTGGATTGGGCCCCCCGGATCAATCTGGTCGGGCCGGGGCAACTGGATGAGTACTGGAGGCGCCACGCGCTCGATTCCGCGCAGCTCCTGCGCTTGGCGCCGGAGGCCCGGACCTGGATCGATCTGGGCTCCGGGGCGGGGTTTCCCGGGCTGGTCCTGGCCTGCTGTCTGAAGGGGGTTGAGGGCGCCCGGGTCGATCTGGTCGAGTCGAACGCCAAGAAGGCCGCCTTCCTGCGGGAGGCGATCCGGGCCACGGGCGCGCCGGCGCGGGTGCGGCTAGAGCGCGCCGATCAGGCCGCGGCGGCGGGCGGGGCCTACGACGTTGTGACCGCCAGGGCCTTTGCGCCGCTGAGCCGGATTATCGACGATGCCGCCGCGCTTCTGCAAAATGGCGCAATAGGCCTTTTCCTCAAGGGCGAATCCATCGACAGCGAGATTACAGAAGCTGGGTCGCGTTGGGCGCTGACCTATCAGATTCTCCCCAGCCTCTCAGATCCGCGCGGGCGGATCATCAGGGTCGACGGAGCAGAACGTGCCTCAACCTAAGTCCGTACAGCGAACACTGGCCCTCGCCAATCAAAAGGGCGGGGTTGGCAAGACCACGACGGCGATCAACCTCGGCACCGCCTTGGCTGCCGCCGGCAAGCGCGTGCTGATCTTCGACATCGATCCGCAAGGCAACGCCTCGACCGGGCTCGATATCCCGCCATCGGCGCGCAACGTCACCAGCTATGACGTGCTGAACGGCGGGCGCCCGTTGAGCGCCGGCATC
Organism: Caulobacterales bacterium; assembly: GCA_035549875.1. Lineage (GTDB taxonomy): Bacteria > Pseudomonadota > Alphaproteobacteria > Caulobacterales > Aquidulcibacteraceae > JAKFWI01. Next base: position 42,200 of record DASZPV010000121.1, read on the forward strand.
ATGCAAACGAAAGTGCCGAACCTGTTTATCGTGCCGGGCAGCGGCGACCTCGCCGGCATCGACGGCGAGCTGATGGCTTCTGTTCGCCCGCAGCATCGTTTGCGTGATGCGTTGAAGGCGTACCAAAGCGAAACCCAGGACGCCGACTTCGAATACATGCTGATTGACTGCCCGCCATCGCTCAACATTCTGACGGTCAATGCGATGACTGCGGCAGACGCCGTGCTGGTGCCGCTGCAATGCGAGTTCTTCGCGCTCGAAGGGCTCGCGCAATTGATCGAGACGATTCGCATGGTGCAGGGCGGATTAAATCCAGCGCTGGAAATCCAGGGCGTCGTGCTAACCATGTACGACAAGCGCAACAACCTGTCCGATCAGGTCGCCGCGGAAGTGCGGCAGTTTTTTCCGGACAAGGTCTACGCCACCATTATTCCGCGCAACGTGCGTTTAAGCGAGGCGCCGTCGCACGGTCTTCCAGCGATTATTTATGATCAAAGCGCGCCGGGCTCGAAGGCCTACGTCGCGCTGGCCAAGGAACTCATCGAGCGCGAGCGCGCGCTGAAAGCCGCTTAGGGAGCGTAATTTATGTCAGAGCAAGCGCGGCGCGGTCTGGGCAGGGGGTTGTCGGCGCTCCTTGGGGAATCGTTCGATCTCAATCGCGCGCAACCAGTGTCTGCGCCGACGGATGCGCCGCGGCCCGTCGATAGTCCGTATACGGAGGCTCCCTCGAATTTGGCGCCGTTTCCGCCGCCACGCGCCGCTGATGCCCCGCCGGCTTACGAGCCTTATCAGCCGGCCATCGACGACGTTGCCGACCCGATCCTGAATTCGATCGCACCGAGCGCGCCGGCGGAGCCGGGGCCGCGGCTGATTCCGATCGAACTGATCCAGCGCAATCCCGGCCAGCCGCGCCAGCATTTCGACGAAGCCGAACTGCAAGACCTCGCCGATTCAATCCGTCGCCATGGCGTGCTGCAGCCGATTCTGGTGCGGCCGATTTCGGGTAGCGCCGAGCGCTACGAGATCGTTGCCGGCGAGCGCCGCTGGCGCGCGGCGCAGAAAGCCGGCCTGCACGCGCTGCCGGTAGTCGTGCGCGAACTTGACGAAGCCGAAGTGCTGGAGATCGCGATCATCGAGAACGTGCAGCGGTCAGACCTCAACCCGATCGAAGAGGCGGCGGGCTATCAGCAATTGATGACACGGTTCGGGCGCACGCAGCAGGATGTCGCCGAGGTCGTCGGCAAAAGCCGGCCGCATATCGCCAACATGCTGCGCCTGCTGACGCTGCCGGCCGCGATCCAGGAAATGGTGCGCGACGGGCGACTCAGCGCCGGCCATGCGCGCGCCTGTGTGACCGCGCCCGATCCGATCGGTCTTGCGCGCCGCGCCATCGCCGAACAACTCAACGTGCGCGACATCGAGCGCCTTGCCAGCGAGGCCAAGGACGTCCGCGCAGGCGGGGGTCGCACGCCATCACCCGGCAAGGACGCCGACACGCGCCAGATGGAAGAGCGTCTCGGCGCCGCGTTGGGGCTTACGGTGACGATCAGCGGCAAGGGCGAAGAGGGTGAAGTGCGGATCGCCTACAAGAAGCTCGAACAGCTCGACGAGATAGCCCGGCGCCTGTCGAACGGCGTGATCTGACCAAACGTGGTTAACGCCGGTTAGCCATATTGGCGACCGCGCGGAACGCTTCGGCGGCGATCAGTTCCTGTGGCGCGCCTGCCGTCATCGCACGCACCTGCGCCCGCCACAGCACGTCGAGCGCCATCGCGAGCCGCTGCGTGGTCCATGCACGCAGATGTGCAGCGAAGGCGTCGCGCTCCTTCCAGAACACTGGGGGGCGTAATTTGGCTGCGGCGTCGGTAGGGGAGGCGCCGCGATCTACCGCGAGCCTGGCCTCCAGCAGGCGCAAGAGGCGTCGCTCCAGCGCCCGGATCGCGGTGACGCCGCCCGCGCCGGCGTGGTGGAATTGTTCGACGCTGCCGCCCGCATCGCCGCCGGCGACTGCGATCGTCGCATCGTCGAGCGCGGATTCGGCCTCCACAGCTAGAAGCGCCGCAACATCGGGCGCGGCGATAGGCTCCGTGCGGCCATGTCCAAAAATGGCGAGCTTTTCGATCTCGCCGCGCACCAGCGCGCGATCGCCTGGCAGCGCGGCGATGAGCAGATCGCGCGCATCCTCGGTCAGCGAGATTTTCGCGGCGCCGATCAGGCTCGCCGCATATTCCGCGAGGGCGGCCTCGTCATCTTCATAGAATGCGATGGCAAAGCAGCGCGCCGCGTTCTCGAATACGCTGCGGATTTTTGATTTGCTCGCCAGGTCTCCGCCTTCGACGATCAAGAACGCCGCAGCCGGCGCGCCGTCGTCGAGCGCGGAAACCGAGTCCACGATCGTTTCAGCCGCGCTGTCGCCATCGGCGCGGATGCGCAGCACACGCGCCCCGCCGAGCAGCGATTGCGCCGAGAGTTGATCAGAAAGGAGCGCGCGGTCGCGCCGCAACTCCTCGTCGCCCAGGCGGGTGATTGCAAACGGATCGGGGGAGGGGCCGAGCAATTGCGCGGTCAGCGCTTCGGCCGCTTCAGCGACCATGCTGCGGTTCGGGCCGTAGAACAGCACGGCGCACGCATCGCCCGCGGGCTTGGCGAGAAAACGCTTTGCGGCGGCGCCGGCTAGCTTCACTTCACGGGCGTGGGCGGCGGCGCGAGCTTCTTTGACGCCAATTTCAAGGACAATTGGGCCTGTACCTTCACGGCAAGATTTTCAGCCGCCCGCTCGCGCGCGTCATCCTGTGCGGCGATTTCGCCATAAGCGGAAGAGGGCACATCGTAACTGGCCGTGGAGGTGGCCGATCCGGCGACCAGCAGTTTGCCGTCAGCGTCGCGCAGAACGTAGGAGGCGAAAAGAAAGAAGTCCGACCGGCTGGCCGACTCATCGACGCGGAAGCCCAGGCCGCCCGAAACTTCGGTCACTGTCACCGTCAGGCGCCGCGCTGGGCCCGGGCCGCTTTCAACCTGCAACAGCTTTTCAAGCTCGGCCTTGAAGACAAACCCGCCCTTGCCAGAGACTTCATCAATCGTCACCGGGCCAATGTAATGCCCGCTCGTCGAGCCGGGCGCGTTCTCGCCGTACATTGGCGAAAAGCCGCATCCGGCCAGACCGAAGGCAAGGAGGGCGGGCAGTAGAGCGCGCAGGCGCATTTCGATCCCCTAGGCGACCACGATATTGACGATCCGATCGGGCACGACAACCACTTTGCGTATGGTCAGTCCATCGAGGAAGGGCGTGACGCGGTCATGCGTCAGCGCCATCTCGCGGACCTTGTCCTCCGCGAGGCCGCGGGGGATCTCGATTTCGGCGCGGCGTTTGCCGTTCACCTGAACGGGCACGACCACCACGTTCTGGGCGGTCAGGGCCGGATCGGCGGCCGGCCAGGCCGCCTCGGCCGCCAGCCCGGTCATGCCCAGCCGCGCCCAGCCTTCCTCGGCCAGATGCGGCATGAACGGGGCGATGAGTTGCACCAGCAGGCGCAAGGCCTCGCCGCGCGCCCACATCAGCGCCTCGTCGTTCGCCCCGCCCTTGGGCATGGCGTTCATCAGCTCGTAGGCGCGCGAGATGGCGCGGTTGAACCGGAAGTTCTCGATGTCCTCGGTGATCGCGGCCACCACGCGATGGGCGGTTTGCCGGAGGGCTAGCGCCGCGCCGGCATCCACGCCGGGAGGAGGAGGCGAGCCAACCTTCGGTGCCGGCGATCCGTGCTCGTCGATCGCGGTCCAGACGCGCTGCACGAAGCGCCAGGCGCCCTCGACGCCGGCGGCGGTCCATTGCACGTCTTTTTCCGGCGGCGAGTCCGAGAGTACGAACCAGCGCAGTACGTCGGCGCCGTATTCCTCGATGAAATCGCCGAGTGCGACGACGTTCTTCTTCGACTTTGACATCTTTTCGATGCCGCCGATCTCGGCCGGCGTGTGCGAGGAGATTTCGATGGCTTTGCCGCCCTCTAGTTCAACTTCGCTTGGCGCAAGCCAGGTTCCAGCGCGCGACTTGTAGGTCTCGTGCGTGACCATGCCTTGCGTGAACAGGCCGGCGAACGGCTCGCCGTTCTTCAGCGGCAGGAAACCGCAATCGCGCATCGCGCGGGTGAAGAAGCGTGAATAGAGCAGGTGCAGAACGGCGTGTTCGATGCCGCCGACATATTGATCGACTGGCAGCCATTGTGCGGCGATCGCCGCATCGAACGGCGCGTCATTGTTATGCGGATCGGTGAAGCGCGCGAAATACCAGGATGAATCGACGAACGTGTCGAACGTATCGGTCTCGCGCTCGGCCTTGCCGCCGCACGTGGGGCAGGGGACGTGCTTCCACGTTGGATGGCGCGCGAGCGGATTGCCCGCGCCCTCAATCTTCACGTCCTCCGGCAGTGTCACCGGAAGCTGATCTTTCGGCACGCCGACCACGCCGCATTTGGCGCAATGGATGATCGGGATCGGGCAGCCCCAGTAACGTTGCCGCGAGACGCCCCAATCGCGCAGGCGGTATTGCGTCGTCGCCTCGCCGGCGCCGCGCTTCTGCAATTCCTCGATCGCGCGCGGGATCGCCGCTTCTGTCGTAAGACCATCGAGGAAGCGCGAATTGTAGATCGTGCCAGGGCCGGTATAGGCCTCGCGCTCGATCTTGTGCGTAGCCGCATCGGCGCCCGGCGGCAGCACGACGGGCGTGACGGGAAGCGCGTATTTGCGGGCAAAATCAAGGTCGCGCTGATCGCCGGCGGGCGAGCCGAAGATCGCGCCCGTGCCGTAGGTAGAGAGCACGAAATTCGCGGCCCACACGGGCAGTTCCCAGCTCGGATCGAACGGGTGCTTCACGCGCACGCCGAGATCGACGCCGACTTTTTCGGCCGCTTCGATATCGGCTTCGGACGTGCCTAGCTGCGCGGCCTCGGCGATGAATTTGGCGACTTCCGGCCTGGCTTCAGCGACCTTCTTCGTCAGCGGATGATCGGGCGCGAGCGCTACGAAAGCCGCGCCAAACAACGTGTCGGGGCGCGTGGTGAACACTTCGATCTCGCCGCCGCCGACGATCTCGAACCGGAACTTCGCGCCAGCGCTCTTGCCGATCCAGTTGGCCTGCATCGTGCGCACTTTCTCCGGCCAGCGGTCGAGCGTCGCGAGTTCGGCGAGCAGATCGTCGCCGTAGGCGGTGACGCGGAACATCCATTGTTCCAGATCACGGGTCTCCACCGGCGCGCCGGAACGCCAACCCTTGCCATCGACGACCTGCTCGTTAGCGAGCACGGTCTGATCGACCGGATCCCAGTTGACCTTGGAGGCTTTGCGATAGGCGAGGCCGTTTTCCCAGAACGCCAGGAACATCGCCTGCTGATGCTTGTAGTATTCCGGCAGGCAGGTCGCGATTTCGCGGTGCCAGTCGATCGACAGGCCGAGCCATTGCAATTGCTCGCGCATGATCTCGATGTTGGACAGCGTCCATTGCCGCGGATCGGCGCCGCGTTCGATCGCCGCGTTTTCAGCCGGCAGGCCGAACGCGTCCCAGCCCATTGGATGAAGGACATTGAAGCCACGCGCGCGCTTGTAACGCGCTACGACATCGCCCATCGCGTAATTGCGCCCGTGGCCGACATGGATCGCGCCGGACGGGTAGGGGAACATCTCAAGGACATAGTATTTCGGCTTGCCGGCTTCATCTGGCGCGGGCGCGCGGAATGTGTTGGCGCGCGCCCAGGCGTCGCGCCATTTCGGCTCGGCTTCGCGGTGGTTGTAGCGTGACATGCCCTAGCGCCCGTTCAGCGCCGGATAGAGGCACACAATGCGCGCGCAATCATCCCTGTGTCGACAGGCGCAGTTCGCGCGCGCGGACGAGAATCTGGTTTTCAATCTGGAGCGCTACTTCCGGATCGGACGGCGCGTCGGCCCAGCCATTGGCCGCCAGCGTCTGCCGGTTGATGGCGACCTTGAGGCCGTCGGCGCGCAGGCGCGTGTCAAGAATGTAGACGGTAGCCTTGAAGCGCTCGCGCGGGGCTTCCGGGTTGGCGTACCAATCGGTGGTGACCACGCCGCCGATCTGGTCTGCCGAAGCGAGCGGCATGAAGCTCAGTGTTTCTAGCGTCGCGCGCCACAGGAAACTGTTAACGCCAATCTGCGCACCCGCATCTGCGGCCTTGGATTTTTTGCCGATGCCAAGAAAGCCGCCGCCTTCGTGGCGCGGCTGGCCGGTCACGCGATCGGGGTTGTGCCCGCAGGAGGCGAGGGCCATGACGGCGGCCAAGGCCAAGGCGGCGTTGGAAACGCGCCGGAAAATCCTCATGATTATTGCTCTCCAGGCCCAAGGCGCCGGCGGTCCTTTTGACCGCGCCGCCCGGCAAATTGATGGCGACCTATAGCACGGCCTAAAGCCTCGGCCAGAGGGTGAGGCTGCCCGCCGCGCCCTGTGAGGCACGCGCCCAGACGGTGCGATTTTGTTTGGCTGTGACCAAAAGTTCATATCCAGCAAGGTATTGATTCGGTATAAAGGACCTGGAGGCAGGGGTTTAGTCGTGCGATTGCGCCACGCCATCATTGGAATAGGCGTCGTTGTCGCGGCCGGGGCGGGTGTCGCCCAGGCCGAGGAGACGAAGTCTATCACGCGCGCCTTCAAGGCGGCGGATGAGGCCCCGTGGTTTGAGCGCTTCACCGCCAGCACAGCCGGCGAGGCGGCGCGCGCGACGCCGCTCGCGCCGTCTGAGCGAACCATGTCCTGGACGCCGTCCGCCCGCTGGGGCGTTACACTGAACCTCAAAGACACGGACCGCACCAAAACCGCTGCAACCCGTGATGAAGCGGCAGTGGGTGCGTTTTATGACTTCACGCCGCGCCTTCGCGTCGGCGGCGAATTGCGTGTGGCCGACCCTACCGCAACGACCGGCGGCCCAGGCGCCAGGGACGGGATCAACCCTGAGCCTACGGCGGGCGTCAAACTCGAATCGGCCTTCCGCTTCTAGGCCAGCGCTTCAATAGCGGCCAAACTAGCAAAACTTGACAGGCGCGCGGCATTGCCTGCGTTTACGCCGCCCAGCGCGTAAACCGGCGTAGATGAACGCCGCGCCATCGCGTTCGCGCGCCTTGCGCCGAGCGTGTTTTGCGCGGAAGGGCTGGCGCTCGGATAGATGGGCGCGAGGACGACGGCGTCGGCGCCGGGCGTAGCGTAAAGGCGGCGGTGCGCCGCGACGGTGATCAGCCAGTTGCGATGTGCCTTGCGAAGCTGGAAGGCTTGGCTGCGGCGCCGCTCGGGTAGATGGACGCCATCGGCGCCGATGCGCGCCGCTAGACCCCAATCTGCGCCGATCAGTAGTTTAAGCCGCCTTCGCCGGCAGGCGCGCAGCAGGCGCTTGGCCATGGCCAGCCGGCCGGCGGCTCCGAAGTGCCGGTAGACGATCGCCGCGTCCGGGGGGAGCTTTTGCGCCGAAGCAAGCGGATCGGGCGTACGCGTCGGATCGGTGAAGAACAACAGCGCAGGCAGCGCGGGGCGGCCATTGCGCCGCTTGAGCGCGCGCGCGGCGGCGCTTAACACGCGCAGATCCCTTGAGGCGCTCATGCCGCTCGCCGCTCCCGCCGCCGATTCCTATGCCGCCTTGCGCGACAAGATCGCCGTCGCCGCGCGCGCCGCCGGCCGCGATCCGGAAGAGATCGCGCTGGTCGCCGTGTCGAAACAACAGCCGGCGGAGAAAGTCGAGGCGCTGCTCGCACGTGGGCACAGACTGTTCGGCGAAAACCGGGTGCAGGAGGCGATGGCGCGCTGGTCGCCGCTGAAGGAGCGCCACCCGGACGTGAAACTGCGCCTGATCGGCCCGCTGCAAACCAACAAGGTGCGCGAAGCGGTCGGGCTGTTCGATGCGATCGACAGCCTGGACCGGGAAAAGCTGGCCGCGGCGCTGGCCGAGGAAATCGCCCGCAGCGGCCGGCGGCTGGAGGTGCTGATCCAGGTTAATACTGGTGAAGAACCACAAAAGGCCGGGATTACGCCGGCCGAGGCGGATGCGTTCATCGCGCGGGTGCGGGATGTTTATGGTCTCGCCGTGCGCGGGCTGATGTGCATTCCGCCGGCCGATGAAGAGCCGGCGATGCATTTCGCGCTGCTGGCCAAGATCGCGGCGCGCAATGGCCTGGCAGAACTCAGCATGGGGATGAGCGGCGATTACGAAACCGCCGTGCGTTTCGGCGCCACCATGGTGCGCGTCGGCAGCGCGCTATTTGGCGAACGCGGCTAGGCGTCCTTGAAATAGGGCTCTACTGGCCCTTTGAGCTTGACGGTCATGTCATTGCCAAAGCGGTCTTTCGTCGTCCCGACGGAAAGGCGCACCCAGCCCTCGCTCACGCAATACTCCTCGACATTGTTCTTCTCGACGCCTTTGAAGCGCACGCCCACGCCGCGCGCGAGCAGCGCTTCATCGTAAAACGGACTTTTCGGATTGACGCAGAGACGATCGGGCAGGGCGTCGGTCATCGGGCGGGGCTCGCGGGCGTGAGAATGAGGACGTTCAGATTCTTGTTCTTGCGCGGCTTATAATTCTTCGCGCGCATCTGGAACTGCGTTGGCGAAATCTTTTTGATATCGTCGCCGCAGAAACTGACCAGATTTTGCGAGGCGCCTTTATCGACCGTCAAAGTGAATTGGCCAATCGGGCCGGCCCAGTTGGCGCCGGTCTTCAGGATGTAGCTGATCCAGCGTTCCTGCGTGCTGGCGGGATCGAGTTTGGCGCCGGCTTTTTCAAACGCATCATCGACACAATAGGCCTTCTTGTAGCGCCGCTGCTCGGTCTTCCACACCTCTGGCGATGAGAGCAGCGGCTGCACCGTGCCGCCAACGACGGGCCGATAGGTATGCTCGACAAGGACGTCCTGCTTCGGCGGGAAGGTCTGCTGACGATAATAGCTGGTCGCGAGATCCCAGGCCGGCCGGTAATAAGGTTCGGGCCCCTTACCTTGATCTATTTCGTCCTTTCCGATCAGGCCCGCCTTGATCAATTGGTCCCGGTCCTTGGGCGCCAGAGCGGCGATCTTGTCGCTGAAGCCTGGCGCAAGCGGATTGAGCGGGGCGCCGTTGACGACCAACATGCCGGTCACGTCGCGGCTTTTGAACGTCGCCCTGCGATCGAGCTTCAGCGGCACACGCTGGCCGCCCACTTTGGTTTCAAACGCGACGAAATTCGGATCGCCGGCATTAGGAATGTTCAGGGGTGATTCCTGCATGTCCGCCTTCAGCGCGGGCAGGGGAAAGGCGACGATCGTGGTGACAGGCTTGGCGCTCCGGTTGCGAAACACGTAACGCACGCGAATTTGATCCATCGAGACGAAAAGGTCCTCGGAGACGATCGCCACGTCTTCGTTCCGCTCGAAGGTAAGGCCTCCGGCCCCCAAAGCGGCCGAAGTGTCGTTCGCGCCCGCCTGCAAGGGCAGAAAGACCAGGGCGAGGGCGGCGCAGGGCAGAGGGTTGAGGCGCATTTGTGTGTTATGGCCGCTTCCTGTGGCGCGGCCAAGGCGGCGTTAACCACACTGGGACCCTTGCGCCAGGCCGCCGCCGTGTTCACATCCCGTTACAATGGCTGGAGAGGGTATGAGCGCACGCCGCACGACCATTCTTATTGTAGATGATGACGACGATCTGCGCGAGGCGTTGGCCGAGCAGATCGAGCTGCAGGAAGGCCTCTGCGCGGCCCATGCGGCGACGGCGGCCGAGGGCGTCGAAGCGGCGCGGGACGGCAAGGTCGGGCTTGTGCTGCTAGATGTACACCTGCCTGACATGGATGGCAGGGAGGCCTGTAAGCTGATGCGGCGCGTCGGCGTGCGCGCCCCGATCGTCATGCTGACCGCGGCGGATGGCGAAAGCGATACGATCCTCGGCTTTGATTCCGGCGCCAACGATTACGTCGCCAAGCCGTTCAAGTTCTCGGTGCTGCTGGCGCGCATCCGCGCCCACCTGCGCACGTTTGAGCAGAGCGAAGACGCCGCCTTCCAGATCGGGCCGTACGAATTTCGACCGTCCCTGAAGGTTTTGATTGATGCGCGCCAGAAGAAAATCCGCCTGACCGAAAAAGAAACGAATATCCTGAAATACCTATACCGCAACGGCGCCAAGCCGGTCGGCCGCGAGGAATTGTTGCGTGAAGTGTGGGGCTACAATTCAGGCGTCTCGACGCACACGCTGGAAACCCACATCTACCGGCTGCGCCAGAAGATCGAGCCTGACGCGCAAAGCCCGCGTCTATTGCTTACCGAGACCGGCGGGTATCGGCTGCAGCTTTAGGCCGCGTGCTTCGGAATCCTCCGCGTTGCCGCCCAGCGCATGATCGGGCTCTCGAAATAGCGGAATGACAAAGCCGCGAGCCCAAGGGTGCCGGCGAATTCAGCGCTCAATCGCAAAACGCCGTTGTCGATCATCGGCAAAACAACAAAAGGATGCAGCACGTAAAGCCCGTAGCTGATGCGGCCGATTGGGCGGAACGGCGCGGCATCGAGCACGCCGGCGAACCAGCTCTGCTGGTTTTGGTAAATCTGCATCAGCAATACGCCGACGAGCAGTACGCCGATTTCGCCGAGCAGGGGGTCGGCGGCACACGTCACGATGCCGATATAGGCCGCCAGTACGCCCGCCTGCGCCGCGCCAGAAGCAAGGCGCGCCGGCAGCGGCCGATCAGCCAGCAAGCCGATGACGCCGCCGTAGGCCAACAGCGCGAAATTGGAAAGCGCATCCACGTAGAGCGCAATCTCGCTGGCGCCCGCTGCGTGCAGCCGCGCCGCGGCGGCGAGGCCGATGGCGATAAGCGTGCAGCAGGCGGGCAGGGCGTAGCGCCGCGGCAGGAGGAGGAGGAGCGGCGCGGCCAGAAGGTAGAACTGCTCCTCGACTGCAAGGCTCCAGAAGTGGCCGAATTCCGGGATCCAGTCGCCGAGCCTGGCCTGTAGAAAATTCACGCCGTAGAGCCAGAAATAGATCGGCTGGCCGGGCGCGAGCGCCTCGATCGTTACGAACAGGCCGACCAGGGAAGCGATCGCGAGCACGAGGTAATAGATCGGGAAAATCCGCGCCGTGCGGCGACGGAAGAACTCGATCAGCGCGGCAGGCGCATCCTGCTGGCCGTCCTCGATTTGGGCGCGAGAGCGCGCGAGAATGCGTACAATCAGGAAGCCGCTGAGCACGAAAAACAGCCACACGCCGGCGCGCCCCAGCGCCTGCGAGATATCGAGCTTGTGCGAAAAGAACACGAGCAGGATCGCGATCGCGCGCAATCCGTCGAAACCCTTGATGCGCGCCGCGCTTGCCGTCATGGCCAAGGCTTAGACGTCGGCGGTTAGCATTTCGTTTGCCGGGGCAATCGTTAACGGCCGAGCGGCACGCCGACGATCATCTTCAATATCCAGCGGTCTTCCGGCTGGCCGTAGCCATAGCCGACGCCGAAATCGAAATCCCAATCTCCAAGCGCGGTATCGAGCACGGCATAGATTTTCTGGTCGCCATCGGAGAAGGCGGTGAAATCGCGAATCGGGCCGAAATCGTTGTAGCTTTCGAGGCCAACAGAAAGCCGGGGATTGATCGCGTAGGAGGCTTTCGTTGCAATCTCCAGCGTCGTCGGCCCGGTCGCCGGGCCGGAAACCGCCCAGTCGATATTGGCGTTGGCGGCAAGCGTCCACGGTCCCGTGCGCGTGCCGATGATACCTTTCAGCTCAGCGTTCCACGGATTGATGTCGAGGCTCTTGTTGACGCGTCCGATTTCGAAATTGGCGCCCCAAAACAGGCCTTGGTCGGCGTCATGCGGCGCAACGAACTTGAGTCGGAGCTTGGCGCCGCTGACGCGCGCATCGCCATCGCGGTCGATCGTGGCGAGCGGCAGATAGGCGCCGAGTTCGAACATGCTGTTCAGCGCATAGGAAAATTCCGGGGTAATGCGAATCCGGTTGTCGGAAATCTGCTCGCCTGGGTAGCTCTGCGTTCGGCGGCCATCGATCGCGTCATTGACGTGCACGTCGAGCCCGATTTTCCCGGTCGGGCCGATCTCATCCATGTAGACCTGGATTTCTTCGTCCGCGGCGTAGGCGCGCGGCGCGGTTAGCGCGCAAACGCCAAACACGAGCACGCCCGCAAACAGACGCGCCGCGCGAGTTTTGTTGAGGCCCATAATTTCCCCGCGTCTCATATCGCCTAACGCAATTCGCCTAGAGCCGCGACTCGCCGAGACAACAGAAGTCTCTTGTTGAGCGAGTGACAAGACCATGGCGTAAGCGAATGCCTCGCAATATCGACTCATGCGCGAGGTCACAGGCTCAGCGAAATTTCGACCGGCACGTGGTCGCTGGGCCGCTCCCAGGAGCGACAGGGGACATGGATCGCGTAATCGCGCGAGACCGCCGCAACATCCGGCGAGGCCCAGAGGTGATCGAGACGCCGGCCGCGATTGTTTTTCGTCCAATCCGGACTGCGATAACTCCACCACGTAAACAGCCGCTCCGGCGCGGGTCTGTGCTGCCGCGCCAGATCGATCAGGCCGCCGGCTTCGCGCGCAGCCTCCAGGCCTTCGGTCTCCACCGGCGTGTGGCTGACGATCTTGAGCAATTGCCTGTGGTTCCAGACGTCGTGTTCGCCCGGCGCGACATTGAGATCGCCAACCACGAGCAGCGGTCCTGCGCCGCGGCGCTTGGCGTATTCGGATTTCATACGCGCCAGAACGTCGAGTTTATGCGCAAACTTTTCGTTTACGGCAGGATCCGGGATGTCGGCGCCGGCTGGAACGTAGAGATTATGAATCTCGACGCCGCCGACTTTCACCGCCGCGGCGCGGGCTTCTTTCTTGTGGCAGAGGTTAGGCGCCTCGCCCGGCTCAAGCTTCAGCCGCGAGGCGAACGCCACGCCGTGATAGCCCTTCTGCCCCACAACATGCAGATGCGGCAGGCCCATCGCCTTGAACGCCTTGGCGGGAAATTCGCCGTCGCGGCACTTGATCTCTTGCAGACACAAAACGTCAGGCTTCGCCTCGGCGACGAACCGGGCGACCAGCGCCGCACGCAGGCGTACGGAATTAATATTCCAGGTGACGACGCGAAGCGGCTTGGGCATGGCGCGCTTTAGGGGCGATCAGCACACAAGAGAAGGGCGCCCAACCTGGGGGAGGCTGGGCGCCCTGCGCTTTAAGCGCAAACGCCGGGAGGGGATAAATCCGGCGGCGGCTGCTACATCTGGACCCGTCAGCGGGGGGGACGACGCCGATCCAGGGGGATGCGTAACAACCGGTCTGTTGTACATAGGCCACAAACGCGAAAAAAACAACCCGATAAGAGGGTTTCCGCTTGTTAGAATTGTGAAGATAAGTTTAGCCGCCTGCTCGCTTTTTAGGGGTGCGCGCGGGCTCCCGTCGGCGTCGGCGCCTTGGTCTCGAATAGCTTCTGGTCGAGGGCCGGGACGGCCTGGACGGTTTGCAGCGCCGTCAGGGTGACGTTGCCGGCGGCGTCCGTGACACGCCATTGGCGCAGCTCGCGGGCCGGGCCATCGAACGTAAGCGTCAGGTCGCCATTGGTCTGGCCGGAGGGGTCGCGCAGGCCAACCAGAATTGAATCGCCGTCCTTGGCGACGGAGGTAACCTTGGCGTCCCGCTCGATATTCACATCGCGCTTGAGCAGTAGGTAAAGCGGCGTGGTTTTTAGCGGCGCGCGGTTGACCGTCTTCAGCGCGCTGTCTTCAAGCGAAACGATGGAGCCATCGGAGACGATGGTGAGGGGGTTCGGCGCATCGTAGGCGAACCTCACCTTGCCAGGGCGCTGCAAATAGAAGCTGCCGCCGGCTGTCTTGCCGCGGGAATCGATCTGCACGAAGCGGCCCTTCAGCGGGCCGGCGATGCCCAGCGCGCGGTTGGCGCTGGCGATCGCGTTCGCGCGGTCAGCGCCGGTGAGCGGTTGGGGCAGGGCGAGAGCGGCGGACGGCAACGCCAGCATGAGGAGCGAAAGCAAAAACCGGTTCATGAAATCGTTCTGGCCTTCCAGCGGGGCGAAATAAAGGTCCCGGTGTTCATTGCCCGTTGGCGTCAAGCGGGACACGTCGGTAACGCCCTACCCCGCGGGAAGGCGCCGCAAGAAAATTTGCTTGGATGCCTAGTCGCCCAGCGTGGAAACCAGGATTTCGCGTTTGCCGGCGTGGTTGGCGGGGGAGATTATGCCTTCCTTCTCCATCCGCTCGACCAGGCTGGCGGCGCGGTTGTAGCCGACTTGCAGGCGGCGCTGGAGATAGGACGTCGAAGCTTTCTTGTCCCGGCGGACGATCTCGACGGCGCGATCGAATAGATCGTCGCCGGAATTCATGCCCATGCCTTCCAGCAGATCGGCGGCGGATTCTTCGCTGGGAGCGTCAGGATCTTCGGTGACGTCGCTGCGGTAGGCCGGCTGGCCTTGCGCCTTCAGCATGGTGACGATCCGCTCGACCTCCGAGTCGGACACGAACGGGCCGTGCATCCGGCGGATACGTCCGCCGCCGGCCATGAACAGGAGGTCGCCCATGCCGAGCAATTGTTCGGCGCCTTGTTCGCCGAGGATCGTGCGGCTGTCGATTTTCGAGGTGACGGAATAGGAAATCCGTGTCGGAAAGTTCGCCTTGATCGTGCCGGTGATGACATCGACCGATGGGCGCTGCGTGGCCATGATAACGTGGATGCCCGCCGCGCGCGCCATCTGCGCCAAGCGCTGCACCGCCGCTTCGATCTCCTTGCCGGCCGTAAGCATGAGATCGGCCATCTCGTCGATGACGACGACGATATACGGCATCGGCTCAAGTTCTAGCGCTTCGGTCTCGTAGATCGGCTCGCCGCTATCAGGGTCGAAGCCGGCATGCGTCGTACGCTCGATCGATTCGCCCTTGGTCAGGGCCTGGGCGACGCGCTCGTTATAGCCTTGGATGTTGCGGACGCCGAATTTCGCCATGCGGCGATAACGGTCTTCCATCTCGCGCACGGTCCATTTCAGCGCGACGACGGCCTTTTTCGGATCGGTGACGACGGGGGAGAGCAGATGCGGAATCCCTTCGTAAACCGAGAGTTCCAGCATTTTCGGGTCGATCATGATGAATTTGCACTGTTCCGGCGAGAGCCGATAAAGCAGAGACAGGATCATCGCATTGATGCCGACCGATTTGCCCGAGCCGGTCGTGCCGGCGATCAGCAGGTGAGGCATTTTCGAAAGATCGGCGGCGAACGGTTCTCCTTCGATGGTTTCGCCCAGCGCCAGCGGCAGGCCGCCCTGATTGCCGATAAACGCGGCGCTGCTCAGCAAGCTGCGTAGATAAACCGTCTCGCGCTTTGGGTTCGGCAATTCGATGCCGATCGCGTTGCGCCCTGGAATAACAGCGACGCGCGCGGCCGTGGCGCTCATCGAGCGTGCGATGTCGTCGGCGAGGCCGATCACGCGCGAGGATTTCACGCCCGGCGCCGGCTCGAACTCGAACAACGTCACGACGGGGCCGGGGCGTGCAGCGACAATCTCGCCCTGGACGCCGAAATCGGTCAGCACCGCGGAAAGCCGCTTGGACGCGGCGTGCAACGCGGCGCCATCGGCATGGGCGGCGCGCGGCTTGGCCTGGGTCAGCAGATCGGCGCCCGGCAGGTTGAACGGGCGAGAGAACGGGGTCGGCTGCGCCGGTGCGGCCTTTTTCTTGGCGCGCATTTTCGGCGCGGCCTGCGGGGCGCGCTGCGTTGGCGCCTGGGCTGGCGGCTCGTAGCCTTGAAACGCCGACTCCACGCGCTTTTGTTGCGCCCGCGGTTGGCGGGATTCTTCGAGTGCGGGGTAATTGGCGTTGGAGGCTTCCGGCAATTGGCGCTCGAACGGCCACAATTCCTGTTCGTTCTCGGGGCGCCGCAGCGCGAGCTTCACGACGGCGGCTTGCGCGGCCCCGCTGGCTCTGCCCGCAGCGCGGCCAGCAAGGCCCGCAGCGGTTTTCACGTCTTCGCCGGTGAAGCGGAACGCCCAGCCCAGTGCGCCTAGTCCGCCGGCCAGCGCGGTGAGGCCGGCGAAGCCTTTGGCCCATGGTAAGCCGGTCATCGAGACGAGGCCGTTAAGAGCCGCAGCGATCCAGTCGCCGAGCACGCCGCCCACGCCGAGATCGGCCAGTTGAGGCAATTTCAGGCCGGTGCAGGACGCAGCGCCAGCCAGCAGGGCGATGCCGCACACGCCGCTCATCAATCGGCTTGGGGAAACCTGCGTGATCATGCGTTTGCGGACGGTGCGCGCCACGCCTGCCGCCAGCAGCGCGGCGAACGCCGCAGGCGCCGCCACGCCGATGCTTTGCACCATCAGATCGGCGAGCGCTGCGCCCGGCGCGCCCAGGATATTATGGATCGGCTCGCCGGTAGCCATGTTGAGGCTGCGGTCGTGTGGCGAATAGGAAAGCGTTGCGGCAAGGCCATAGGCGCCGAACGCGGCCGCGCCAATGGTTGCGCCAGCGCGGCGCAGGCCGCTCTGCACGGACGCTGAATGCAGCGCCGGAGGCCCGATTGCCTCATCTTCCATGGACGTGTCTGACACTAAAAACTTTACTCGTGCGATTCTGCGCTGTGCAGACCCTCGCGGGCCGGAGTTAATCGCAGGTGAACCGCGCGCGGTTTTCTTGCCGGTAGCGCCCGGAGCATGATGAATTGCAGGCGCAATTTGCCCGCGGCTCGACCCGGTAGCGCTGTGGAAAAGAAGCGGGCGCAGTTCATGCGAACTGCGCCCTTAGGGGAGGAGGACCCCCGTTTGGGGCCGGGTGGCGGGCCAGCCAATCCTGCTGAGAGGAGGGCCGGCCCGC
Organism: Caulobacterales bacterium; assembly: GCA_035549875.1. Lineage (GTDB taxonomy): Bacteria > Pseudomonadota > Alphaproteobacteria > Caulobacterales > Aquidulcibacteraceae > JAKFWI01. Next base: position 59,010 of record DASZPV010000121.1, read on the forward strand.
GAGGCGATTAATAGTGGTAGGCGGCTTCGCCGTGCTCGTTGATGTCGAGCCCTTCCACTTCCGTGTCCTGAGATACCCGCAGCAGGCCAAACACCCGCAGCAAGAGCCAGATGACCAAGCTGACGCTGCCGGACCAAGCCAACGTGACCAGGATGTCGGTTGCCTGCGAGGTCATTTGCGCGACCAGGTCATAGGGCGCGACCGGGCAGGTGGCGAGCACGGCGCCGTCCTTGGAGCAGTTGACGTAATCGACGACGCCAGCGCCGCCCAAGGCGGGATTGACGAGAATGCCGGTGCCGAGGGCGCCGATAATCCCGCCAATGCAGTGGACGCCGAACACGTCAAGCGCATCGTCGTAGCCGAGCATGTTCTTCACGACGGAGCAGAAGAACACGCAGACCGGCGAGACGACCAAGCCCAGCACGATCGCGCCCATAGGTCCGGCGAAGCCAGATGCGGGCGTGACCGCGACAAGGCCGGCGACCAGGCCCGACGAAAGGCCAAGGAAGCTGGGCTTGCCCTTGAATATCCACTCCGTGAGGCACCAGGAAAAGCCCGCCGCCGCCGTTGCGAGGAACGTATTGGCCATGGCGAGCACGGCGTAATAGTTCGATTCAAGGTTTGAGCCGGCGTTGAAGCCGAACCAGCCGAACCACAGCAAGCCGGCGCCGCAATAGGTCCACACGAGATTGTGCGGCGGCATCGCTTCTTTCTTGTAGCCCACGCGACGACCGACAACGAGCGCGCCCATCAGCGCGGCGATGCCGGAGTTGATGTGGACGACGCTACCGCCGGCGAAGTCGAGCGCGCCTTTGCCGAACAGGAAGCCTGAGCCGACCACCGGGTCGGAAGCGTGTGTGGCGATCGCGTCGGGGCCCGGCCAGAACCAGACCATGTGCGCGATCGGGTAATAGACCAGAAGCGGCCAAACGACTGCGAAAATACAAATGCCGACGAACTTCACGCGTTCAGCGATGCCGCCGACTACCAGCGCTGCGGTGATCGCCGCGAAGGTCATCTGAAAGAGCACGTAAACCAGCTCTGGAATGTAAACGCCGGTTGAGAACGTAGCGGCGTTGTTGTCCGAAAGGTCTGTGCCTGCGTCATTGAGGAAGAACCGCGCAGTCCCCCCAATAACCGCATTCCACTTTCCGCCGTCGGTGAACGCCAAGCTGTAGCCGAACAGCGCCCACATGATCATGCCAATGATCGCGACGGTGGAGACCTGCATGAGCGTGGCGCCCATGTTTTTTGTCCTGACCAGGCCGCCGTAAAAAAGAGCCAAGCCTGGAATGGTCATTACCAGAACCAAGGCGGTGGAGATCAACATCCAGGCGGTGTCGCCTTTGTTGACCGTCACCTCCGGGGCCTTGATCTTGCCGGCCTCAGGCGCTGGGGCGGCAGGCGCCGCTTCAGCGGCAGGAGCGGGAGCCGTTGACGCCGCCGGCGCCGCGCTTTGTGCGTAGGCGGGGCTGTCGAGCGTAGCGCCGACCCCCATCACTACGAACCCTGCGGCGAGGGCGAACAGCGCCCCGCGCAGGGCGGCCAGCCATGGCCGGCGCCTTGTTGAACTCGATGCTGTTTTCATGCGACTCCCCCTCATTGAAGCGGCCCGCGCCCGGAATTGCGGTTTGGAGATGCTCGCCGGGCCTGTAAAATCCGGCGGATTGACGCCGCGCCCAGCCCGCTCTCGCAAGTACGCAAGCGCCCCCACGCTTCGCACTTGCGGGATTGCTCAAAAACAAGGCGCCTGCCGGCGGATGCGCCACGCAACAAGGCGCCACATGGCCTGACCCGCCTGTTGGCAAGTAGAAAGGGCGTCATGATCGCCACTGAAAGCGGCGCCGCCGGCCAGACCAAGACGGAGATCGCCATTGTCGGCGGCGGCATGGTCGGGCTTACGCTCGCCCTGGCGCTCGATCAGGCGGGGCTGGCGGTGACGGTTCTGGACGCCGCTCCGTCCGCAGCCCAGTTGGAGCCGCGGTTCGACGGGCGGGCATCTGCCATCGCCTTCGCTTCTTTCCGCATGTGGAAAACCCTGGGCGTCGCCGATCGGCTGGCCGGCGATTTCCAGCGGATCGAAAACATTCTTGTCACCGATGGGCGCGTCGCCGATGGCTTGCGCGCCGGCGGTCCCTCCGCGCTGCGGCTGCATTTCGATCGCCGCGAACTCGATGAGGCGCCGGAAGGCGAGGCGCTCGGCTACATGGTTGAAAACCGCGCCGCGCGCCGCGCGCTGATGGCGGAGGTCTCCGCCCGGCCCAATCTTACCCTGATCGCGCCGGCGCGGGTGATTTCGACAAATGTCGGCGATGACGGCGTGGAGCTGGTTCTCGAGTCCGGTTCACGGATCAGCGCCGCATTGGCGATCAGCGCCGAGGGCAAAGCGTCGTCCTTGCGGAAGATCGCTGGCGCCAATGTTGTCGCGTGGAAGTATGCCCAGACCGCCATTGTCTGCACGATCGGCCACGAGCACGCGCACAGCGGCGTGGCGCATGAATATTTTCTGCCGGCGGGCCCGTTCGCTCTGCTGCCGCTAACGCAGAAACGGATGAATATCGTCTGGACCGAGAAAACGCGCGCCGCGCAGGCGTTGCTGGCGATGAACGAGGCCGATATTCTCGCCGAATTGCGCCGGCGCGCCGGTGATTTTCTCGGCGCAGTGCGTCTTGAGGGCCCGCGTTTTTCCTATCCGCTCGGGATGCAGATCGCCGATCGCTATATCGCGCCGCGCATCGCCTTGGTCGGGGACGCAGCGCATTCGATTCACCCTATTGCGGGGCAGGGGCTGAACATGGGGCTGCGCGATGTCGCCGCCCTCGCGGAATGTGTGGCCGATGCGCTGCGCCAAGGCTTGGACGTTTCCGACTTCACCGCGCTCGAACGCTACCAGGCGTGGCGCCGGTTCGACAATGTGGCGCTGGCGCTGGCGACGGACGGATTCAACCGGCTGTTCTCCAATGATTTCGGCCGCATGCGGTTGGTGCGCGATCTGGGCATGGCGGCGGTAGGGCGGATCGGCTTGGCGCGGCGGTTCTTCATGCGCGAAGCCGGCGGCGGCGTCGGCGACCTGCCGAAATTGCTGCGCGGGGAAAGCCTCGCGGCTTAACTCTTCCGCGAAAGAGCAAGGAAATATTCGTTCGTCTTTTTCTCGCGGTCGCGGCCGAGTTCATAGAGCAGCGCCCAAGAGTAAAGCCCGCTGTCGTGGCCGTCGTCGAACACGATGCGCACCGCGTAGCGGCCCACGGGCTCGGCGCGCGTCACGCCGACATCCGTTTTTCCCTCGACGAGCTTGCGCTCGGACTCGCGATGACCGCGCACTTCCGCCGATGGCGAAAACACGCGCAGTAATTCGAAAGGAATATCGAACACCGCGCCGTCATCGAAGGCGATGTGCAAGCTTTTGGCCGCGCGGTTGAAGGTGAGATCGGACGGCCAAGGCTGGGCGCTCATTCGTCTCCCCGCAACTCGCGCGCTTCATCGATCAGCAGGATCGGCACGCCTTCGCGTACTGGATAGGCCAGGCGCGCCTGCGCGCTGATCAGCTCCTGCTTGTCGCGATCATAGCGCAGCGGCCCGCGCGACTGCGGGCAGACCAGAATCTCCAGCAGCCGAGGATCGATGTCGTGGGTTTCGCTCATCGGGCGATCCTATTGCATGGGGGTGGGCGTGTCATCGTCCTCGGCCGAATAGATATCGAACAGGGTGATGAGCGTATCGGCCCGTTCCGGCACGCTGCGCGCTTCCAGCAGCGCCTGCTTTTCCTCAGCCTGGAACGGGCAGAGCGCGGAAAGGGCGTTGACGAGCGCTTCGGTCGGCGCCGATTCCACTGCGCTCCAATCTGCCTGGAAGCCGTGCGATTCGACATAGCGGCGCAGTGATTCAGCGAGCCGCTCGCGGTCGATCGGCAGATCGGTTTCACGCGCCAGCAGGTCTTCGCCGAACGCGGCGTAATCGGCTTCAACCTGCCGGTAGGGCGTCGGCGCCGCAAGTTCGCGCGCGGTGCGGAAGCGCGATACGCCAGTGAGGCTGATCAGATAACGGCCGTCGTCGGTCTCAGAAAACGACGTGATGCGGCCAACGCATCCCACATCGTGCAGCACCGGGGTGGCCGCGTTTTCGCCGGCTGGCGTGGGCTGGATCATGCCGATCAGCCTCTCGGCGGCGAGTGTGTCATCGATCATGTTTAGGTAACGCGGCTCGAAAATGTTCAGGGGTAGCGTGCCGCGCGGGAGCAGCAAGGCTCCGCCGAGCGGAAAGATCGGAATGGTCCGGGGCAGATCCTCCGGTTTGCGATAGCCGAACGCGCCCATTCTGAGCCTCCTGCGCGATCAACGCCCGGTCATGAAAAAAGGATCGCGGAAAGCCGGCGCCGCGCCGACTTCGCCAGATCGCTGCCGCCGCCAGCGGCCTCGATGATCTGCAGCAATTGTTTGCGCGCGGCCTCTTCGTTCCAGGCGCGGTCGCGGGCGATGCTGTCGAGCAGATGGTCGGCGGCCGCTTCCATGTCGCCCTTTGCCGCCAAGCCCCGCGCCAGTTCGAGGCGCGCTTCATGATCGGCCGGGTTGGCTTTCACTTTCGCTTCGAGCGCCGCCAACTCGCCTGTCGCAGGCCCGCTGGCGGCAAGATCGAGCGCCGCGCGCACGCCGGCGATGTCAGGATCCTTGGCCTTTTCCGGCGGCGCCATGTCGAGCACTTCGCGTGCGCGTTCGGCGTCGCCGCCGGTAAGATAGGCGCGCGCCAGGCCGGCGATCGCCTTGGGATGTTGGGGATCGAGTTGCAGCGCGGCGGCGTAGGCCTGCGCCGCGCCGCCGAGATCGCCAAGCTTCAGGCTCTCGGCGGCCAGGGCGAGCACTTCGGCGATGTCATCTTCGCCCACGGCGCCGGCGAGCTTATCGACGAACAGTTTGATCTGGCTTTCGGGGAGGGCGCCCATGAACCCGTCGACGGGCTTGCCCTGATCGAACGCGAACACCGCTGGGATCGAACGCACGCCGAGCTGGCCCGCGATCGTCGGGTTCTCGTCGATATTGATCTTGACCAGTTTGACCTTGCCCTTGGCGGCCCTGACCTGCTTTTCCAGCGCCGGTTGCAGTTGGCGGCACGGTCCGCACCACGGCGCCCAGAAATCGACGATCACAGGCTGCGTCTTGGACGCTTCCATCACATCCTTCATGAAGGTCTTGTCGCTGCCGTTGGCGATCAGGTCTGC
>DASZPV010000122.1:0-3545 GCA_035549875.1 Caulobacterales bacterium
TGAAGACCACGCCAAGCTGATGTTCGACCTGCAGGTGCTGGCCTATCAAGCAGATTTGACGCGCGTCATCACCTTCATGTTCGGCCGCGAATTCAGCGGCCGCACCTATACGGAAATCGGCGTGTCCGAAGGACACCACCCACTCTCACATCACCAATACGATCCGGCGAAACTGGTCATGCTATCCAAGGTGAACACCTATCACATGCAGATGTTCGCCTACTATTTGGACAAGCTAAGCAAAACCAAGGACGGTGAAGGCTCTCTGCTCGACCATACGCTGCTGTTTTACGGCGCCGGCATGAGCGACAGCAATGTGCACGATCCGCGCAACATCCCCCTCATGCTGGTGGGCGGCCCCGAGCAACAGATCAAGGGCGGACGCCACCTGAAATATGCCGGCGATTCCACTGCAAACCTGCTCGTAACCCTGATGGACAAGCTCGGCGCGCCGGTAGATAGCGTCGGCACGAGCCAGGGCAAGCTCGACATCGACAAAGCCTGACGCCATCGTTAGCGGCCGACGATTGCAAACTTCTGGACTCGCCGCCCGCGGTTTTCGGCGACATAGACGTTTCCCTTGGAATCGACAGCGATGCCGTGCGGCAGATCAAACTGGCCGGCGAAATGCCCCGCGCCGTCTCCGAAGCTCGACAATATCCTGCCGGTCTGACGATCGAGTATCTCGACCTGATCGTTGTTCTGGTTGACGAGATACATCAGCGATTGCTTCGCGTCGCGGGACAGATCAAGCGACACCACGACGCCGCCGCTTTCCTTGGCCTTGCCATCGGCAGGCGGCGTGTACGGCGTCCAGGGCACGTCGAAGCTTTTGATCGCCTTTCCCATCTTGTCATAAACAAGTATCCGCGAGCCCGGCCTGTCGCAGATGTAAAACAGCCCGTCATTCGCGACGGTCATGCAATGGATCGACTTTGCGTCCGGCGTCCATTGCCGCAGGAATTTGCCAGTGTAATCCATCACGACGATACGCCGGTTTCCGCGCGGCTGCTCGCCATCGGAGACATATACGTCGCCGTTTGCCGGATCGATGTAGACGCTGGATGGGTGCGTGAAGACGGCGGCGTTCGAGTTGAGCGGCGCGCCTTTTTCCGTGCCGTCCGCCGTGTCGTATGTGCCTTTCTTACCAACCTGCAGAAGAAGTTTTCCATCGTGGGTGTACTTCTGCACCATCCCCGACGGCGCGCTTCCAATCCAGATATTGCCCGCCTTGTCGAAGGCGCAACTGTGTAGGCGCTGATCGAGCAGCTTGGGATCGCCCCACGAATTGATCAAATTGCCCGCAGCGTCCACCTCGATCACCGGTGGGGCCAGGTGTCCCGCGTTCAGATCGCCGTCTGGCGCGTCCTGACGATGGAGGATGAAGAGGTGGTCGTGCGCGTCCACACACAGGCCGCCGATCCCGCCCAGCACCCATCGATCCGGAAACGTCTTCGGCCACGACCGATCGACCGCGTAGCGCGGGACCCCTTGCGCGCGCGCGGTTATTGGAATTGCCATCGCAACGAAACAGGCCAGCAGAGCAAGCGCACCGGTTCGAACACCCATACCGCGCGCCCGTTCAATTCCAGCCGTCATGTCTTCGCGCCCAGCTTGCGCAGCAACGCCGCCGTGCTGGTGCTCTTGAGGGCTTCGTACTCTTCCGTCAGCCCCGTGCCCTTCTGCGGCGGCGGGGGCGTCAGCGCCGCCGTCAGAGGCGTCTGGCCTTTGCGGTTGCGCGCATTGATTGCTGCGCCGCTATCGACCAGCGCCTGCACCAACAAATCACGCCGCCTTGTGGCGGCGACATGCAGGGCGGTATCTCCGGTTGCACTTGCCTGACTGGGCGGCGTCCCCAACTGGACCGCCAGTTTTGCAGCCTCCGCCGCTCGCGACTCCGGCAGGATGGGCTCCTCTTGCGTCCCCGGCCCAGCAAGCACCATGAGCGCATTACGCCCATCATCCACCGTGAGCGACGGATCGGCGCCCTTGGCCGCCAACAGCCGCATCACGTCGTACTGACAGGCCCGGACGGCGAGGATAAATGGCGTGGCGCCGACCAACCTATGATCAAGCGCATGTCCGCTGCGAACACGCTTTGTCGGACTGCCCTTCTGCTGGCGCGCGTTGGGATTGGCGCCGTGCTCAAGCAGCGCCCGCGCCATGGCGACATCGCCTCTCAGGGCCGCGACATGCAGCGCCGTATACCCCGCGCCAGCGGCGTTCGGATCGGCCCCCGCCTCCAGCAGCGCCGCCACAATGGCCGATTGCCCGGCATGTGCGGCCACGACCAGCGGGCTGGCGCCATCGGGCGCGGAGTCGTTCACGTCAGCACCGGCCGCAACCAACAATTTGACGGTCTCTACATCGCCGTCTTGGGCGGCGAAGAACAGCGGCGTGAACCCACCCTCGGGAATCGTCGCGTCGCCCTCCTCGTCGCCCTCATAAAGCTGACAACAGAGCACCACGCGCTGCATCGATGAGTTGGAACGCGCTTTCACATCCGCGTGAGCCGCAAGGAGCAGCCGCACGACCTCAGGATGGCGTTCGCTGACCGCCCACATCAGCGCCGTCTGCCCGCGGGAGGTCTCGCGCATATTCGGGTCCGCCCCGCGCGCCAGCAGCGCCTTTGCCGCTTCGGCGTTACCCCGCCGCGCCGCGACCATCAACGGAGAGCCCTCCGTCGGCGGGGCGATATTCGGGTCGGCGCCGGCTTCCAGCAGCCGTGCGATCATGGGCGCGCTCGAATTGTTCGCGGCGATCCATAGCGGGGTTATGCCGAGGTCCGTCGCAGCGTTCACATTTGCGCCCTTGCGAAGAAGCATGTCCACAATTGCGATGGAGTCCTGGTTGGAGGCCCAGTGGAGCGCCGTCCCTCCATCGCCCGCGCGGGCATTCACATCGACGCCGGCGCTCACAAGCGCCTTCACCGCCGGCGCATCGCCGCGCTTACTCGCCTCGATCAGCCGCAGGTCCCGCTCGGCGGCGCCAGCAAGCGTCGCGAACAGAATGCAGACCGCGGCGCATACACCGCCCACCCATCTGACACGCACGCTAAACCTCCCGTTCACGAAGTTTGAAAGAGATACTACACACCACGGCGCAGCCGTCCATTTGACAGCCCCCCGACCCCCGCCCGATACTTGGCAAGGAGGAAAAGGGACCACATGAGTCCGCGATTTAAAATAGCTCAGACGGCCGTCGCGCTCGTGGCCTGCGTGGCGGTTTCCACCGCCATTGCCCTCGGCGTAAGGGCCGCCGCCGCCGCGCCATCCTCCGCCGCCGCTTCCGCCCATCCCGACGGCGCGCTGCTGAGCAAATACTGCTTCGCCTGCCACAACAGCAAGAGCCGCGCAGGCGGTCTGGCGCTCGACGCCAAGGATGTCGCCAATGTCGGCGCAGACGCCGAGACGTGGGAAAAAGTAATCCGCAAGCTGCAAGCGGGCGCAATGCCGCCGGTAGGCCGGCCCCGGCCCGATCAGCAGACTGCCGACGCCTTCGTCGAAGCGCTCGAAGCCCAACTCGACAAAGAGGCCGCGCTGCAC
>DASZPV010000123.1:0-28334 GCA_035549875.1 Caulobacterales bacterium
GCTTTACCTTGAGTTCGGTTTCGAGCCGTTCGGCGAGCGCAGAGCGTTGCTTCGCACGTTCGTCTACGACAATCGCCTCTGCCGCGCGGCGTGAAGCATCGCGGTCGCCGGCTACGCCCGCGCGGACCAGGGCGAGAACTAAGTCATTGCGCGCCATTGGCTCGACCCGTCATCCGATCAAGTTTCATCAACAGAGACTGCAGGAGTGCGTCTCGATTCGCGACTGCTGCTGACCCGCCTTCATCTTCCTCGTGCTTTTTTTCTGTCCAATTTGTTCCCGCCGCGGCGAAAATTGCACCGAAAATCGGACGGCGATCGCGATTTAGACTAGGTCCTTGTCGCGAACTCCGCAGTAGCGCGAGCGATGACAACGCTCTGTGGTGGGCGGCGAATAGTGGTGAGTTGTGGTGCAATAGGGTGCGGGATTTATGCGGGATACTTAGTAAGCATAAATCAGTAAAAACCCAATAAAATCATGGTGGTGGGGGAGAGAATTGAACTCTCGACCTTGGGGTTATGAATCCCACGCTCTAACCAACTGAGCTACCCCACCTCCGGGCCGCGGCGCCGATGGGCGGGGAGACATAAAGGCGCCTGCCGGGCGGTGCAAGCACGCCGCCTAGTCCTCGGCGATCAGGCTGTTGTGCTTGGTGTCCCGCATGAACAGGGCCACGGCGAAAGCCATGGCCGACATGGCCGAGACATAGACGTAGAAGCCGGGCTCGAACCCGGCCTTTTTGAACCACAAGGCGACGTATTCGGCCGTACCGCCGAAGGTCGCCGTGGCCAGGGCGTAAGGCAGGGCCACGCCCAGGGCGCGCACGTTGGCTGGGAACAGCTCTGCTTTCACCACCGTGCCGACCGATGTGTAGAGCGCATTCACCAGCAGACCGGTCAAAGCGAGGCCGAAGGCCAGCGCTTCAGACTTGGCGGTGCTGAGCGCGGTAAACAACGGATAGGCGATCAGCGCGTTCAGGCCGAAGGCGGCGAGCAACATCGGCTTGCGGCCGATCTTGTCCGAAAGCCAGCCGTAGAGCGGCTGGGCGAGCATGAAGCAAACCAGCGTGCCGGCGCTGATCGCGCTGGCGGCGTCGCGGCTGAAGCCGGTCGTGTTGACCAGATATTTCTGCATGTACGTGGTGTAGGCGTAGAAAGCGAGCGTGCCGCCGGCGGTGAAGCCGATCACCATCAGCGCTTCCTTCGGATAGCGCAGAAACAGCAGCATCGTGCGCGCGCGTTCCTGCCCGCGCGCATTTTCGAAGCTCGCTGATTCCACCATGCCGAGGCGGATGAGAAACACCACGACCGCAAGGCCCGCGCCGATCGCGAAGGGAATCCGCCAACCCCACGCGTCCAGATCGGCGGGCGCCATCGTATTTTGCAAAACGATCAGAACGCCCAGCGCGATTAATTGGCCGCCGATGAGCGTGACATATTGGAAGCTCGACCAAAAGCCGCGATGGCGGGCTCCGGCCATTTCGCTCATGTAGGTGGCGCTGGCGCCGTATTCGCCGCCAACGCTGAGTCCCTGCAGGATTCGCGCGGCCACCAACAGGAACGGCGCCGCGGCGCCGATCTGCGTATAGGTCGGGCAGAGCGCGATGAGCAGCGAGCCGAAACACATCATGCTGACCGAAACGGTCAGCGCCGCGCGCCGCCCGGCGTGGTCAGCGTAAAGGCCCATCAGCCAGGCGCCGACCGGGCGAGCAAAAAAGCCCACGGCGAACACACCGGCGGTCTGCAGCAACTGGCTGGTCTGATCGCCCTGCGGGAAGAAGCTTTTCGCGAAATAGAGCGTGAAGGCCGCATAAGCGTACCAATCGTACCACTCGACGAGGTTGCCCGCGGCCCCGCCAAAGATCGCGCGCATGCGGGCCCGCAAAGAAGGCGCGGTCACACCGATTTCGGCCATGGGAACTCCCCTTGACCCGGCATAGCCGAAGCGGCGCGCTAGCAGTAGAATTTTTGGAGCAGGTCAGCCCGCGTCGGCGCGCTTGGTCTCTTCGCCGGCCAGCAAGGGGGCGGAGATCGAAGGGCCGATATCGGCGGCGCGCGGGGTGTGAGCCCAGACAAACAGGCCGGCGACCAATGCCGCGCCGGTCACCATGCCGCCAATCGCGGTCGCCGCGACAACCTCGAAAGCCCAAGTCAGGAACACGAGCATTCTGCCTCTCCCCAGACGCGCCATACGTCTGTGGGCATTTTCCATCATAAGGTTACTGAAAAATTAACGGGCGGCGCTTGCGACCGTTCCGGTCCACGGCGGCAGGATCAATATCCCATCTTCGATGCGGCCATTCATGGGGGCCGGAAGCGTCCGCGCGGCGGCGGCGAGCGGGATTTTCTGCGCGGCGTTGCTGAGATTGAAGGCGCAGATCAGACGCTCGCCGGCGCTTGCGCGTTCAAACAACAGCACGCCGTCCGCCACCGGTAGAGGCGAAAAATCGCCGATGCGCAGTGCGGCGCACGCTTTGCGCAGGCCAATCATTTCGCGGGTGAAGGCGAGAATGGAGTTTGCATCGCGCGTTTGCGTCTCGGCGGCAAGCGCCAGATGGCGAGGATCGATTGGCAGCCATGGTTCGGCGCTGGAAAAGCCGCCGCCAGGTTCGTCGCGCCAGGGCATCGGCGTGCGCGCGCCATCGCGCCCAATGCCGTGCGGCCAGAACCGGATCGCTTCGGGATCACGCAATTTCTCGAACGGAACGTCCGCCTGCGGCAGGCCGAGTTCATCGCCCTGATAAAGGAACGCCGCGCCGCGCAGGCAGAGCAAGACTGCGATAAGTAATTTGGCGCGCTGCGGATCGTCTCCGGCTAGGCGCGAGGCCAGTCGCGGCACGTCGTGATTGGAGAGACTCCACGCCGGCCAGCCGCGCGCGTTGTCCCAGCCGCGCATGGCTTCGAGGAAGAGAGCCGGCGTGGCTTGCTTCGCGCGCAGCAGGAAGAACGAATAGGCGGTGTGCAGCCGATCGGGCCCGTCAGTGTATTCGCGCTGCCGCAACAGAGGCTCTTCGTCCTCGATTTCGCCAACGGCGAAACGGCCAGGATAGGAATCGAGCAGGGCGCGCAGGCGCGCGATGAAAGCGAGCGTTTCCGGCTGCGAGCGATCGTAGAGATGGCGTTGAAATTGGTGCGGGCGAGATGGCGTTTCGGAAAACGGCAGGGCAGGATTGTCCCGCAACAAAGCGTCCTGCACGTAGAAATTCGCCACGTCGAGCCGCAGGCCGTCAACGCCGCGGTCGAGCCAGAATTTCGCTTCGCCAAGCAGTGCATCCTGCACCGCGGGGTTGCGCACGTTGAGATCGGGCTGCTGGGCGAGAAAATTATGCAAATAATACTGGCGCCGGCGCGGATCCCATTCCCACGACGGTCCGCCAAACAGGGCTTGCCAATTATTGGGCGGCGACCCATCGGCCTTGGCGTCGGCCCATACGTACCAATCGGCCTTGGGATTGTCGCGGCTGGCTCTGCTTTCAGTGAACCAGGCGTGCTGGTCTGAACTATGCGAATAGACCTGATCGATGATGACTTTCAGTCCCAGGCTGTGCGCCCGGGCGAGCAGCGCGTCGAAATCGGCGAGGGTTCCGAACAGCGGATCGACAGCGCGATAGTCGGACACATCGTAGCCGAAATCCTTCATTGGCGAACGAAAGAACGGCGAGAGCCAAATCGCATCGACCCCGAGGCTGGCAATATAATCCAGCTTAACAACCACGCCTTTGAGATCGCCGCATCCATCATTGTTGGAATCGGCAAAGCTGCGCGGGTAGATTTGGTAGATAACCGCGCCGCGCCACCACTCGCTCATCGTATCGCTTCCGCCGCAACCGAGACGCCATGAACCCGATTTTCGCCGCCTTGCCCACTACGATCTTCGAGCGGATGTCGTCCCTGGCGCGGGAAAAGAACGCGATCAATCTCGGGCAGGGCTTTCCGGAGATAGACGGGCCGGAAGATGTGCGCGCGGCGGCGGCGCGGGCGGTGCTCGAAGGGCCGAACCAATATCCGCCCATGCTCGGCCTGCCGGAATTGCGCGAAGCGGTCGCCGTCCACTACGAGCGGTTTCACGGTCTCGATCTCGACTGGCGCAGCGAAGTGACAATCACGTCCGGCGCAACCGAGGCGCTGGCGGCTTCGATCTTCGCGCTGGTCTCGCCTGGCGACGAGGTGGTGATGTTTCAGCCGCTCTATGACGCCTATGAGCCGCTGGTGCGCCGGGCTGGCGGCGTGCTGCGCACCGTGCGCCTGACCCCGCCGGACTGGCGATTCACCGAGGCCATGCTTGCCGAAGCGTTTAGCCCGCGCACGAAGCTGGTGATCTTCAATAATCCGCTCAATCCCACGGGCACGGTTTACAGCCGCGATGACCTTGCCCTGCTGGCCTCGTTCTGCGTCCGCAGCGGCGCGGTCGTGCTGTCCGATGAGGTGTGGGAGCATGTTGTGTTCGACGGACGCGAACACGTGCCGCTGATCGGCTTGCCGGGCATGCGCGAGCGGACGGTGAAAATCGGTTCGGCCGGAAAGATATTTTCGCTGACGGGCTGGAAGGTCGGGTTCGTGTGCGCGGCGCCCGCGCTCACCGCCGTGATCGCAAAAGCGCATCAATTCTTGACGTTCTCGACGCCGCCGAACCTTCAGCGCGCAGCGGCCTATGGCCTCGGTAAGGACGATGACTATTTCTCGTCCATGCGCGCCGCGCTTGGCGCGTCGCGCGACCGGCTTGCCGCGGGATTGCGCGCTGGCGGCTATCATGTGCTTGAGAGCGGGGGCACGTATTTTCTTTGTATCGATTTGCCGGCATCGGGCATGGCGCTGGATGACGAAGAATTTTGCTTGCGCGCTGTGGAAGATGTCGGCGTGGCAGCCATTCCGGTTTCGGCGTTCTACATCAGCGATCCGGTGCGCTCGATCGTGCGGCTTTGCTTTTCGAAAACCGATGCGACGATTGACGTGGGCGTGCGCCGGCTCGCGGCGTTCAGGGAACGGCTGAAATGAAAAGGGGAGGCCGCAGCCTCCCCCTTTATAGCCTCAGAAATCGGCCTTGAGCGATACGCCCCACGTCCGTGGCGCGGACGGGTAGATCGCGAACGTGCCGGTCTGCTCCGGCGGCGGGAAGCCATGCAGGTAGTAGAACTCGTCGGTGAGGTTGTTGACGAACGCCTCGATCGACCATCCGGCTTCGTGGCTCACGCCGAAACGGGCGTTGAACACCGCATAGGCGGAATTGTCGGTGATCGGATTGCGGCCAATGATCTGGGTCTTGTAGCGGCTGTTCCAGCGCCCATCGACATAGATGAGGCCGGTAAGACCCCCGCCCATGCTGTGCTGATAGGTCGCCGAGCCGGTAGCCACCCATTTTGGCGCGTGCGCGAGGCGCGTGCCGGCAGCCAGCGTTTCGGTTCCCACGGTGACGGGGCTGTCGAGGAAGGCTTCATTGAACACTGCGCCGGTCGCCAGCGTGAAGCTGTCGGTCGGGCGCCATGAGCTTTCGAGTTCAAACCCGCGGCTGACCGCCGCCGGCACGTTGAACGTGGCGAAGTTGAAGCCGGTGAACGCGTTCACCTGATAGTCTTCGATGTCTTCGTAATAGGCGGTGCCATTCACCGTGGTGCGCGCCATCGGAGACCATTTGAACCCGAGTTCGTAATTGTTGACGAATTCGGGGCGGAATTGCAGGTCTGTGATCGGGCGCTGGACCGTCGTCGTCGGCAGGATATTGAAGCTCGACCGGTCGAGGTTGAAGCCGCCCGCCTTATAGCCGCGCGACGCGGTGGCGAACGTCATCAAGTTCGGCGCAGCCTTGTAGGAGAGCGAAGCAACGCCATTCCACTTGTTCTCGTCCGTGCTTTTGGCAAAAGCGCCGTTCTGCAGCGTGTTGAACGCCGGGTTGCACACCAGCGTCGCCAGTTGCAGCGCGGCAGGGCCGGCCAGAGCTACCGCGCCTTGCACCAGCGGCAGAATGCTGGCGGAGCGTAGCGTGGCGCAGGCGGGCATAACCGAGTTCAGGTTTGCCGTCAGGTCCTTCTTCTCGAAGTTCATTCGAGCGCCGAGCGTGAGGTTGAGTTTATCGGTCAGCGCGATCTGGTTATGCGTGAACGCCGCCCAGCTCTCGGTATCGGTGCCCCAGACATCGCTGTTTTGCCCGTTGCCGGCGACAGGCGCGGAGGCTGCGAAAGCGCCCGCGATCGCGTCATAGGTGCCGCGTTGCAAGGCATTCGCGGTGCCGAAACTGACGCCCTGGCTTTGCAGATAAATTGCGCCAATCAGGTTCGGTTTGAAGAACGGGCTGGCGATCTGCGAGAATAATTGCGGGCCAGCCGTGCCAAAAAATTGCGCGCCGCCGGGGACGAGCGTGCCGGTGTTTCCGACGGAAACGATATCGACATATTGGGCGGCTTGCGATCCGAGTTGCACGCGGTCTGTCAGGTCGAGCTTTTCGTTGGCGTAGAAGCCGCCGATCAGCCAGTCCAGGCGACCGGCCTGGCCCTGCAGACGCAATTCCTGCGTGAAGGTGTCGAAGCCCAGCCTGTAGCCATCGCGATAGGTCCGATCGACGCTGGTGAAGTCGATGTCCTGACTGCGCCTGGCTCTCCAGTTACGATAGGCGGTGATCGACGTCAGGTTGGCGTTGCCGATATCCCAGTCGAGCTCGCCTGAAATACCGCGCTCGTTGACGCGCTCGCCATAACCGCGGCCCGGTGAAATGGATTGCGTGCGCGCCTCGGGATTTGGCGGGGTGATGATCGCGCCCGGCCGGATCAGATTGAGCGCCGCCGCTGTCGGACCGGCGAGTACGGTGACGGCGCCGCAGCATTCCTCGTTCGTCTTGGCGACGTCGGCGATTAGCCGGAAGCTCACATTATCGCTGAAGTTAAACAGCAGTTGACCGCGTGCGTTGGCCCGGTCG
This sequence comes from Caulobacterales bacterium, assembly GCA_035549875.1. Taxonomy (GTDB): domain Bacteria; phylum Pseudomonadota; class Alphaproteobacteria; order Caulobacterales; family Aquidulcibacteraceae; genus JAKFWI01. Next base: position 6,905 of record DASZPV010000123.1, read on the forward strand.
CGGTTGTTGATGTCGCGGCCGGAGACGCTGTCTCTGATGTAGCCGTCCTGCACCGTGCCTGCGACGTCGAGGCGGCCGGCGACGGAATCGCCGAAAAGCGGGCCGGTCAAGCCCAGCTTGCCGGAAAGCAGATTGCGTTCGCCATAGGTCATCTCCCCCGTCGTGCGCTGGGTGAATTGTGGTTTGGCGGTGACGACGCTGATCGCGCCGGCGGACGTATTGCGGCCAAACAAAGTGCCTTGCGGGCCGCGCAGCACTTCGATGCGCTGCACTTCCGGCAAATCGCTCAGCGCGACGCCGGACCGGTTGCGATAAACGCCATCGACGAAGAAGCCGACCGCCGATTCAAAGCCCGGATTGTCGCCCGCTGTTCCGAGGCCGCGGACATAAGCCGTCGTGCCGGCCGTATTGGATTGGCCTGTCTGGAAGTGATAGCTCGGCGCCAATTGCTCGATCTGACGCAGGTCATGAATGCCGGCGTTTTCAAGCGCCTGCCCTGAAAGCGCGGTGACCGCGATCGGCACGTCCTGCAAAGCGGCGAGGCGGCCGGTGGCCGTCACGACGATCTCTTCGCTTGCGCCGCTCTGCGCCCATGCCGACGCCATCGGCAAAGCGGCCAGCGTCAAGCAAGTCAACGAGGCTTGCGCCCAGATTCTGGATTTCATGTTCCGGCCCTCCCTCTGGGCGCCAGCGGCAGCCCTCATGGCGACGTTCTGACTGCGCCGTCATTAATTGTTTGCAGTGGAAGCACGCTCCTGATCCGAGTCAACAGGTTGCACGCGTGTTCGATGACGAACTTGGAAAGCCGTGTCGCCGGCGCCTAGCCGGCAGGGGTGGTTTCCGTAGCGATCCATTGGAGAAATTCTGTATTGCTCCCTTCATCGTTAACGTCGAAGGCGAGAATGCAGGGCAGGTCATAGGGGTGGGCTGCGAGCAGCGCCTCGCGCGCGGGGCCGGCCCTGGTCTTATCGGTCTTCACCAGCATCACCGCTTCCTGTGTTTGTTGGACCTTGCCGCCCCATCGGAATGTCGAGTGCGCGACGGGCAGAACAGTGACACATGCCGCCACCTGGGCGTCTATCAATTGGGCGGCACATGCCTGGGCGCTCCCCGCGTCGGGCCAAGTCGAGTAGATGAGGCATGCTGTCATCGGCAGGGCGCTCCGGCGGTTAGGAAGGTTAGAGACGGGAATGGACGAGGCGGCTCTTGTGCTTTTTTCCGCCGGGCAGGATTCCACTGTTTGCCTGGCGTGGGCGCTCGACCGCTACCAGCGCGTCGAGACCGTCGGTTTCGATTATGGTCAGCGCCATCGGGTGGAACTCACCCAGCGTCCGATCGTGCGTGCGGCCCTGACGGATGCATTTCCGGTCTGGGGCGAAAGGTTGGGTCCTGATCACGTTATCGATATTAGGGCGTTCGGCGCCATGGCCGAAACCGCGCTGACCGCGGACCTGCCGATCGTCGCGCCGGAAGGCGCCTTGCCCAGCACTTTCGTGCCCGGCCGCAACCTGGTCTTTCTTGCGTACGCCGCCGCTTTGGGTCATCGGCGCGGCATTTTGCGGCTGGTCGGCGGCATGTGCGAAACCGATTTTTCCGGCTACCCGGACTGCCGCGAGGAGACATTGCAGACCATGGCGCAGGCTCTGCGCCTCGGTCTCGATGCGCCGGTCTCCGTGGAAACGCCCCTCATGCATTTAACCAAGGCGGAAACCTGGGGACTGGCGAGCACGCTCGGCGGACGGCAATTGATCGACCTGATCCGCGAGCAGACGCACACTTGTTATCGTGGTGAGCGCGGCCGCATCTGGGATTGGGGGCGCGGCTGCGGCGCCTGCCCGGCTTGTGAATTGCGCGCCAAAGGCTGGGCCGCGTTCACTGCGATGGCGAGTTCATGACCTACGCGGTCAAGGAATTGTTCTACTCGCTTCAGGGCGAGGGCGCGCGCGCCGGCCGCCCGGCGGTGTTTCTACGCTTTTCCGGCTGCAATTTGTGGTCGGGCCGGGAGGCGGACCGCGAGCTCGCAACGTGCAATTTCTGCGATACCGATTTTGTCGGCGTGGACGGTCCGGGCGGCGGACGGTTTGAAACCGGGGCGTCGCTGGCGCAGGCGGTCGCCGCCCTATGGCCCGGCGGCTCGAAGCCCTACGTCGTCTGCACCGGCGGCGAGCCGCTGCTGCAACTCGACCACGTGCTGATAGACGCGCTTCATCAGCGCGATTTCGAGATTGCGATCGAAACCAACGGCACCATGCTGGCGCCTTCCGGCATTGACTGGATTTGCGTCAGTCCGAAAGCGGGCGCGCCGTTGCACCAACGTGAAGGCGATGAACTGAAGCTTGTTTTTCCCCAGCCCAAGGCGATGCCGGATATGTTCGAAGACCTCGCCTTCGATCATTTTTTCCTGCAGCCGATGGCCGGCCCGATCATTGCCGGCGCAACGCGTTCGGCGATCGATTATTGTCTCAAACACCCACGCTGGCGGTTAAGCCTGCAGATTCACAAATTCCTCGGCCTGCCTTAGCCGCCGAACCCGCGCTGCGCAGGCCAAGAGACGCAGGGGGCATTCGGTTCATCGACATTGAAGTCCTGATCTTCGTGCCGGCGGAACGGGCCGGGATAGTCAGGATGCTGCCGCCGCCGCCGGTCAGGGCCAAAGAAGGTTTCGGTGCGGATATACGGGCGCCGGTCGTTCAGGGCCGCGCTGACGTGATCGGCCAGCGAGCGCGCCGAAATCGGCTTGGCGAGGAATGTGTTTACGCCCGCGTCGATCGCGGCGGAGACGCGCGACATTTCGGCATGGCCGGTCATCATGATGATTGGCACGGTGGTGCTGGCGCTATTTTTGGCCAGCCGGATTTCGCGGGCCAGCATGATGCCGTCTTCCTTCCGTCCCATCGCCAGATCGGTGATCACCAGATCGGAGCGGTGAGAACGCAGCTCCCTCTGTCCTTCGTCCGCGTCCGCGGCCTCGGCGACCAGGCGAATATCCAAGGCGCGCAATAGTTCGCGGACAAGCACGCGCATCTGCTTGTTGTCGTCCACGACAAGGACTCGGGTGAGCTTAAGCGGCTTCATCAACGGGGCCATTGAGCGTGATAAACCCCAAGAGAGGGTTAAAACTTTACGCCGAAAAGCCATTATCCGCCAGCGGGTTGCGACTGCTGGTAGAGCGATTCTACTGGGGGTGTGCGCGCGTCAGGGCGCGTCCACCAGCACGATCTCGCTATCCTGTTCCGCCGCGATTTGAATGACCGCCTCGTCGCGGATGGCCGCGCCGTCGCGTTCGCCCAGTGCGACGCCGTTGGCGGTGGCGGCGCCCTTGGCGACGACCAGGTAGGCGTTTCGGCCAGGCGCCAGTTCGTAGGACGTGGTCGCGCCCGCCAGCAGCGTCGCGCCCAGCACGCGGGCGTCCTGCCGGATCGGCAGCGCGCCTGCCGCCTGGTCATGGTCAAAGCCGGAGGCCAGCGGCGTCAGCACGCCAGCGCGGTCGCTCTTGGGGAATTTGGCCCCCTTCCAGAACGCGGGGCCGCCGCGGGTCTTGGGAAGGATCCAGAGCTGGAACAGGCGCGTGGGCGTATCTTCGAGATTGTATTCGGCATGGGTGACGCCCGAACCCGCGCTCATCACCTGCACGTCGCCGGCCTCGGTGCGGCCGCGATTGCCCATGCCGTCCTCGTGCGTGATTGCGCCTTCGCGGACGTAGGTGATGATTTCCATATCCGCGTGCGAATGCGGCGGAAAGCCGGTTTTCGGCTTGATCATGTCGTCGTTCCAGACGCGCAGCGCGCCCCAATGCACGCGCGCCGGATCGTGATAGTCGGCAAACGAGAAATGATAGCGCGCCGCCAGCCAGTCGTTGTTGAAGGCGCCAAGCGTGTTGAATGGACGTTTTTCGATCATCGGAACCTCGCCGCCGAGATATAGGCACGGGGCGCTGGGATTCTAGACGAGCTTGTCGGCCTTGCGCAAAGACGGGAACAGCTTGGCCCAGGTCAGAACCACGATAATCGCGCCGACGCCGCCGAAGATCGCCGCGCCGATCGGCCCCAGGAAACGCGCCGCCACGCCGCTTTCAAATTCGCCAAGCTCGTTCGAGGCGCTGATGAACAGTGTCGAAACCGCCGCCACGCGCCCGCGCATCGGATCGGGCGTGACCAGTTGGATCAACGTCTGGCGCACGTATACCGAAAGCATGTCGGCGCCGCCGAGTACGATAAGCGCGGAGACCGACAGCGGGAACAAGGTCGAAACGCCGAACACGACCGTCGCGGCGCCGAACACGAACACGCCGCCAAGTATGAAAACGCCGGCATGGGCGCGGATCGGCGCGTTCGCCAGCACCAAAGCAACGCAGGTCGCCCCGATCGCCGGACCCGCGCGCAACAGGCCGAACCCTTCCGCGCCGACGTGCAGCACATCCCTGGCGAACACCGGCAGCAGGGCGGTGGCGCCGCCCAGAAGTACGGCAAACAGGTCCAGCGAGATCGCGCCGAACACGATCTTCTGTTTCCAAACGTAGCTGAGCCCTTCGCGCACCAAGGTCCAGGGCGAGCCGATTTGCGGCACGGGCTGTGTGTCGCGCTTGATGGAAACCAGGCACAGCGCGCCGATGGCATACAGCGCCAGGCCCGTCGCATAGGCCGCCAACGGCGAGATCGCGACCAGAACGCCGCCGACGGCAGGGCCGGCGACGGAGGCGCTCTGCCATCCGAGGGAGTTCCACGCGATCGCGCGCGGCAACAATGGCCGCGGGATCAGCATCGTCACCATCGCCGTCGCTGTCGGATGAAAAAATGCGCGCGACGCGCCGAACACCACCGCCACGCCGATCAGCAAAGGCACGCTGACGACGTTGTACATTGTCGCCGAGATGAGCACGGACAGCGTGACCGCTTCGCCGATGATGCACGCCAGCACAATCTTCTTGCGCTCATGCCGATCGGCGGCCCAGCCCGCCGGCAAGGCCAGGAGGAAAAGCGGAAGGAACGAGGCCAGGCCCAGCCAGCCCAATTGCAGTGCGGATTCCTCCACGCTGCGGCCCGTGCGCGCGAGCGTGTAAATCTGCCAGCCCATGGCTACGGTCTGGATTTGCGATCCGAGCACACTGACCCAGCGCATCGCCAGGTAGCGGAGATAATCGCGCTCCGCCAGAAGCGCGCGGGCTGTGGTGTCAGGAGGGTGTGCGGTCACGGGAGGCGACCTTGTTGCACGGCGCCCGCGCCGGCGTCCACGCGCGAAACGTTTTGACAGGCGCCGCCCCTGCGGCCTATACGCCCGCGCCTTTGCTTGGGGGCGCTGCTTGTCCGCATCATCGCCAGTGACGCGCACGGCGCCTCTGCTCGTCGCCGAGACCCCGGCGCACGCGCAGGCGGTGGAGCGCGTGCTCGATCGCGGGTTCGGTCCGGGCCGCTTCGCCAAGCCTTCAGAACGGGTGCGCGAATTTGCGCCTCATCTACCGGCCTTGTCGCGTGTGGCGCTGATGGGCGCGGACCTTGTCGGCGTGTGCAGGATTTACGATATCGCCATCGGCGGCCGGCCAGCCTTGTTTCTCGGACCGTTGGCTGTCGATCCTGACGCGCAGCATGGCGGCCTTGGCCATGCGCTCGTCGCGGCAACGATCGATGCGTGCCGCGCGATAAATCGCGAAGCCATCGTGCTGATGGGCGAGCCGTCATTCTTCGGCGCGCTCGGCTTTGAGCAGATTCCGCCAGGGCAGGTGCTTATGCCGGGGCCTGTTGAAGCGCGGCGTCTGCAATGGATCGCATTGCGGACCGGCGCGTTCGCCAATCTGGCGGGGCCGATCAGCCGGCCTCGCGCCGCCAGCCCAGCATAAGCACTGCAAGTCCCGCCATCGCCCACGCCCAGCCCGGGCCGAGCGGCTCGGACGCCGATGCCCGCACGACGTAAGCATTGTTGCGCTTGAGTCCGATCCAGCCGTCGCCATGTGCGCCGCCATTGCGATCGACCCGGCGAATTTCCGGAACCGGCGCGCCGCTTTCGCCAAGGATGGTCACGCCGCCGCCGCTGGCGCGGGCGAGCGGCTCCAGAATCGTCGCCGTCGCCGCCACGGCGGCGGCTTCTTTCGGATTGAGCGGGCCGACCGCGGCGAACGCCTGCAGGGTTCCCGATTGCGCTTCATAGAGGCCGGTCTCGGTCGTTTGCAGCGTCGTGCGCCAGACGCCGGGGGCGAAGGCCTGCAATGTCTGTTTCACTTTCGCGCCGGAAGGCGCGGTCACTTCAACATCGCCCGCATTGTCGCCGAGGGTTGAGCGCTCCACCACCAGCCCGTCGGGGGTGGACTTCGCGGTCAGCCGTTCTTCTTCAAGCTCCGGCTCCTGCATCAGCCAGTGGCCAAGCCGGCGCAGCAATTCGCCGTGCGGGCCGCCGCCATCGTAACCGCGCGCCCATAGCCATGCCTGGTCTGACCAGAGCTGCGCCACGCGCCCTTGGCCGGCGCGGTCCAGCACCAGCAAGGGCGCGCCGCCGGCGCCTGCAAGCAACGTGCGCCCGCCGCTGGCGTTGGCGACGACCTGGCGGTTCCAGCGGCCCCAGGATTGAGGAGAGGGCAGGCCCCGGGTGACCGGGTGGCGCTGGCCCGTTGCGGTCAAAGTCGGGCGGAAGGGCTGCTCTATGACCGAGCCGTTTGGCTGCGAGGGCAGGATCGCCGCGATTGGCGTACGCGAAAGACTGTCCTCGCTGGCTTCCTCGGGACCCGCGGCGATCAGCATGGCGCCGCCGGCTTCGACGCGCTGGGCGATGTTTTCGAAATAGGCCAGCGGCAGCATGCCGGCGCGGCGGTAGCGATCGAAAATGATCAGGTCGAACTGGTCGATTTTTTCCTCGAATAACTCGCGTGTCGGAAAAGCGATCAGCGCCAGTTCGTTTTGCGGCGTGAGGTCGAGCTTGTCGGCGGGGCGCAGGATGGTGAAGTGCACCAGATCCACGCTGGGATCGGACTTCAGCAGGTTTCGCCATACCCGCGCGCCCGGATACGGCGAGCCCGTCACCAGTAGAACCCGAAGCCGGTCGCGCACGCCCTGCAATTCAAACGCGGCGCGATTGTTGGTGCGGCTGATCTCCTGCGGCCCTGCTTCGGCTTCGATGATCACCATGTTCGGGCCGCGCTTCGGCGGTGCGATCGTCAGTTTGAACGGCTTGCCTGACTCGACGATGATTTCACGAATCGGTTTGCCGTCGATCGAAACCGTAATGCGGACCGGGCCGCCCGGCTTGGGCTCGATCACCCGCGCTTCCACGTTGACGGGCTCGTTGACGATGCCGAATCCCGGCGCCGAAATCAGCTCCAGCCGCCGGTCGCCGCGATTGGGATCGCCGACGATCAGCGCGTGAACCGGACCGAGTTTGCGCGCCGTAGCGATGTCCGCGGGAACGTCGGAAACTTGCCCATCGGTAACCAGGAGTGCGCCAGCGATACGGTCGCGCGGCGCATCGGCGAGGGCTTCATCCATGGCTGCGATCAAAGCCGTGCCTTCAGGCCCGCCGCGCACTTCGCGCACGCGTACGTCGAGCCCCTTCTCCTTGGAAAGTTTCTGCGCCAGCGCGGCGCCCGCCCGCCGCGCCGCTTCGAGGCGCCCGGCGAGCTTTAAGCTCTCGCTCTGATCAATGATCAGCGCGGCGACGTCGTTGGCCGGCTCGCGCGTTTCGCGCACCAACATCGGCTGGGCGATGGCGATCGTCAGCAGCGTCAGGCCGATCGCGCGTAGGATGGGCGCGCGTCCGCGCCGCAGCACGTAGCCGATCCACATCAGCGCGGCGAACCCCGCCAGCGCGAACAGCATAGGCCAGGGCATGCTCGGATCGAAGCCGAGCCGCTCGCCGTTCATGGGCGCGCCTCGCTCCTGCGGCCAAGCCGCTCAAGCAGCGCAGGCACATGCACCTGATCGGATTTGTAATTGCCGGTAAGCGACAGCATCACCAGGTTCACGCCGAACCGCATCGCCATCTCGTGCGGCGTCGCCGGCGTGTCGAGGCCTTGCTCCTCCCCCCCCTGCGCCCAGATTGAAGCCCAATCTCCATCGCCGATCATCAGCGAGGCCACGCCATCGCGCGCGGCGGCGGAGGCGCTGCTTTCGGCCCAGATGCGAACCGCACCGCTGCGCCCGGCAAAGCCGTTTTTGAGCAGGTAGAAGGTCTTGGTCAACACGTGATCGCCGCTGATTTGCTCAAGCGGCGGCGTATCCAGTCCCGCAAGCATGCTCGCCGCCGGCCCTTGACCGGGCGACACCGTGCGGCCGGCGTCCCGCGTGTCGAGGAAGATCAGGCCGCCTAGCCGCATGTAACGGTCGAGGTTGGCGAGTGCGCTGTCTGACAGGCGGAGCGGCTGATCCGGCGCGGCCCAGTAAAGGATCGGGTAAGGCGATAGATCGTCGCGCGCCGGATCGACGCCGACGACCGGCCCCGGCTCGACCGACGTGCGGTCGCGCAGCACTTGCGAAAGTTCTTCAAGACCTTGCGCAGTGATGCGATCCCGGTGCGCATCATTGGTTCTGATATAGGCCAGTCTGGTCTCATATTTCGCCAGCGCGTCTTGCGCGTGCCCCGGCTGCGCCGGATAAAATACCGCGAGCGCCAGAAGCGCGGCGCCGAAGGCCGATTGCGTACGGCTCGGAAGACGCGGCAGCCGTCCGGCGAGGGCCAGCGCGAGAATAAGATCGAGCGCGATCATCAGCGCCGCCAGGCCGAGAAACCAGCCGGTCAGCAGCCGCGTGCGCTCGCCGTCGAGTTGCATGCGCGCGATTCCATTGGGCAGCGCCAGCGCCGCGAATGTGTCTTTCGGCGAAGCTGCATCGACCGTGGAGCCGGGCGAGCCGGCGCGCTCGTAAAAGCCGGGGGGCGTGTCAGGTCCCGCTTTGGCGTCCGGGAAGATATCGGCTGGGACGGATTTGGCGTCCGACCCCGGCGGGGCCAGGGCGCCATAGCCATCCATCAGCCGCGAAGGCAGCCAGGGGCCCGTGCTCGGCTGTTCGGAGATGGCGCCTTGAGCGCGCCCGGAAAATTGCAGCGTCCGGCGCAGCATGTCCACGTAGAGGCCAGACAGCGGCAGGTTGGACCATGCCGGGCCTGCCGAAACATGGAACAGCACGATCAGTCCCTTGCCGCGCGCCGCAGCGGTGACGACCGGCGCGCCATCCGCCAGCCGCGCCCAAATGCGCGCTTCGCGCTCGGCGCTCGGATCGGCCAAAACCTGGCGCGATATCGTGACGTCTGCTGGCGGCGTGAGCCCGGCGAACGGGCTTTCAGCGGCGAACGGCGCAAAACCCTGCGGCTTTTCCCAGCCCATCGCGCCGCCAAGCGCGCGCGAGCCCGGGCGCAATTTTACTGGTACGAGATCGTCCACTGCGTTGGCCACGCGCGGTCCGGCGAACCGCAGCAGCAAGCCGCCGTTCTTGATCCACGTATCGAGGGCGTTGCGTTCGGGCGGGGCGAGCTTGCTGGCGTCTGGCAGAACGATCGCCTGCATCCCGCCATCCACGAGCGGCCTGATATCGCCGCGCCGCACCGCCGCGAAGGGCGCGATGGCGCGCTCGATATAGTACGGATCGGATAAAAGCGGCGTCTGCGCGCCGCCAGCATCGACAATGCCGACCAGGGGGCGCCCGCTGCCGGCGGAAAGCAGGCGCGTCGCGCCCGCGCTGGATTCGCCGACGATGCGCACGCGCGCGGCCCGCGCTGCGATTTCCGGCGGCAGCGCAACACGCGCCTGCACCGAGTCCGCGCCGGGCGGAAACCTGAACTCGCCGGCGCCTAGAGAGCGGCCCTCAAGCGTCTCGGCGGCGATAGCGCCTTGGCCGAGCCCGCCCGGCGCGCGCCGAATTTCCGCTTCAATACCCTCGGCGGTGGCGGCGGCGGAATATACCGCGCGCGCCAGACGCGGCGGGATGCGCGCGGTGACGGGGCCGCGCTGTTTCAGCGCTTCGGCGAACGCTGCGGCGCCGGGATCGTCCACGCCGTCGCTGATCCAAACCACCCGGGCGAAACGCTCGGGCTTCTTGGGAAGACGTTTAAGCGCATCGGTGCGGTCAGGGCGCCAGGGTTTCGGTTCAAGGCGGCTGACGAGGCCGCGTGCGTCGGCGGCGGTCAGCGCTTCGCCCGCATCGCGCGGCGTGCGCGCCGGCGCGGTCAGCACAACGAACACCTGCTGCTTGGCGCGCTCGGATTCGGCCAGCACGTCTTCGGCGGCGGCGCGCGCCTGCGGCCACGCCGGCGCCGCGGTCCAGCCGTCGTCGATCACCAGCAGCAGCGGGCCGGTCGCGGCGCCGCTGATTTGCTGTGGCGCAAGGCTGGGGCGGGCAAAGCCGATGATCATCAGCGCTGCGGCAAGCGCGCGCAGCAGCACAAGCCAGAGCGGCGCCCGCTTGCGGGATTCTTCCTCGGTGCGCAGGCCGAGCAGCAGGCGCAAGGGGGGAAAGAATTCACGCCGCGGCGCCGGCGGCGTGGCACGCAGGATCAGGAACAAAATCGGCAGCGCCGCCAGCGCAGCCAGCGCCAGCGGCGCTGCGAAAAAGAGCGGACCGAGGATCATGGGGCCGTCATCCGCGCTCCGAGAGGGACGCGGTCAGCAGGCTTAGCGCGGGGGCCGCGCTGTGATCGGTCCGGTGGGCGATCAGCATGAAGCCGTAAATGCGCGCCATTTCGCGCATCGCCTGGCGATGCTGGACGAGGCGGCTGGCGTAAGCCTCCCGCGCTTCCTCGGCGCGGCCGAACGTGATCGGCTGAACCGTGCCGGGCTGTTCAAATTGCGTGCGGCCGCGAAACGGAAAATCTTCTTCCGCGGGATCGGAAATCTGGATCAGCGCGCCGCTGGCGCCGACGGCTGCGGCGGCCTTGAGCCGCTGGGCCCAAAGCTCAACCGGCGCATAGAAATCGCTGGCGTAGATCACGATCGACTTGCCCTTGGGCTCCGCCGGTTCGCTCCTCTGCGGCGCGATGAGATCGGGCGCGAGCCGGTCTGCCGCACGCATGCCCGCGCGCGGCGCCGGTCCGCCAAGGGCGCCGATCCGTTCGCCGCCCTTGGATAGTAGAACGGCGAAGGCCAGGCACAGCACCAGCGCGCGGTGATGTTTCGTCGGCGTGGCTGGCGAGGAAGACCATCCCATGCCGGGCGAACGATCGATCCAGAACAGGCCGGTCTGCGCGGTTTCGCGTTCCCGTTCGCGTACGTAGAGCCGCTCGCCGCGGGCCGAGCGCCGCCAATCGACAAGCCGCGCGCCGTCTTCCGGCCGGTGGTCGCGGAATTGCCAGAACGCTTCGCCGGCGCCCGAGCGCCGTCGCCCGTGAACGCCCGGCGTGAAGGCCGCCAGCCGGCGCGCCTCCAGCAGCACGCCAGGCAGATCGCCGGCGAGATTGGCGGCTTCAGTGCGGGCGGTTTGTAATTCGCTCATCCGCTCTTTGTTTCCGCGCCAGTACGGGTGTTTTAAGCCGCGCGCGCGGCGAGATCGTCGACCAGGCTATCGACATCGAGGCCTTCAGCGCGGGCGCCGAAGGATAGCGCCATACGATGCACCAACGCCGGCCGGGCCAGCGCGGTGACATCGTCGATCGAGGGCGCAAGGCGCCCGCGCAGCAGCGCGCGCGCCCGCACGGCCAGCATCAGCGCCTGTCCCGCGCGTGGCCCCGGTCCCCAGGCCACGTGCGCATTGACGCGCGGATCTGAGGAAGCGCCCGGCCGCGCCGAGCGCACGAGTTCGATAATCGCGGCAAGAACTTTTTCGCCGACCGGCATCCGGCGGACGAGGCGCTGGATCGAAATCAGCGTGGCCGGATCAAGCACGGCTTCAGGCTTGGCTTCACCCAGCCCGGTTGTTTCGACGATGATGCGCCGCTCGGTCTCCTTGTCCGGATAGGGCACATCGACCTGCAGCAGGAAGCGGTCGAGTTGGGCTTCGGGCAGCGGATAGGCGCCTTCGTGCTCGATCGGGTTCTGCGTCGCCAGCACGTGGAACGGCGCCGGCAGATCGAAGGCGTGGCCGGAAACGGTGACGTGATGTTCCTGCATTGCCTGGAGCAGCGCCGATTGGGTGCGCGGGCTGGCGCGGTTGATTTCGTCGGCCATCAGCAGGGAGGTGAAGATCGGCCCCTGCACGAAGCGGAAATGGCGCCTGCCGGTTTCGTCGGTGTCCAGAACCTCCGAACCCAGGATGTCGGCCGGCATCAGATCGGGCGTGAACTGGATCCGGCCCCAGGGCAGGCCCACCACCTGAGCCAACGCCGCCACAAGGCGGGTCTTGGCCAGGCCCGGCGCCCCGACGAGCAGGGCGTGGCCGCCGGCAAGCACGGCCGCCAGCGAAAGCTCAACCACCCGCTCCTGGCCAAACACCGCCTTGCCGATCTCGGCGCGCGCCCTTTGCAGCTTTTCGGCGGCGGCTTCGGCCTCCCCGATCAGGGCTTCCGGATTGTCGGGGGGTGGGGCTATGTCCATGCGTGAAAGTTCCTATCCCGCAAGCAGGCGGATTTTTGGGCGGGTTGCAAGAACAGGTCGCATGATCGGCGTATCGGGCGCAAATGTTGATGCGGCTCTAGCCGCCCTGGCGCGCGCCGCCGATTCCGGGGGGCGCCGCCCGCCTGTGCATCTTTGGAACCCGCCCGATTGCGGCGAGTCGCACATCGAGATTCGCGCGGACGGCTCGTGGTGGCATGAGCAGGTTCGCATTGGGCGGCCCTCGCTGGTCCGGCTGTTCGCCTCAATTCTACGTCGCGACGCGGACGGGCGGGTGTATCTGGTGACGCCGGTGGAGAAAATGCGGGTGCGTATCGAGGACGCGCCGTTCGTCGCCATTCGCGCCGACCGGATCGGCGAAGGCGATGCGCAAACGATCGCTTTCACCACTAATGTCGGCGACGTCGTCGCGGCGAGTGAGGAAAATCCCATTCGGGTAGCCGAAGTCGGCGGCGCGCCGCGGCCTTACGTGCTGGTGCGTCCGGGCCTTGAGGCGCGGATTCTGCGCGCGCCGTTTTACGAAATGGCCAATTGGAGCCAGTTGTCGGAAGGGCGGATGCGCGTTTTCAGCGGCGGCGTCGCCTTCGATCTGGGTTCGGCGGAGTGACCTTTCTGGCCGATCTGGAGGCGCGCCTGGCGACGCGCCTCGATCCGCTTGGCGCGCCGGCCGGGCTTGCGATGGGCGACGATCACGATTTCGGCAACGATGGCCGCGCGTTCACCCCGGCGGCGGTGCTGGTGCCGTTGGTGCGCCGTCCCGAGGGCTGGACGATGCTGCTGACCCAGCGGACGCACACCATGCCAACCCATGCCGGGCAGATATCCTTTCCCGGCGGACGCATTCAGGCCAATGATGCCGACGCCGTCGCCGCTGCGATCCGCGAGACGGTGGAGGAAACCGGATTGAGCGCGGCCTATATCCAGCCGGTCGGCGGGTTTGGCCCGTATCGCACCGGCACCGGCTATACGATTGCGCCGGTCGTGGCGTGTATTGAGCCGGGCTTTGCGCTGGCGCCCGATCCGCGAGAGGTTGCCGAGGTGTTCGAGACGCCGCTCGATTTTCTGATGAACCCACTCAATCATCAGCGCCATGAGCGCGATTTCGGAGAGGGCCGCGTGCGCTCGTTCTACGCCATGGTGCACGGCGAAAGGTATATCTGGGGCGCGACCGCCGGCATGATCCGCGGGCTTTATGAGCGGCTCTATGGGGAGGCGAAGGCGTGATCGTCCGCCTTGCCTTCGCGGCGCTGGCGTTTGCCGCGCCCCTTGCGGTCTACGCGCTGTACGCACGCTTTTTTGGCAAGGACCGCCACGCCCCGGCGCCGGGAACAGTTTGGGTGATCGCCACGCTGTTGGCCGTGGGCAGCTTTCTCGCGCCGGCCTTGCTTGAGCCGCGGGGCGAAGGGCGCTTTGAACCGGCGCATCTGGAAAACGGCGTGCTCGTGCCTGACCGGGTTGTGCGATGAGCGGGCGCTTGCCGGCGGCGGCGTGGCTCACAGCGCCTGAAACCAAGGCGGTGATGGGGGCGCTGGAAAGGGCCGAACCGGGCGGGGCGCGCTTCGTCGGCGGCTGTGTGCGCAACACGCTGCTGGGACAGGCAGTCGATGATATCGACATCGCCACCGTGCTTGTCCCCGATCAAATCATCGCCGCGGCGCACGCGCTAGGCTTGGAGGCCGTGCCTACCGGCATCGAGCATGGAACAATCACGGTGATCGCCAATCATCACCCGTTTGAAGTGACGACCCTGCGCCGCGATATCTCGACTGACGGGCGCCGCGCCACTGTAGCCTTCACCCGGGACTGGAACGAAGACGCCCAGCGCCGTGATTTCCGGTTCAATGCGCTCTACGCCGATAGCGATGGAACGCTGCACGATCTCATCGGCGGGGGAATAGACGACGCGCGCGAGGGCCGCGTGCATTTCATCGGCGATCCCGACGCCCGCATCCGCGAGGACTATCTGCGTATCCTGCGCTTTTTCCGGTTCTTTGCATGGTATGGCAAAGGCGATCCGAATCCTGATGGCCTCGCCGCCTGCGCCCGCCTGAAAGACGGCCTGTTGCAGCTCTCGGCCGAACGCGTATGGAAGGAACTAAAGAAATTACTCGCCGCTCCCGATCCGCGTCCGGCGTTGATCGCGATGGAAACCAGCGGCGTGTTTCCGTATGTACTGCCGGAAGCGGCAAATCGGTCGCGTCTTGACGGGCTGGTCGAAATCGAGAGCGGGATTATCGGCGCCAGCGATTCCTTCCTGCGCGTGGCCGCGCTGTTGCCCGACGATCCGGAGGCCGGGCGTGCGCTCGCGCGGCGTTTGAAGCTCTCCAATGATGAGCGCCTGCGTCTGGTTCGCGCGCTTGAGAGTAACGAACGCATCGTCTGTTATATGTCCATGTGCGAGGCGCGGCGCGCCTTGTATCGCATCGGCGCGCAAGCGTTTCGCGATCGCGCTTTTCTGGCGTGGGCGGCGGCGCCGGAAGGCAAGGCTGCGCCGCAATGGCGGGCGTTGCTTGCGATCGCCGAAACGTGGGATCGGCCGCGCCTGCCGCTCTCGGGAGAGGACATCATCGCCGCCGGCGTGCCGCCAGGCCCGCGCGTGGGCGCGGTGATGCGCGAAGTCGAGACATGGTGGATCGATTCCGATTTCACCGATGACAAATTATCCATCGCCGAGCGGTTGAAAGCGGTCGCGCAGGGGATGAACTAGGAGGATACGGCGATGATTTTGCGCGCGACGTTTTTTGGCTTTGTATTGTGGCTGATTGTCACCGGCGCTTTGCGATTTTTCGGGCAGGAGTTTTTCCATCCCGGTGAAACCGGCATTTACATATTGCTGATCGCTTCGCCGATCGTCATGGGGATTCTGACGGTAATTGCCCTGCGGCTTCTGGGCGAGGCGGGGATAGACCGGGCCGAAGCCGCCGTTGCGCTGGCGCTGCCCGGCATGGCGCTGGATATTTACGCGTTGAATGCGTTCCCTGAGGTATTTCCAAATCTGGACGCCTCGCTCGATGGCGCGTTCGGCGCGATCAAGCTGATCGGCTACACGGCGATGCTTCTGGTCGGCTTGATCACCACGCGCCTGGCCCCCTCGGACGAGCGGCTTTGAGCGCGGGCGCGGAAGTTGTAGCGCGCGTCGAAGGCCGCCTTGGGCGCCTCACGCTCAACCGGCCGCGCGCGCTTCATGCGCTGACTACAAACATGTGCCGCCTCATGACCGAGGCGATGAATCGCTGGCGCGATGACAAATCCGTCGTCGCGGTGCTGATCGATCATGCCGGACCGCGCGGCTTTTGCGCCGGCGGCGATGTGCGCCAGGTGTCGGAAAGCGACCGCGCCGGCGCGGCGGCTTTCTTCAGCGCCGAATATCCGCTCAACGCGCTGATCCACGATTACCCCAAGCCCTACATCGCCATCATCGACGGGGTGACCATGGGCGGCGGCGTCGGCATTTCGATTCACGGCGCCTATCGCGTCGCAACGGAGCGGACATTGTGGGCCATGCCGGAGACTGGCCTTGGCCTGTTTCCGGACGTCGGCGGCGGCTGGTTTCTGCCCCGCCTGCGCGGGCGGCTTGGCGTATATCTGGCGCTGACCGGCGCCCGTCTCGGCGCGGCCGATTGCTTTTACGCCGGCCTCGCAACGCACATCGCGGCTTCTTCAAAGCTCGACGCGCTGAAAGCGGCGCTCGTTGCCGCGCCGCACGCGTCGGCGATCCCGCTTATCCTGGATGGGTTTCACAATCGCCCCGTCGCCGCGCCCTTGATGCAGCATCAAGGCGAGATAGACCGGCTGTTCGCGAGCGACCGGGCGGAAGACATTTTCGCCGCGCTGGAGGCTGAGGCAAGCGCTTGGGCGCGCGCCGAACTCGCCAACCTGAGAACGAAATCGCCGCAGACGGTCAAGGTCTCGCTTCGCCAGTTGTGCCAAGGCGCGCGCATGGTTTCGTTCGCCGAAAACATGAAAATGGAATATCGGTTGGCGCTGCGCATCACCGCGCTGCCCGATTTTCGCGAGGGCGTGCGCGCGCTGCTGGTCGACAAGGACAACGCCCCGCGCTGGCGCCCGCCGACGCTGGAGGCCGTGACCGAAGACATGCTCGATGCGATCTTCGCGCCGCTGCCGCCCGATCAGGAATTGCGCCTATGAATGCTCGCGCGGCGAGAACGAAGACGCCTTCACCAGAGCGAACACGTCCACGCCCGGCGCCAGCGCCAAGCGCGCGGCCGATTGCTGCGTAATTGTAGAGAGCACCGCGCCCGCTGGCGTATCGAGCGCCACGAGCGCCAGGCGGTCGGGCCTTGCGCGCACGGAAAATACTTTCGCCGGCAAAACATTCTGCGTGCTGATCGCCTCCGGCAGTTTCGCCGCCAAAGTCACGTCGCGGGCGAAGATTTGCAGCCGCACGCGCGCGCCGATCGGCAGCGGCGACCACGGCATGGTCAGCTTGGCGGCGCCGGCGGCCATGATGCTCACGCCAAGGGCTGCTTCCGACCGTTCGATCGTGGCGTCGATCAGCGTGCGGGCGTCTTCGCGATCGCCCAGCGGCCCTTTCGGGTCGGCGAACACATCGCGCGCGTCGCCGCTGGCGATAATCTGCCCGCTGTCGATCAGGATAAGATCGTCCGCCAGTGCGGCGATATCGTCGAGTTCGTGCGTGACGAACAATATCGTCGCATTGAAGCGCGCTCGGGCGAGGCGAATGAGCTGCACCGTCTCGGCCTTGCGCGCCGCATCGATCCCCGCCAGCGGTTCGTCCATCAGGATCATCCGCGGCTGGGCAAGCAGCGCCCGACCGAGCGCAACCCGCTTTTGTTCGCCGCCCGAGAGATAGCGGGTGGAGCGCGCCATCAACGGCGCAAGGCCCAGCGCCTGGATCACGTCTTCAGTGCGCAGCCGATGGGGCAGCGGCGCGCGCTGTTGGCCGAACAGCAGATTTTTTTCGACGTTGAGATGCGGGAACAGGCGGTTGTCCTGGAATACGTAAGCGATGCGCCGCTCCTCGGGCCGGCCGTGCAACGCCGCGCCGTCAAGCGTGATGGCGCCGGAGGCAAGCGGGGCAAGGCCCGCTATCGCGCGGAGCAATGTCGTCTTTCCAGCGCCGGACGGGCCGAACACGCCGATGACGCCCGGCGTGCGGGCGCTGCCTGCCGCGCGCAGCTCGAATGCGCCGGCGCGCGCAGTGAACTTGAATTCGATCATCGTCGCAGCTTGGAAGCAGGGCCGGCGCGCGCGACGGATTCCGCCAGCACCAGGCCGATTAGCGCGAGGGTCAGCGAAAGCACGGCGAGGCGTGCGGCTTTCGCATCGCCGTTGGGCTCTTGCAGTGCGCCATAGATCGCAAGCGGCAGCGTCTGGGTTTCGCCGGGAACGTTTGACACGAACGTGATCACCGCGCCGAATTCGCCGAGGCCGGCGGCAAAGCCGATGATCGCCGCGGCGATGATCCCTGGCGCGGCCAGCGGCATATGCACATTGATCAGCCGGTCAAGGCGCCCCGCGCCGAGGCTGGCAGCAGCTTCGTCCAGCCCAGGGTCCATCGCTTCCAGCGAAAGGCGCACCGCGCGCACCATCAGCGGAAACGCCATGACGCCGACAGCGAGAGAAGCCCCGGCAGAGGTAAAGGCCAGCCGCATGCCGAACCAGTCGTTCAGCAGCGAACCTACCGGGCCGCGCACGCCGAAGATCAACAAAAGCAGATAGCCGACCACGACCGGCGGCAGCACCAGCGGCGCCAGCACCAGCGCGTCGATGATGATTTTGCCTTCCCACTTGCTGCGCGCCAGAAAATAGGCGGCGCCGATCGCCAGCGGCAGAGCGAACGTGACGGCGCGCAGCGACACGATCAGGCTGGTCATCAGCGCCTGAAACTCGGCCGCGCTCAAATTCATTGTCCCGCAATCCCTTTCCGCCCGCGCACCATAGCCGGCGCCCTCCGCCCCGCGCGAGCCCCCCTCACAGAGGGATGCGATTGTCTGCGCCTTCGCCGGGCCTTAGCCTGCCGCGCAACCAGCCCTGTCCCACGCGAACGGGGGTGGTGACGGGGGAGGTGCATATGAGCCGGCATTGGGCCAGCATTTCGGCCTTCGCGGCGCTGGCCGTATTCGCATTTACGGAGGCCCGGGCAGCCGACGCGGCCCCGCAGGCGCGTTTCGCCGCCTTTCGCGCCGCCCACCCTAATCCGGACGCCGAAATCGCCAGGATCAAGGCCAGGACCGCCGCCTTAATCGCCGCCGCCCCGCCCTTGGATATCAATGCGCCATCGGATCGTCCGCCGATGATCTGGCACCCCTCCAATCGCCCTGTCGCCCTGTGGGACGGCGCGGCGCTGCCCGAAATGGTTGTGGTTCCAGCGGGCGAGTACGCCATGGGCTCTCCCGCCGCGGAGGCCAATCGCGAGCCGCGCGAGGACCCGCGCCACAGGGTCCGCATCGCTTACAGCTTCGCCGTCGGCAAGTTCCCCATCACGGTCGGCCAGTTCGCGCATTTCGTCGCCGCCACGGGCTATGACGCGGGCGATTGGTGCCACACCGACGAGGCGGGCGAACAGCCCAGGACCGGCCGCAACTGGCGCACCCCTGGCTTTGCCCAGGGCTATGACAACCCCGTGGTGTGTGTCAGCTCGGTGGACGCCGAGGCCTATGTGGACTGGCTGTCCAAAACCACTGGCCACAGCTATCGCCTGATGAGCGAAGCCGAATATGAGTACGTCAATCGCGCCGGTACGATGAGCGCCTTCTGGTGGGGCGATAACACGGACGCCGCCTGCGCCTACGCCAATGGCCCGGACCTGGACACCAAGGCGGTCTTCCCCGCCTGGGCCGCCAACAATTGCCATGACGGCTACGCCTTCACCTCGCCGGTGGGGCGCTTCAAGCCCAACGCCTTCGGGCTCTATGACACAATCGGCAATGCCTGGTCGTGGCTGGCGGACTGCTACAACGAAAGCTACGCCGGGGCGCCGATAGACGGTTCAGCTAATCGTGGCGGGGACTGCAAATGGCATGTCCTGCGCGGCGGCGCCTGGGGGCGGCCGGTGACCTATCTGCGCGCGGCCAAGCGCGGCAAGGACCTGGCCGCCAACCGCATCTACAACAACAGTTTCCGCGTAGCGCGAACTTTGTGAGGGTGCGCTTGGGGCCATGTTGTAGCCGGCGGGATTTAATCGACTCCGCGGATCGTAACAAAATGGCGTTTGGGGCATAGCTGGCCCGGAGCGGACATTCTGTTAGTTTGTCCAAATGGCTATTGAAGCAGTGACCCTGAAACGCCTTGTTGAGGCGGAACTCGGCAAGCTCAACGACGATCTGGTTATCGGCTACGTCCGAGGTCTGTTAGTCGAGCCGACGCCAGACGTTCGTGATTGGGATTATGGGACACCCGGACAACAATATGTCTGTTGGAGCGTTCTAGAACATCCCCCTTCGAATACGTCGATTGCTTTTAGCGAACACGGTTTCGGGCCGAGCGCGCCATGGGGATTGCTATCGCTAGACAAAAACAAATCCATGGGAATGGATTCCGGCTGGTTTCCGACATTCTGGGCAGCGTTCTTCGAGTCGATGCCCGCAACGTGTCTTAAGATTTGGCGCGTGTTCAGAACCGACGCGGCTGGCGTTCGTACAGCGATTAGCGACGAAGACTTTTGGGATGAAACGTGGAACGCGGTGTATGCGCACCGCGACGCCGATCCGGCCGCGCGGTATGATTGTGACACCTCGATCGCGTACGACCGCGAATGACTGCTCTCGGCGGATACTGTTGCGAAAGTCGGCGAGGTTGGCGGGTTTCCGTCTTTTGAAGGAATACGCGGCGGCGGCTTGATCACCGGCAGCGCACGCTGCCTGGGTTTCCAGCTTGGCTCTATGCAGCGACCATCGCCGGCCCCGGCGGGACGACGAGCTTGGCTAGCTTCCTCAAATTCTGCGCGGCAGCGGCCAGAGTAAATTCGTCATGCGCGCCGGACGGCCCTCGCAGCCTCAGGCGATCGAGCTTCAGGATGCGCTTCAGATGTGCAAACAGCATCTCGACCTTTTTACGCTCGCGCCGTGACTGCTGATATTCGGGCGTTGCATTGATCTCTCGGGCCACATCGCGCGCGTCTTCATGGATGCTGCGCAGCACTTTTCGGTGAGGTTGGTTCGGACAGCATTTTTGCTTTAGCGCGCACGCGCCGCAATCGGAGGCACGCGCACGGTACTTTCGAAATCCATCCTTGTCGGCGCCGGAGCGTGGCCTGGCGTAGTTGCGATTAAATTGTCCCAGCGTCTTTCCGCCCGGACACGCATAGGCATTGGCTTCGGCGTCGTAGGTGAAATCGGACCGGCTGAATGTGCCATCGTCGCGTTCACCTCTGTCCCACACCGGCACGTGCGGCTCGATGTTCTTCTCGCCCACCATCCAGGCCAGCATTTCCGCCGTTCCATAAGCAGTGTCGCCGATGAGCCGCTTGGGTTTCATGCCGTAGCGATCCTCGACGCGATCGATCATCGCCTTTGTGGCGTTGACTTCCGCCGTGCGCAGCGCCGGCGTGGCGGCGACATCCATGATCACAGCGTGCTTCACATCGATCAGGTAATTCGTGCACCAGCCGAAGAAGGCGGGGCGGCCGACCGCCGCGGTTAAGCGCGAGGTCGGGTCGGATAGCGAAATCTCCTTTGGCGGCGCGGCTTCTGGATCAAGCCCCGCCAGATATTCGCGCACCGCGCGGCTGGGACCGCCTCCGCCGGCGCCATCGCCCCAATCGTGATCGTCGCCGCCGGCGATATGGTTCTGGCGATTGGCGTCGGCGCGGATGATGCTCGCATCCGTCGCGAAGCCCTCACCGCCAACCAGGCCCTTCGCCATGCACGTCTCGACCGTGGTTTCGAACACATGGCGCAAAATGTCGGCGTCGCGGAAGCGGCCATGGCGGGTCTTCGAGAACGTCGAATGATCCGGGACCGCGTCCTCGATGCCAAGCCTGCAGAACCA
>DASZPV010000124.1:0-4131 GCA_035549875.1 Caulobacterales bacterium
GTGCAGCGCGGCCTCTTTGTCGAGTTGGGCTTCGAGCGCTTCGACGAAGGCGTCGGCAGTCTGCTGATCGGGCCGGGGCCGGCCTACCGGCGGCATTGCGCCCGCTTGCAGCTTGCGGATTACTTTTTCCCACGTCTCGGCATCTGCGCCGACATTGGCGACATCCTTGGCGTCAAGCGCCAGACCGCCCGCTCGGCTTTTGCTGTTGTGGCAGGCAAAGCAATATTTGCTCAGCAGCGCGCCGTCGGGATGGACGATCGCCGGCTGGGCCGCCGCGGCCTTTACGTTGGTTTGTGCAACAAAAGCCGCAACGCAGGCGGCGAGCACCACAACAGTCAGAGCAATACGATGTCTCAACAGGCCGCTTCCTCCCAATAAATTATCGGCGCGCGCAGAACGCTTGTCAAATTTATAGTTGGTGTTCAAACTGACCGCCACCCCCCAATCTCTGGACGACTGCGCTGGGGGGTGTACTATCGCCGCCAGTCATAATTATCGGGAGGAGGCTTCATCGTGCGTGCCAAAGGGGTGGGCGTTGTGTGCTTCGCCGTGGCCCTGCTGTCGGCGACGTTCGCCGCCGCAGCCGCCGGAAGCGATCTCAGGCTGATTGAAGCCAGCAAGCGCGCAGACGAAGCGGCGGTAAAGGCTCTCGTGGCCTCGGGCGTGGACGTGAACGCCCAGGCCAACGATGGTGCGACTGCGCTCCATTGGGCTGCAGAGCAGGGCGAACTGGCGGCCGCGGACCTGCTGCTGCGCAAGGGCGCGAACGTTAACGCGGCCACAGACCTTGGAATCACCCCGCTGTGGATCGCCGCCAATAATTCCAGCACGGCAATTGTAGCGCGCTTGCTCGAAGCGGGCGCCGATCCCAACATTGCGCCGCCCACCAACGGCACCCCGCTGATGAACGCGGCGCGGCGCGGCAATGCCGAGGCCGTAAAGGCTATGTTGGCGCGCGGCGCTGATCCGAACGTGAAGGAGGACGCAAGCGGACAGACGGCGCTGATGTGGGCGGCCGCAGGGCGCCACCCAGACGTCGTGCGGCTGTTGCTCGCGGCTCACGCGGATGTGAAGGCGCGCACGAAATCGTACACGCAGCGCGTGATGCTGTGCTGCCAATACTATGAGCACGACGATCGGGGCATCGACGTGGTGGCGCGGGGCGGATTCACGCCCTTGTTCTTTGCCGCGCAGTACGGCGATGTCGAATCGGCGCGCTTATTGTTGGCGGCCGGCGCTGACGTTAACGATTCCGCGCCTGATGGAACCAGCCCGCTCGTCGTGGCCGCGCATGGCGGGCATCCGGCGATGGTGACGGCGCTGCTGGACGCCGGCGCGGACGCCAACTCTGCGAGTGCGGGATATACGGCGCTGCACGTCGCCGCGACGCGGGGCGACGTGGCCATGGTTCGCGCGCTTCTCGCTCACAACGCCAACATCAATGCGCGCCAGCAGAAGGGCAGTCCCACCAAAAGAATTCGGAGTGGTCACTCGCTCGACTGGGCGATGACTGGGGCGACGCCTTATCTCCTCGCT
Organism: Caulobacterales bacterium; assembly: GCA_035549875.1. Lineage (GTDB taxonomy): Bacteria > Pseudomonadota > Alphaproteobacteria > Caulobacterales > Aquidulcibacteraceae > JAKFWI01. Next base: position 1,537 of record DASZPV010000124.1, read on the forward strand.
GTGCGCGGCGGTAATGCAGAAGTGATGCGGCTCTTGGCGGCGAGCGGGGCGGATACGTCCCTGCCCCTTGCCGACGGACGTACAGCACTCATGGTGCTTGCCGGGCGGGGAACCGAGAACGGGCCGGTGGTTTCGGAGGCGCAGGCCATCGAGATGCTCAAGCTGGCGGTCCAGTTGGGGACGAAAATCAATCAAGCGGATATAAATGGAGACACAGCCCTCCACGTCGCCGCCGCCAGACGGCGCGACGAACTAGTGCAGGCGCTGGTCGATACGGGCGCGGCCCTGAACGCGCGCAACCGCAAGGGAGAGACCCCGCTTACCACGGCGATCAAGCCGCCGGCTGAGCGGCATGGCTCTGGGATTTCGGACGACTACGAATACATAGTCAAACACACCAGCACGGCGGCGCTGCTGCGCAAGCTCGGTGCGAAAACCTGAACGGTGCGGTCATCGCCGACGCGTTGGCCGCAGGGGAGAAACATCAATGTGGCGTATTCTGAGCTTGGCGCTGCTGACAAGCGCAATGCTCGGCGTTGGCGCGGCAAACGCGCAGGCGCCGGCGGCGCAAACCCAGGCACAGACGCCTGCTGCCGCCACCGATCGGCCGAGACGTATCGCGCCGACGCGCGATCCTCACACTGCGGGCTATGTGAAGGCGAAGGAATTGCCGGATGGCGGGGTCCCCTCGCCAAAGAAGAATGGAAACTTCATCATCGGTCCCACGCATCCCGCGGCGCCGGAAATGACCGTGCAGGCCGGCGTGCCGCAGGGAACGATCTATAATTTCACTATGGAATCGGCGGACAGCAAATTCTATCCGGGCATAACGCGTACCGTGGATCGCCCGCCAGGGGCGGTCGCTCTGCCCGGCCCAGGCGATGGCGTGGTTTATGCCGTTCCGAAGCCCTACACGCGCAAGGTCGCGGTGTATGTGCCCAAGCAATATGTCCCCGGCACGATCGCGCCGTTCATCGTCGGCGCCGACGGACCGGACCTCGGCTTGTTTACGGCGCTGGACAATCTGATCGCGCAGCGCCGCGTACCGGTCATGATCGCGGTGTCTATCGGCAATGGCGGCAGCGACGGTCGGGCGAGCGAGCGGGGGCTCGAATACGATACGATGTCGGGCAAGTACGCCGAATTCGTCGAACAGGAAGTACTGCCGCTGGTCGAGAAGCAAGCCGGCGTCAAACTGACCAAGGACCCCGACGGCCGGGCGACCATGGGCGGCAGTTCAGGCGGCTCGGCGGCGATGGCGATGGCCTGGTTTCATCCCGATTTGTACCATCGTGTGCTGACTTATTCGGGCACATTCACGAACAACCAATGGCCGACCGATCCGGCCCTGCCGCACGGGGCCTGGTCGCTGCACGAAAGCCTCATCCCGAACGCGCCGAGAAAGCCGTTGCGCATCTGGATGGAAGTGGGCGACCGCGACAATGGCGGTTTCGCCGAAGACGCGCCGATGAAGGATTGGGTGATCGCCAACGAGAATATGGCGAAGGTGTTGGCCGCGAAGGGCTATCCCTACCAGTTCGTGTTCGCACGCAACGCCGGCCATACCGATCGCGCCGTGAAAGCCCAAACCCTTCCCGCGGCGTTGGAATATGTCTGGCGAGGCTATCCTATAGCCAAGCCCAAAAAATGAGGCCTGCCTCCCGCGGATCGGCGTGCGCTATTGCACGCCGCGCTGACGGATGAAGTCGATGAAGAACACCCGCAAGCTCTCCGAGACCGACCGGTTCACGTAATCGGCGGGCGTGTAAATCTTGTCCGGTGGAAATGACGGTTCAGTACGCGCTCTCACGTTCAGTTTCGCACCCTTTTCGGCGAGGTAGGTTATCACCGCTTCGGCCTCGGGCGGATGCGGGTTCATCACCGCCATGTGGATGAGGGTGACGCCGCCGGGGCCACGCACATTCACATCGGGCTGGAATTCGAGCGCATATTTCAACGCGGCCAGATTGCCGCCGTAGGCGGCCGCAAGCGCAAGGGTAGTGCCGTCCTCGCCATTGAGATCGGGCTTGGCGCCGGCGGCGATCAACGCCTTCATCGTATCAAGCGAGCCGGCCATCGCCGCGAAGATCAGCGGCGGCGCGGCGCCGTTTGCCGCTGGGATCGGCCGCACAATGGGATGGGGACGCGGCTTGGTCATCGCGTTCGGATCGGCGCCCTTGGACAGGATGAGTTTAACCAGGTCCGCGCTGCCGCTCAACGCGGCGAGGTGGATCAACTGCCGGCCTTCCTTGTCGCGTGCGTTCAGATCGGCGCCGCGTTGCACCAGCGCCATCACGAAGGGGGTGTTATTCGTGGCGAAAGCGGCCCCGAGCACGGTTGTGCCGTCGGGCAGCACGGCCTTGGTGTCTGCGCCGGCGTCCAGCAGCAGCGCGGCGGCCTTCGGGTCCTTGCTGCGGATTGCGAAGAACAGCGGCGTAAATCCCTTGGCGGTGGCGGCGTTCACCTGCGCGCCCTTTTTCAGCAGGAAGGCGACGTTGTCGGCTTTTCCTTTAGCCGCCGCCCACATCAGAGGCGTCTGCCCGCTCGGATCGGCGCCGTTAACGTCGGCGCCGCGTGCGATCAGCTTGCCCAGCA
>DASZPV010000125.1:0-40699 GCA_035549875.1 Caulobacterales bacterium
GCCGACCCTGCCTGCGTCCGTCACGCTTGTCCGCTGCCATGCAGGATAGTTCTCAAACTTGGGATAGCCGGTCGTCACAACATACCGGCCGAGCACGCCGCAAAGCCAGCGCGGGCGGCGCATCATGTCCATCAGCGCCCCGGTCGACAATTTGAACGGCAGGCCGAAACCGTTTCTGAGATTGTATTCGCGATTGGCGTGCACGGGCGTATCGACCGTGACTATGAGGCCCTCAAATCCAGCATGACGCGCCCGCGCTACGGCCTGATAGGAGAGGTCCTTGTCGGCCCAGACGTAAAGCTGGAACCAGAGGCGGCCGCCGGCCTGCTTTGCAATGCGCTCCAACGGCGTGCTCGAGTTTATCGACAACGAGAACGGGATGTTCGCCGCCGCCGCGGCTTTGGCGATGGCAACCTCTCCGTCGTACCATAGCAAGCCCGCCGCGGCGGTGGGGGCGATTGCAGCTGGCATGTCGTGGGGCTGACCCATGAACGTAGCTGCGGTGGTCCGCGCAGAAACGTCGATCAAAGCGCGCGGACAAAATCGCAATCCGTCGAAGGCGTCGCGATTGCGGTGGAGCAGAAGCTCGTCCTCACAGCCGCGATCGACGTACTCGAAGAAGCCGCGCGGAAGCCTGCGCCGCGCCATGTCTCGCAGGTCAGTAATATTGAAGGCGCGGGAAAGGGGGCCGCCCGTGGCCTTGCTCAATGCTTGTAGTCCGGCTCTTTTCTATCGAGAATCCGCTTGAGAGCCTCGAAGTGCCAGATCGCGTGCTTCTTGCCGCCATACACGCGGCTGCCGAGCTTGGATGTGCTGGCCTTGATGATGTCAGGCGGCAGCATCTTCAGCGGCTTGCCGGTCCACATCGCATAGATCTGAACCTGCGCGACTTTCTCAACATAGTAGAGCAGATCGTATGCCTCAGCGACCGTTGGCGCGGCCGTCACCACGCCGTGATTGGACAACATCAGGATTTTCTTGTCGCCAAGAACCGCCGCGAGCCGCTCGCCTTCGCTTTGGTGGAAGGCTGGACCGTCGTAATTGTAATCGTATGCGGTGAGGTTGGAGACAAAGAGTTCCATCTGGCCGATCGGCAGGAATTCCGGCTTCTCCAGACGCGTCAGCGCGCTGGCGAACGGCATGTGGGTGTGAAGCACGGCGGCGGCGTGCGGCGCCAGGCGGTGCAGCGGCGCATGGATCAGGAAACAGGATTGCTCGATCTCACCCTCGCCGGAGAGCAACGTCCCGTCGTAGCCGACTTCCATGAAGCAGCTTGCCGTTACTTCGGACCAATGCAGGCCAAACGGCATCTGGTAATACCGATCCGCCTTTCCCGGCACTCGGCATGTAAGGTGGTTGAAGATGCCCTCGTTGAAGTTTTCCATCGCGGCAAGGCGGTGCGCCGCCGCCAGATCGACGCGAGCCTGCCACTGCGCTTCATCGCGCGCCAGGCTATCGCGCATCATCAAGGACATGGGTGAGCCTCACCGTGGGCGGTTAGTCTGCGTAGCTCGGATCGAGTGTGTTCAGCCTGCGCATGACCGCTTGCCACGCCGCTTTGTAGGCTGAGTATTTCGCGCCCTGCGCCGCCGTCTGCTGTACGATTTCAGGCGAGGGAATCTTCAAGCGACCGCCGCCCGACTGCGCCGCGATCTGCGTTGCACAGGCCTTTTCGAGACGAAGACAAAGGTCGAAAGCCTCGGCGACAGACTTGCCCCAGACCAGTGTCCCGTGGTTGCGCAGGATCATGATCTTCTTGTCGCCAAGGTCATCGAACAGCGCCTGGCGATCTTCGGGTGTTGCTTCCAGCCCGCCGAAATCGTGGTAGGCGATCTTGCCGTAAACCAGCATCGCGAATTGCGACAGCGGCAGCAGACCGTGCTCCTGCGCCGACACCGCGACCGCCGGGATCGTGTGCAAATGTATGATGCACTCGGCTTCCTTGATGCGTTCGTAGATGGCGCCATGGATTGTGACCCCGCCCCAATTCACAGGCTGATCGGTCTCGGTAAGCTTGTTGCCCTGTAGATCGACCTTGATCAGGCTCGACGCGGTGATCTCATCGAACAACGAGCCAAGGGGATTGAGCAGGAAATGATCCTCCGGCGCCGGCACACGGGCGCTGAGGTGGGTGTATATGTGATCGTCCCACCCGAGCCTGTTGATCCAGCGGTACAGCGCCGCGAGTTCGACCCGGACATTCCATTCTTCGGCGCTCACGCGCGAGCGAACCGTGGAGCCCGGAAACGCCGTCACCTTTCCCGCCAAGTCAGTCATCCGGTCGCCCTCGAATTGAGTCCGTTCTTGCCCCGGCCGGCCGGGGTTTCCGTGTCTCGGTCACAACCAGGTTATTCAAAAATGGGCCCTTGTCACGCGCCCAGAAATCCTATTACCATGACTTTAAGTCCAGACCAAAACAAAATGGCCAGAGCAACTGGATTGGCGCGGGAGGGGGATTATCATGAGCATGAAAACCGCATTGCGCGGCAGCGGATCGACGATCACGCTTGCCGTTTCAGCTTTGATATTTGGCGGCGCCGCCGCAGTGGCGCAAACGCCGGCGGCGTCCAGCAGCAGTGAAGAGATTGTTGTTACCGGCACCAACATTCGCGGCGCAGCCCCGGTGGGTTCGGGCCTTATTCAGGTGGGCCGTCAGCAGATCGAGAAGACGGGCGCCCAGACGGTGCAGCAGATTCTGCGCTCCATACCGGCGATCACCAGTTCGGGCGCCACGCCACAGGGGCTCAACCCAGGCAATTCCTATTTCTCGCCGACCATTCACGGCCTCGGCGCCAGTTCGAGCAATTCGACCCTGGTGTTGATCGACGGCCACCGCGTGGCGCCTGGCAATCAGGGCGCGCTTATCGATCCGAACATCATACCGCCCATCGCGCTAGAGCGGGTAGAAGTGCTCGCCGAAGGCGCATCCTCGGTTTACGGCTCGGACGCCGTCGCTGGCGTCGTCAACTTCATCACCCGCCGAAACTATGAGGGCATCCAGATCACAGGGCAGACCGCATTTGCTGACAGCTACCAGGCCCGCGCCGCCGGCCTGCTCGCGGGCAAGCGCTGGGATTCCGGTTCGGCGATGTTCGCCTATAATTATTCAGGCCGCGATGCGCTGAAATACGCTGACCGCGACTACCTCAACCGCGACCACCGCGCGCAGGGCGGCACCAATTTCGGCACGTTCTTCTGCGCCCCCGCGGCGATCCAGCCTGGCGGCGCCGGCAATCTCTATCTGGGACCTGACTACATAACGAACCTGGCCAACACGGCCGCCAATTCGCCATGCCAGAAAACCATTGTGGGCGACGTATTTCCGAGCGACACACGCCACAACGCGATGTTCAAGTTTCGCGAGGATATCAACGAAAAGCTGAACGTTGGCGTCGATCTGGTCTATTCGCGCCTGCATCAAATCACGAACGTGTCGCGCGGCACGCTGACGACGACGGTGTTTCGCACCGGGACGCAGGCAAATCCCTTCTACGTCAATCCGGCGGGTATTTTGCCCGGAACCACGGCGGGCGACAGGCAGTCGGTTCGGTTTAACGCCGACGATCTTTTGGGCCCCGGCGCCTTCACCACGCTCAACACGACCGATGTCAACGTGTCGAGCGATTTTGAGTACAAGGTCAACGACCGCTTCCGCATTACCGGTCTGGCGCTGTATGGGCAAAACAACACGTTCATTGGCAGCGACGGTACGCTGAATGTGAGCGCCGCCAATTTGGCGCTCAACGGCACGACCAATGGCAGCGGGAATCTCCTGACTCCCTCAATTGCAGGCACTTCGACCATAGTAACCACGTTGCCGCTGACGGCGGCCAACTCGCTCGACGTGTGGAATCTGCTCGCTACCAATCGGACGACGGCGGCGGTCAAGGCGCGGCTGATCGACAACGCCCAGACGACCTTCGGCGATTTCTCGATCCAGCAGTACAAGCTCGGCGCGGACGGCAAACTCGCCACTTTACCCGGCGGTGATCTGAGCCTTGCCGTAGGCGGCGAATACGCCTCCTACGGGTTCGACTTCCGGCGGACACGCTCGAACAATTCCGGCCCTGCCTCGCAAGGCAGTGAGTTTTTCGGTCTGCGTTTGGGCCGCCACGTTGAATCGGCGTTCGCCGAACTTCTCGTTCCGCTGGTTGGCGACAACAATGCGATGTCGTTCATCAGGAAGCTCGATGTCAGCCTCTCAACCCGTTACGACGATTACAGCGAAGTGGGATCGACGACCAACCCGCGCGCCGCCGTCAACTGGGAGCCGGTTGAGGGGCTCAAGTTCCGCGGCAATTTCGCCCGCTCTTTCGTTGCGCCACAACTCGTCAACGTCGGCGATTTGAAGCGCGGCGGTTTGACGACGCTCAGCAATATCTCCGTCGTTTCCCAACAGCTTATCGTGCCGCAAGCGAGTTTCCCACTCGCCGCGTCCGTGCCCGGTGTCACCTGCGCTGCAGGCACCTGCACGGTCAGCACTTCGATCACCGGCATCAACGTCAACGGGGGCGCGGCCAACGCCCAGCCTGGTAAAGGCGAAAGCTGGTCGATCGGCGCCGATTTCAAGCCGAAATTCCTGTCCGGGTTCAGTGCAGGGATCACGCTGTTCAACAACAAGTTGATCAATCAGATCACGGGCACCAGCGCATCCAATGCGATCAATGCCGCCGCTCTGAACAGCAACTTGAAGTTCTTCCCCACCGGCGCCACGCAGGCGGACGTCGATGCTGTCGCAGCCGGCTACCCGTTGCAGAACTCGTTGCCTGCAACGATCTCGTACATCCTCGTGGTCAAGTCGCAGAATGTCCTTAACCTCGACATCCAGGGCGTCGACGCACAGGCGGAATACAAAATCCCAACCGAATCGATGGGCACATTTGATATTGGCGGTTCGGTGACTAGCTTCACCAAGTTCGATCAATTCATCAAGGGCGGCCCGAAATTCAGCGTGCTGGGCACCACCGGCTTCAACAACACCTTCCCCTCGATCAAGACTACCGGACGGGCCTATCTCGGCTGGGATGCCGGTGGTTTCTCTGTCATCGGCTATGCCAATTACACCAGCAGTTACAAGAACTGGTCGAGCAGCACGGTCACGCCCTTGGTGTCGGCGAGCGGCAATCCGGTCAGCGGCGGCGACAAGGTCAAAGCCAGCACCGTATTCGACCTTCACGCGGCGTATTCGTTCGGCGAGGGCCGCCTGAACGGGACGCAGGTTTTCCTCGATGTGGCGAACATCTTCGATAAGGATCCGGTGTTCTACAATTTCTCGAACACTGCGGGGCTATCTGGCGTCGATCCTTACACGGCTAACGTGCTGGGGCGTCTCGTCTCTGTGGGCTTCCGCCTTAGCTACTAGCTCCTTCTCGGCAGTGACGGCGCGGCGACAGTTGCGCGCGCCGTCACTAACGGCAGGCGCCGACAGCAGCTCTTGATCCTGGCGCGATGAACGCTATCGCTAGTGGCGCGAGCGCGGTTTCGCGCGAGCATATGCTTGTATCGCTCAGCGACAGGGGCAGGAATTGACTGAAGCGGCAGTCGCGGAGCTGAAACACGTCCTTGGGCCGAGGGGCTGGCTGGAAGGCCCGGACGCTGCCAGTTATGAGCGCGACGAGCGCGGCGTCTACCGCGGAAAGTCGCTCCTCTTCGTACGCCCCGCTAACACGAAGGAGGTCGCCGCGGTCGTTCAGGTCTGCGCAAGACATGGCGTTTGCGTCGTCCCGCAGGGCGGAAACACCGGCCTGTGCGGCGGGTCCGTGCCGGCGGGAGACAAGCCGTCGATCATCTTGTCGCTGGCGCGGATGAACCGCATCCTTTCACTCGACCGCGATCGCTTCAGCGTCACTGTTGAAGCCGGCTGCATTCTTCAGACGATCCATGACGCCGCCGAAGGCGTGAATCTTCGCTTCGGAATGGATTGGGGCGCGCGCGGATCGGCCACCGTCGGCGGGGGCGTCTCCACCAATGCCGGAGGGCTCAACGTGCTGAAGTTCGGCACGGCGCGCGAACAGGTTCTCGGACTGGAAGTAGTGTTGGCGGACGGGCGAATCTGGGACGGGCTGAGATCTTTGCGCAAAGACAGTTCCGGCTACGACCTCAAACATCTTTTCATCGGCGCGGAAGGCACGCTGGGGATCGTCACCAAAGTGGTGTTGAAGCTCTACCCGCGCCCACGGCAGGAAATATCGATGTTCCTGACGCTGACCGACACCGCGCGGCTTCCCGAAATGTATGGTCTCGCCCGCGACAGACTGTCCGACAAACTTACGGCTTTCGAACTGCTGCCCGGCCGGTTTGTGGACCTCGCCGTGCAGCGCAACAGCGCGCTGCGCAAGCCCACGGCCGCCGCGTCCGACTGGTATGTTTTGGTCCGGGCCGCCGGCGAAGAGGGTATCGGCGCCGATCTGCTCGCTTTCTTCGAGGCGGCAGTCGAGCAAACATTGAGCGAGGACGGCGCGCTGGCCTCGTCCGAGGCGCAGGAGCGGAACTTCTGGGTTATCCGCGATGAAGTGTCGCCCATGAAAATCCTGGGCGGACAGCTCTGGAAATGGGACGCCGCCGTGCCAATCGATCGTATGGCGGAGTTCTATTTCGCCACGCACCGTACGGCCGCCGCGATCCATCCGGGGCTACAGGTCTACATGTACGGGCATGTCGGCGACGGCAATTGGCACATGAGCGTGGGCCCCGGTCCTGACATGGCCGCCGCTGAATTTGAGAGTTTTCGCGTTCGGACGATCGGCGCGATCGACAAACTAATTTGGGAGTTCGGCGGCACCATCAGCGCCGAACATGGCGTGGGTGTCGAGAACATGAACCGGATCGTCGGGCAAAAGCCGCCGGTCGAGCGCGAATACATGGCCGCCGTGCGGCGGCTGTTCGATCCAAAGGGCCTTTTCAACCCCGGCAAAGTGATTGATCCAGATGCCGCCCTTCACGTCGAACAACTCAACTGACAAGGCCGGCAGATGAAGCTCAATTTTATCGGCGGCGAATGGGTTGGTTCGGCCTCTGCGTCGGCGAACGTAAACCCGTCGAATACGAACGATGTCATCGATGAATTCGCCCGGGCGGATCGCGCTCAGGCAGATGCGGCGGTCGATGCAGCAACGGCCGCGGCGCCGGGTTGGAGGCGTTCAACGATCCAGCAGCGCCATGACTTTCTGAAGGCGATCGGGGACGAACTTATCGACCGCGCGGCCGAATTGGGCCGGCTGCTCTCGCGCGAGGAAGGAAAGACGCTGGCCGAGGGCGTCGGCGAGGTTACGCGCGCGGGCCAGATATTTGATTTTTTCGCAGGAGAGTGCCTGCGCATTCCAGGCGAACGCATTGATTCTGTAAGGCCGGGCGTTGACGTTGAGATCACGCGCGAGCCGATTGGCGTGGTCGGCCTGATCACGCCCTGGAACGTGCCGATCGCCATTCCGGCTTGGAAGATCGCGCCCGCGCTCGCCTACGGCAATTGCGTGGTGCTGAAACCGGCCGATCTGGTGCCCGCTTCCGCCCACGCCCTTACGGAGATCATAGCGCGCGCCGGCTTGCCGCCGGGCGTGTTCAATCTGGTGATGGGTCGCGGCGCCGAGGTGGGCCAGACGCTGCTCGAACATCCGGGCATCGATGGCATTTCGTTCACCGGGTCGGAGGAAACGGGCAGGCGCATTGCCGCCGCCTGCGTGGCGGCGCCGACGATGAAGAAATTTCAGTTGGAGATGGGCGGGAAAAACCCGCTCGTCGTGCTTGCTGACGCTGACATCGATCTGGCGGCCGATTGCGCGATAAATGGCGCATTCTTCTCCACGGGGCAGAAATGCACCGCTTCCTCGCGCCTCATCGTTGCTGACGACATCCATGATCGCTTCGTCGAAGCCGTCGCGGCGCGCATGGCGGCCCTTAAGGTCGATGACGCGCTCGCGCCAGGCACGCAGATTGGGCCGGTCGTATCCGAAGCGCAATTGCAACAAAACCTGCGTTATATCGAAATCGGCGACAAGGAAGGCGCGCGGCTGAAAGCGGGCGGCCAGGTGCTGAAGCGCGAAACGCCCGGCTACTACATGGCGCCGGCGCTGTTCACCGAAGCCACGAACCAGATGCGCATCGCGCGCGAAGAGATTTTTGGGCCCGTCGCCTGCGTCATTCGCGTCAAGGACTATGATGAGGCGTTGGCGGTCGCCAATGACACCGTGTTTGGCCTTTCGGCAAGCATCTGCACGCGCAGTCTGAAGCATGCTGTGCACTTCAAGCGCAACAGCGTAACCGGCAATGTGATGATCAACCTCCCCTCGTCCGGCGGGGATTATCACGTGGCGTTCGGCGGCAGAAAGCGGTCAAGTTATGGCTCGCGCGAGCAGGGACGCTACGCTGCAGAATTCTACACCGCCGTGAAGACCGCCTATACGTTGCCTTGACTGGCCTATAGCGGCGTACGCGCAACAGCGCCGCCATCGACCGTTATCGCAACGCCGGTAATGAAACGCGCTCGGTCGGACGCCAGGAACGCGGCCATGTCGCCGATATCTGACGGCTCGCCCACTTGCGGCACACGGGCCATGATCTCGCGCCAGCGGGTTGAATCGCCCAATTCTGTCTTTGCCATTTGTTCGAACCGCATCTGCAGCCGCTCGGTCTTGATGAGCCCCGGATTGATTGCCAGAACGCGAACGCCGTAATCGAGCGAGTCGCTGCCGACAGCGCGCGAGAACGCCATCAGCGCCGCATTGCCCGTCGAGCCCGCGACGTAGCCAACCTTGACGCGTTCAGCCGCGGCGCCGACGATGTTTATGATGACGCCTGCGCGACGCTCACGCATTTCGGACAGGAATGCCCGCGTCATGTTGATATAGCCGAACACCTTGATGTCCCATGCTCGCCGCCATGTGGCATCATCCACCGCGTCAATCGCGCCATTGGGAATGCCCCCAGCGTTGTTGATGAGAATATCGACGTGCCGGCAGCGTTCGAGCAGGGTTTGCGCGGCGTCGGCGCGGCTCATATCCATCGAATAAATATCGACCGCAACGCCGGGATGGGCGGCGCGCAGCGCGGCTTGCGCCTTTTCCAGTTCGCCGCCGTTGCGCGCCACCAGATGCAAATTGCATCCCTCCGCGGCGAGCGCCTGGGCGATTCCAAAGCCGATGCCCTTCGATGCGCCGGTGATGAGGGCCGATTTGCCGCTGAGATGAAGGTCCATGTCCGTTAGCCTGTCTGGAGTGGCGTTTGCTCAAGCCTGCTCACGAAGGCCAGAACGTGGCCGGCCAACAACGCGGGCTCAAGCATTTGGATGGTGTGATATTCGCAAGCGATCTCGATGATCTCCACGTTGGCGAGCCCGCTTTTAAGCGTGTTCATCAGGGTGGAATCGTTCGATCGGCCTTGCCGGGGATAAAGTCCCAGAACAGGGACCTTGATCTTCGGCAGCGCGGCCTCGCCGTTTGCGGTCGGCACGGCGCGCGACATGGCGATGAGGCTTGCGGTTGCGCTCTTTCCCATCTCTTCGGCGAACCAGGTCATCAGCGCAGGATCGGTTCCGGGCGGAAAGCGCAGTTCGCCGTTCATCGCCTGCGCCCATTTCAGCGCGCCCAGCTCCGCCAATGCATCCTGCCAGGTTGCGCGCCCGAGGCTCATCATCTTCTGCGCTTCCGGGCCGATGCGCATCGGCGTTGCAACGAGGGTCAGGCTTTTGACCAGGTCCGGATGTCTCGCCGTGAGTTCCAGGCCAAGCAGGCCGCCGAAAGATTCGCCGCAAAAATGCACCGGCCGTCCCAGCGCGTGAATCACCGCTGCGCAATCGGCGACATAGTCGTCGATGGTGAACCGGTCGTCTGGATTGAAGTTCGCGGTCGATTGTCCGAGACCGCGCAGATCGGGCCGCACAATTTTTAAATCGCCGGCGAGGTGAGGAATCCAGTTGTACCAGAACCGCCCCGATCGGCCGAAGCCGTGCGCCAGCAGCAGCGTCGGCGCATCCTTCCAGGGATCGGTGAAATCATCGACAGTGTAATGGAGCGTGGGCTTGCCGGTGCGTTCTATGAAAGGCATGCGCTCAAAATCCATAAAACTGACGGGGATTGGTCACGAGGATTTTCTCGAAGACCGTATCGTCGGCCGTCCATTCGCGCAGCAGGTCGAGCAGGTGGCCGGTGTTGGGGATGCGTCCGCCCATGCCAATGAACGGCCAGTCGCTTCCCCAGAGCAGACGTTCAGGAACCTCCTTAACGAGCACCTCGTGAAACGGCCTTACGTCTTCCATTTCAGGCAGGGCGTGTGAATTGCGGAACGCGGTCGTTTTCAGCCAGAAATCGCCTTCGTGCAGGAGCGCCAGTAGCCTGAGGAAGTCTCCGTGAGCGGTCCCTTGGGACACGTCGATAAACCCGAAATGATCGAACACGATCGGGATACCCAGGCTTTTGAACATCTCGGCGTTCTCGGCGATGATGCTGCATTTCGTCCAGATTTGCGCATGCCAGCCCATGGCCTTCAGGCGCGGCGCAAATCTGCGTAGTTCGGCAAATCCCAGAAACCCTGGCGGCGGCGCGCCGACGGGATGGCCTACCTCGCTGAACCGCAGGCCGCGCACGCCACGCCGGTCCAATTCGCCCAGTTCCCGATCGGAAATCGACGCTGAAACCACGCCGACGCCGCGCAAGCGCCCGTTTCCCAGCTCAAGCGCATCCAGCAGGCCGCTGTTGTCGTAGCCGCAGGCGCTTGCCTGAATCAGCACGCCCTTCGCCATGCCGACAATGTCGAGCATGCCCACGTAGTCGTCATACGGCGACAGCGGCAGCCGGTATGGCGCATTGGCGACCATCGGAAAGCGATCGAACGGCCCGGCGACATGAGCGTGGACGTCATACGCCCCAGCCGGCAGCGGCCGCGAAGGCGCGCGCAATTCGCGCTTCGCCGCGCTCATATCCTCGTGGAAAACATCTCCCATCGCGGTCCCCGCACGGTTGATCGCGGCCTGTGGCAATAGAGCGGAAAAAACCGCTTGGCCAGAGCGCATAAATATAACAATAGAACTTTCTGCGATGAAAGTCGGGGCGAGGATTGCCCGCGTCGTGCGTCTACTGCTCAGCGACTGCGAACGTTAGCGAGAGGAAACGGGATGGGACCGGTTATTGCAGTCTTGGGCGGCGGCGCGATTGGCGGATATTTCGCCGGCCGGCTTGCGCAGACCGGGCAGAACGTCACCCTGATCGATCCGTGGCCCGCTCACATCGAAACAATTCGGACCACTGGCCTGCACATTGAGGGCATGACGCCTGAGGAAGAGGCCGTGGTCAAAATGCCGACCATGTATCTCACGGAAGTACAGGCCTTCCGCAACAAGGCGCCGATAGACATCGCGATCATCGCGACAAAATCCTACGATACCGCGTGGGCCGCGACGTTGCTGCGCCCTTATCTCGCCCCCGGCGGCTATGTGATTTCGATGCAAAATTGCATCAACGAAGAAACCATCGCGTCGGTGGTCGGTTGGGGCAATACCGTAGGCTGCGTCGTTATGATGTCGGCAGAACTTGTCGGGCCCGGGCACATCAAGCGATCCGGCGGCAAGCAGAAGGCGCCCAATGTTGAATTCCGCTTCGGCGAAGTCCACGGCCGGATCACGCCGCGCATTCAGCAATTGGTCGACATGGCGCGCGCGTTCGATGGCGCGGAGACCACGACAAACCTTTGGGGGCAGAGGTGGTCGAAGCTTTGTATCAACGCCATCCTCAATGGGCTCGCCGCATCGACGGGGCTGAACAACAATGACGGCGACGCCGCCGCCCTGGTGCGCGCCTTCGCTATCCGGCTTGGCGGCGAGGTCGTTACGGTCGGCCGGGCGCTGGGTTATGATTTTGACCACATCGGCACGCTCAGCGCCGATCAAATGGCTTTGGCGGCGGCGGGCGATATGCAGGCCTACGCAGTCGCTGACGAGTGGATGCGGAAAGGCCCAAGCGGGAATGTGCGCAGCACGGCGCAGCGCCCTTCAATGGCGCAGGATATCGATAAGGGACGGCGTACGGAAATCGACGATATCAACGGCTATATCGCCGCCAAGGCCGAAACCGTCGGCCTCAGCGCCCCCGCCAATCTCGCGATCGTCAAATTGGTTCGCGAGCTTGAGCGCGGCCTGAAGCGGCCCGATCCGCAGCATGTGATTGACCTGGAGCAGCAGATACGCGCGCGGCGCGTTTAGCGGATATTAGGAGAATGTAGGCAGGATGCCCGCTGGGCGGAGCCTGTCATTGAGTGCGTGGACAATCTCTGATAGCTCCTTAGCGGCGACCGCGGCGGCAAGGCGGCATACCTTTGCCTTGCGCGCTCTGCACAATGCGATATTCGCGCTGGGCCTGGGCCTGGTCACCGGGGCGCCGGTCGTTCTCATCGCCTGCTACGCCGTTGTTATCGGACTGATGGCTGGAGATGCTTGGGCGGGGAAAGCATTCGTTAACGCCGTAGGCGCTCGCAAGGCCGTCCTTCGGGTCGTGTTCCTTGCAAGTTCGGTCGGCACCATCATCGCGTTCATGGGCATGGCCTTGTTCGGCGCGTTGTATGGAGGGCCAGAGGGGCGCATCGCCGCGACGTTAATGGCCGCAGGCTCGCTCGTTACCGTAATGGTCACCATGGTCGAGGTCCCGGCCTTCATGGTGGTGTCGGCATTGCCCGGCGCCATCGTCCTGGCGCTATTACCCCTGCTATCCGGGCCGTCGCCGGTCGGCTTGTTGAGTGCTTCAGTCGGCCATTATCTGGTCATGGGCGCGTTCATGAGCCGATTGGTCCAAACCGGCTTTCAGTATGTGAAGCTTGTCGGCGGTCTGCGGGAGTCGCGCGTGGACGCGGAGAACCGGCGCCGGGAGGCCGACGATCGTCGGATCGAGGCTGAGACGCATCGGCGCGAAGCGGAAAAGGCAAATCTCGCCAAATCTGAATTCTTGTGCGCGATGACTCACGAATTCAGGACGCCGCTCAACGCGGTGATCAATTACGGCGAGATGATAGAAGAAGAAAGCGACGGCGCGGTCGCGCGGGACGCGCGTTCAATTACGCGTTCAGCGAAGCACTTGCTGGCGCTAATTGAGCGTATCCTGGACTTCTCGACGATCGACACGGGAAAATTTTCGTTGTCGAACGAGGAATTCGATCTCCGGCAGGCGGTGGATGAAGTCGTCGCGGCGAATCTGCCGGCCGTGCAAGCCAACGGCAATTCGATTTCCGTCGTGAACGATGGCGCTGCAGCAGTTTGGGCGGACCGCGCGCGTCTCATGCAGTGTATCGACTGCCTCGTTTCCAATGCCGCCAAGTTCACGAAGGACGGAATGATAACGGTGAACTTGTCCCAGACGGACAAGACCTTCAGCGTGACGGTGAACGACACAGGCATAGGGCTGAGCGAGGAAGCTTTGGGCTCCGTATTTAATGCCTTTACCCAAGCCGATGGCTCGAAAACGCGCGCGGTGAATGGCCTGGGCCTGGGCCTGGCGACTGCGCTCGGCCTTGCGCGTGCGATGGGCGGTGAAATCCTCGTGCAAAGCGCGCGCGGTTCAGGCTCTCGTTTTGAGTTCCGCGCGCCGCTGGCGGCGCCTGCTCAACAGGACGCCGCCCTGGCAGCTTGAACTATTTGCCGGTCGCGTCCGGCGGGCGATAGCCTGGTTCGCCCGGCAACTGGACGCTTTGGCTGCCGTTGGCATCGGCGCCGTTTCTGTTTCCGGTGCAATGAACAGATTCCACATCGTTCCAAACTGCGCCCGGTCCCTGCGCCTTCGGCAGGTTGGGCTGCAATTTGGCGCGATTCAAGTAACGTGTAACCTTCCAGGGCCGCGTAAGATGCACGGGATCAGTCAGAGTTATGTCACTCTTCAACTGACCATTGGCGAGCATCGAGAACCGCTCCACCATGTGGAGCTGATCGCTATAAGGCGCGCCTGATTGGTCGTAACTGCCCGGAAGCATGTTCACCGTATCGACGACCAGCGTCGCTCCCTCCCAATGCCCAATGGAGTGTCCCTGGTCCACGGGGTAGGCGACGTCCGCCGGCGGATGTCCGCGACCATCCGTATAGATTCGGCGGATGTTGGCGAAATAGGCCCAAATCATCCAGGTCACTTTCGGCGTGACGATGATTTCGACCTGACCGGGCGTGGCGTAAACGCGCGGCACGCCCTGCGGGCGGCAGAAGGAAACTTCGTCGGCGTTGAAGCCCTGCTCGCGTGCGCGCCGCACCGTCTCGGTGTAAGCGCGCTCGGTCTCGGCATTGAAGGGCGGATGCATTCTGCCGCCTGGCGCAATGCCGAAATCCAAGCCGATCTGGCCGTCGTGGATGCCTTCCGCGGTAACCGGATCAAAGGCGCCGATGGCGACTTCCTCGGTGACTTCCCACACCCCGTTCCAATCCGGCATCGCCGCCACCGCGGCGCCGTAGGCCTTGCCCTGC
The DNA here is from genome assembly GCA_035549875.1 of Caulobacterales bacterium. Lineage (GTDB taxonomy): Bacteria > Pseudomonadota > Alphaproteobacteria > Caulobacterales > Aquidulcibacteraceae > JAKFWI01. Next base: position 14,423 of record DASZPV010000125.1, read on the forward strand.
CTTGCATTCGGATTGACGGTTACGCCGGTGTCTCCGAGGTAGCCGAATTTTGATTTTGGGGAATTGTACCCTTGTCCGCTGGCCGATTGGACCAGGAAAGGCGATGCAATCAGCGTCGCAGCGATGAACAGGTTGCGAAATTTTGTCATGGCGGTCCCTGTCCAATCAATGTTTGGGCGCGGGTGGGGGGGCAGTTGACGCCGGCGGAGGCAAAGCAGAAGGCGGAAGGCGTTCGCCAAACACCCGCCCGTCGGCGGTCGTCATCCGAATAAGAGATGCGCCGGGGCGCTTATCCCGAAGCGGATAACCTTCGATCGTCACCCTATCGCCGACAGCAGGATTTGTCCGCGTCATGCCCATCGTGCGCAGGCTGCCCGCGCCGCCGCCGAGTTCAAAGCTCCACTGCACGGGCGGAGCGGCGCCTACTGGGTCGGCCATCACCTCGATCCAGGCATGCGGATTAATCCACTGAACCTCTTTCAGCGTTCCTTTTATCGTCACAGTGCGCGTGCGGTCGAACATGGCGCCGGAATGGTGCGCCGATGCGACCCCGCTGGCAGTCAGGGCCAGCGTGAACGTGAGCAGGGCGACAAGTCTTTTCATTTAAAAGCTACTCCAAAATGCCCGCGGCGCCCTCAGTACCGCCGGGTTTGAACTGGACAACCTGGGAAGTAATTGCCCTTGGCGAGTTCGGCCGCGCAGCGCGCCCGGGCGCGCTGAACTCCGCCGGTGATCAATTCGATCACTTGGGCTTGCGTAAGAACATCTGGGTGTTCTGGCCAGATGGAATGCACCGGCGAAAGCTGCGCAACGTCGAGATGGTAGTACTCCACGTTGTCCATGTAATTGTCCGGCCACCACTGATAATCGTAGGCGGCGGTGGCTATGTCGGCTTCGGCTATTAGCTTGGCGCTGGGCGCGTAGGCGAAGATGCCGTCGGCCATGTGGGTGTTGTCACGGTCCCAGTAAAGATCGACGGTCATCATCGAATCCGACAAGCGCAGGTGCTCATCGACTGGGATGAACGTCATTGGATGGGGATGCCGCGCCAGATCGTCGGGATAGTCGGGCGCGGGATGGTTGATCATCTCGCGCAGGATGCCCTCGTTGTTGCGCCGCGAGATCACGGTCAGTCCCTCGGCCACCGCCGTTCTAATGCCGGCAACGTGATCGAAGTGCTGGTGCGATGCGATCACTTGCGTAACCGGCTTGCCTGGAACCAGTTTGCGCGCCGCTTTGATCGTTGCGCTCGCAAGCTCCTTGCTCGAGTTCAGTTCGTACAGCGTCAGGTGGTTGGAGAATTCAAATACCGTCGTGCCGCTGGAAAGGCGCCAAATATGCGGCGCAATGACCTTCGCGGTAATGGTGATTTCCGGAAAGGCGTCGCTCATCGCGCGGGTGGCGTCGGGAGCGGCCAAATCCGGAATCTCGCCGTCGATGACATAGGCATCAACGAACATCCTGAGATAGGGTATGTGACGCCAATCCATATAGGTTGTGTAGCCGAGGGGCAGCATGAACCCCGAATGCGGCGTATATCCGGTCAAATGTGTCGTCAGCGTGACTTGGCCGAGATTGGTCATCGGGTTAGTCCAGCGTACCCACAAAGGCAGATGGCTGCGCGCGTCTATACCCATCGCGAAATGGTCGCCCTCGGGGATCACCACGTTGACGACCGTGGCGCCGGCCTCTGGTTTCCCAAGGGTAAGTTTGCTGCCCGGCGCGAGGGCTTTGCGAACCGCCACGATCGGATTGTTGACGTTCCACATGCGACGCATATGCACGCCATCCATCTGGTGGGCGTCTTCCTTCCAACGCGAGATCCGTGTCGATTTTCCGTCTGGCGTTATATTGAACGCGACATCGCCATCCAAACTCTCGATGATTTGATGGTAATCGTGGCCAGTCGTGATCGCGAAGGGAAACAGGAAATTCCGCCGCTCGCGTTGCTGATAGCGGCCGGTTTCGAGATCATAGATACGGCGCAACTCGTTGGCCGCCTCGAATTTTTGCGGGGCGGAGGGGTCGCCGGTAATGTTGCCGCCGCCGAACATGTAGGCGTACTGGCCATAACCCTGCAGGGTGATGTTGCGGATGGTCCGGATGCGCTCAAGCCCGCCCAGCGCAACGGCTGCACGGCTGACGGCGGCTCGCGCGGGATTTGCCTGCGCCCAGCTAGCACCTACGCCAGCGCCAAAAATCGCCCCCGCGAGACAGACAATGTTCGCGAGTCTAAGCGCGCCGCGCCATCCGGCATTGAGGTACATATTGCCTCCCGTACGCTCTGGTTTTGTTGAGCGCTATCTATCGCCTGAGGACGAAGATCGTCAACAAAATGTTCGACAAAAGGCAGGACCGGGGAGTGGCCAATCACATAGCCATCCCGTGCTGCACCAAGCCTTGAACGCTCAGGTGGAAATCATTCTGCATCACGATGCTCTTGCGCGTGTCCAGGTTGAGATTGACCGAGATGTTCTGTGCTGAGGCCCAGGCGGCGCCGCTGATCGGGTCGATCAGCCAATGGGTCATCAGCATGCGCTTAGGTTCCAGTCTTGAAATGCCGGAGCGAAGAACGATCTGGTCGCCGCTGCGGGGAAAGGCAAAATAGGCCAGCCGATATTCCAGGGCTGCGCCGCCGACGCGGCCCTCGATGTGCAAATCCCTCTCAATCGCGTCACGAATCGGTCGCACGAGATGAGGAATGCCGGCATTGATCCGGCCGATCACCATCTCTGTCCGCATGCGGCCAAAAACGTCGCAGTCCGGTGGGGAAATAGCGCTCCGTCCCGTGTACGGCACGTTTAGCGCGTCCGCCGCGCTTTGCGAGGCGATCGAGCACAGGGCGTCGCCGTTCAAGCCCTTTGGCCCGGCGTTATCCGGAATGAGGGACTGGAGCGGGCCTGCCCGTCCGGCGGCGTACGCTGGCCAGGGCCGCGGGCTCCAATCGTGCGTCGAGACAAGTTTGGCCCACGTCAGAAAATTGGCGCAGGTCGCGCCGGTAGCACTATCGATCAGGGTCTGCAGAAATCTGGCGCCGTCCTCATTAAAATCTATCACGCCGGCGGTCATGTGCAGGGCCACGCCGGGGCGTACTTCGCGATGGAAGCGAATGTGGTGCTCCATGACCTGGAGGGTCAATTCCGCGCCAGGCGCGAATGCGTGCGGCAGTCCAAGCGCCGTGGCCAGGCCGACGAGGCCCTCCATGGCGCGCGCAACGTGAAAGCGCACGTTGAGATGGCCCATCTCATCGCATTCCCACGCGCTGGCTGTGCCGCGCCACACGTCTATGGCGCCGGATTCCGAGCGGCTCATGCGGCGCGCCGTCGAGGCGGATCAATGTGCAAGAAGAGCCCGGTCATCTTCATCCTCGTTTTGCATTCAGTCTCGACCGGCTAAACAACGGACCCTGCGATAGTGCAAGTGTATATGTCTGGTTTGGAGGCGGAGGCCAATGCGGCAGGAAGTTTTGCAGGCGTGTCCGTTGGCGCCGATGCTGGAAGCCGGCTTGCGGCAAAGATTTGAGGTTCATCGCTGGCCGGACATCGACGACAAGGACGCCTGGCTGAGGGCCAAGGGGCGCGAAGTCACGGCCTTGGTGACCAGCGCGCGCTTTGGCGTCGCCAATGCAATGCTTGAGAAACTGCCGGCGCTTGAGATGATCGCGCTCAATGGCGTCGGCTTCGACAAAATCGATCTTGAATTTGCGCGGCGGCGCGGGCTGAGGGTTTCGTACACGCCCGATGTGTTGACTGACGACGTCGCCGATCTGGCCTTGGGGCTGATCATCAGCCTGCTCCGCGAAATTCCCGCGGCCGATCGGTACGTCAGGGAAGGCCTTTGGCTCGCTGGCGACATGCCATTGGCTAGAAAAGTGACCGGCAAGAGGTTTGGCATTTTTGGCTTTGGACGCATAGGCGCAGCGATCGCGGCGCGGGTATCGGTCCTGGGCCCGGTCGCTTACACAGCGACGGCCGACAAGGCCAACGGTTATGTCTTCATGCCCAGCCTGATCGAATTGGCGCGCGCCAGCGACGTTCTGGTTATTGCCTGCAACGTAACCGCCGCGACGGAGCGCGCTGTTGGCCGTGAAGTGCTCGACGCCCTCGGGGCGCGTGGATATCTGGTGAATATCGCACGCGGCGAAGTGGTCGATGAGCCGGAGATGATCGCCGCCCTGGAGGAGCGGCGGATAGCAGGCGCCGGCCTTGATGTGTTTCTGGGAGAACCCGATGTCGCGATCCGATTGCGGAGCTTGCCGAACGTCGTCCTGACGCCGCATGTGGGCAGCGCCACCCACGAAACGCGAGCCGAGATGTGCCGTTTGGTTCTCGCTAACCTGGACGCGCATTTCGCCGGCGAAGATCTGCCGACCCCGCTGATTTGAGATCGCGCTTATGGATGGCGCCAGCGCAACAACTTTGCTTCCAACGCTGTAAGCGCCAGGTTGCTGATAAGGCCGATAATGCCCAGCACGATAACGCCCGCGAAAAGGTCGGCCGAGTGATAGGCGCGCGATGCTTCCAGTATGTGCGATCCAAGGCCCCCCTGATACGCCATGATCTCTCCAACTACGGAAAGAATAAGGGCGATGGTCAACGCCAACCTCATCGCGGCCAGAATATCCGGCATGGCGTTGGGCAGCATTATTTTAAAAATGACTTGCAGGCGAGAGAGCTGAAGCACGCGCGATACTTCGAGCAGTCGAGGGTCAACCGACGCGAAGCCGTGGATGGTGGCGAGCAACATCGGCCATATCGTGCCGAAGGCGATTACCCCGAGCACCATCGATTTGGTTAGGCCAAAAAAAGCGATGCCGACCGGAATGATCGCCGACGCCGGCAACGGGCGGACGAACTCAAGCATAGGACCTAGATAGTCCCTGGCGTTGCGTGACGAGCCAATGAGCGCGCCAAGGCTGACGCCGATCAAGGACGCCAGGATCCAGCCCAAGGACATGCGCTGCACCGTGGCGAACGTCTGCTGCGTGAGGCTGCCGGACTTGAAGCCCTCAATCAGCGCCGCCCAGGCTTTGTCAGGGCCGGGGAGAAATATGGGCGATACGAATTGCTTCCACGCCACGAATTGCCAGATCGCAACGATGAGCACGCCGACGCCGACGCTGGCGGCGCTCCAGGCGGTGCGCTCGATCCTGGTCATGCGTTGAGCCTCGGCACGGCGGCGAATGCGAACAGGTGTTTTTGCGCGAGCAACAACACAGCATTCAGGCTCCAGCCCAACAGGCCAATATAGATCAGGATGGCGAACATCAGCGCCGGCTGCAGCGAGTTCTGCGCCGTCATTAGCTCATATCCCAAGCCTTGGGGGTTCATCACGATCTCGACGGTTACCGCCACAACGAGAGAAACGGCGGCGGCTTGGCGAAACGCCACAAACAAGCGCGGCAGCGCCGCCGGCAGTGCGATCTTCGTCACCCGGCTGAAGAAGTTCAGCCCCAGTACGCGGCTGACCTCGATCAGGCGCGGCTCAATGCCGACGATCGCCGATTGACCGATGATCAAGACAGGCCAGAAGCATGCGAACGCGATGATCGCGATCTCCATGCGATAGCCAAAGCCATAGATCATCAGCACGATCGGCAGCGAGGCGATCGAGGGAATGGGGCGCAGGGCTTCGATCGGAAAACGCAACAGGCGCGACAACGGCGGTATCAAGCCAAGCAGGACGGCAAGCGTCAGGCCGAGGCCCCCGCCGATGAGCAGGCCCGAAACCGCCGCCAGCAATGTTTGGGCTGACCGCGCGAACAACACGCCAGTCGATAAAAAGCTCCATGCGGCGGCGAGTATTTGCGATGGCGAGGCGAGAGAATCGCTCGTAATCCCAAACAGGCGCGCGCTGATTTCCGCGAACAACAAAACGCCCACGGGAACGACCCAGCCCTTCACTCCTCGTGCCCCTCGATAAAGTCGAAGAGCTGGCGGCGTAGGCGTAGAAATTCAGGGTGTTCGCGGGTGCCTAACTGATCGCGCGGCCGCGGCAGGTTGACGTCGAATATTTCCGCGATCCTGCCGGGATTGGGACGCAGCACGACGACGCGATCGCCGAGATACAGCGCTTCTTCAAGGTCGTGAGTGACAAAAAATACGCTAGTGCCTTCGGCGGCGGCGAGGCGAAGCACTTCATCCTGCAGGGTCTGGCGCGTGATGGCGTCGAGCGCGCCGAAGGGCTCGTCCATCAGCAACACCGAGGGGCCCTGCGCCAGACAGCGCGCGATCTGAAGCCGCTGCTGCATCCCTCCCGATAGCTGTATGGGATATTTATCGGCATGCTCGCCTAGGCCAACTTTATCCAAAAGCGCCTTGATGCGCGGCGCGCGTTCGGCCTTCGGCGTTCGCCGGGCTTCAAACGCAAGCGAGACGTTTCCCGCGGCCGTGCGCCAGGGCAGTAGCGCCTTGGTGTAGTCCTGAAAGATCAGCGCGACGTCGTTGGCTGGCGCGGCGACGACGGCGCCGTTGTAGGTCACTACGCCCTTATCGGGCCGAAGCAGCCCGGCGATCAGACGCAAGAGCGTGGTCTTGCCGCATCCTGACGGACCGACGACGCAGACGAATTCGCCGCGCCGCACATCGAGCGTCATCCGATCGATGATCGGGCGCCCGCCCAAAACCAATGAAACATCGCGCAATTGGACAATGGCGTTTGCCGAGGCGCCGCCGCCCGCGCTTGGCTCTAGAGCTTCCCCAGGCATCGCGATCCAGTTATTTGAAAATAAGCCGCGCCGCATCGGGGCGCGCTTTGATCGCATGTTGATCAATCAGGGTGTCCGCCCAGTAATTCACATCTTCCGGCGTCACATCCAGACTCAATGTGGGGAGCACGGATGTGGCGGTGATTTCCGGCGCCAGATGCGTTGCGCGGCCCAAGATTGCACGGCTTTCGTCCGGATTGGCGGCGAGAAAAGTAGTGGCTTCAGCAAGTGCGGCGCGAAACGCTGCGATCTCTTTTCTATGCGCCTCGGCCCAAGACCGGTTCGCTCCATAATACATCTGATACAGGCCATCGCGCATTTCGGTGAAAAAAGGCGATACAAGATAGCCGGTCTTGGCGCTGATCACGCGGCTAAAGAACGGCTCGCCGACGAGCACGGCATCGACATTGCCCGCTCTCAGCACGTCGCTCGCTTGCGCGAGCGGCACTTCGACGAAATTCACTTTCGAGTCATCGACGCCTTTGTCCTTCAGCCAACGGCGAAACATGACGTGCATGTATGCGCCGAGCCCGGGTACGCCGACGCGCTTACCTACAAAGTCAGGGGCGGTCTTGATGTCTAGACCCGTGCGCGCGAGCACGCCGGCGCCTTTCTTACGGATATCGTTCACGGCTGCGCCTGCGATGACGACGATATCGAGGCCGCCTTCGATCGCCGCCAATAAAACGGGCGGCGTGACGCCGCCAATCTCAAGGCTGCCGCCGACGAGCGCCGAGGGGATCGTTGAATTCAGCGCCACGAGCGTCAGATCGACCTGAAGGCCGTGGCGCTCGAACGCGCCTGCATCCTTGGCGATAAAGGCGCCGAGAAAACTTACCGTGTTGGTGTAGCCGAGCCTGATTTTACCGGTATTGGCCGGTTGCGTGGGAGCGCCGCAACTGGCGAGAGCGGCGGCAGCCGTCGCCGACAGCCCCGCTGTGAAAGTCCGCCGATCGACCGACATTTCTGCTCCCCATCAACGTTGCGCCGGAACCTGCTGCGCCCCGGGAATTTTGTCAACAATATTGGCGTAACGCGATTGCAAGCCTGCGCCCACCATATCAGAATATTGGCATTCGAAGCTGAGCACCGTGGCGGTGCACGCAGGAGAGTAAGTTGGACAGTAAGGTAGTGGGCGGCAACGTGCGCCGTGTCGTCACCGGGCATGATTCAGATGGCAAAGCCATTATTCAATCCGATGGCATTACCCCGGTCGTGTTCGGTATTCCGCAACGGCCGGGATATTCGGCCAATGAAATTTGGGTGACATCGTCGATGCCGGCCGAGATCAACGCGCCCGGCGAACCCACCGAACGCCCCCGAAGCATCGAACCGCCGCCGAACGGGACAATTTGCCGGGTCGTAGTTCTGCCGCCGGAAGCTTCGTTCATCGGCTCGTTGGACCGCGAGACTGCAAAGGCTGCATTCGCGGCGTTCGGTTCCGCTCATGCGGCAACCGTGGATGAAAACGAAACGCAGCCCCATCCGTTGATGCATCGAACCAAGACGGTGGACTACGGGATTGTTCTCGAAGGCGAGATCTATCTTGTGCTCGATAAAGAAGAGACGTTGCTGAAAGCCGGGGACGTGGTGGTTCAGCGGGGGACAAACCACGCCTGGTCCAACCGTTCTGATCGTCCGTGCAAGATGGCGTTCATTCTGGTCGACGGAAAATGATTATAGCGCCGCCGCAGGCCAAGTCTTGGCCCGCGACGGCGTTTTCACTACGATCGGCGCGTATGGTTTTCGGCCGCAGCGTTGTTTAGCTGGCGACCCCGCCGCCGAGTTCCTTCTCCAATTTGTCGAGATCGGAATCCGTTTTGGCAAAGCGCGGCGCCGTCTCCCTGTAGAAAAGGCTGACAACCACGCCGACCACCAAACCGCCCAAGGCGAGGTAGAGCGTATTTTGGATGCCGTGTTGTCCAGCGATTTGACCGCCAATGAATGGCGCCACGCCGCCGCCGAATATCTCGCCGACGCCGATGATGATGCCGCTGGTCGAGGCGATCATGCCAATGGGCGCCGCTTCTGCGGCGATCGGGCCGGTGATCAGGCTGAGCAATCCGAAGGCGAAGGCGGCGCTGACGAACAACAGTCCAAACAGCACCATCAAGTTGGACGCATCCGCGCGCATGAACAAATACAGGAACACCGCGCCGATCACGAATCCGGCGATCGCCATGGTGCGGCGGCCGAGCCGATCGGACAGGCCGCTTAGCCCCCATTGGCCGACAAAGCCGCCAAACCCGATCGCTGAGGCGACAAATCCCATGTCGGTGTCGCTCAAGTGCAAATAACCCGTCAGATAAGAAGGCGTAAAAGCGCCGATCACGAAGATGCCGCACATCGCGCATAGCAGCGTAATCATGCTCAGCGGCACGTTGCGGTTCTTGAATAGATCGCCCAGCCGCATCTTCGGCGCGCCGGATTTGGCGATTGCCGCCTTGTTGGTGATGGTGACCGGCTCGCGGATGGTCATTGCCACCAGCACCGCCAGGATCAGGCCGGGGATGCCGACAATGGCGAACACCCAACGCCAGTCGGTGTATTGCAGCAATTGGGTGGCGATGATCGGTCCGAAGCCAAGCCCGAACAGCGCGAACGCGCTCTGCTGCAGGCCAAGGTTAAAGCCGCGCCGCACCGGCTTGGACGCCTCCGCGACGGTGGCGAAGCTCGTTGGGCAATAGGCGCCCTCAAAGAAGCCCATCAGCGCTCTCATCAAGAGCATGGCCATCAGGCCGCCGGTCAGGCCGGAGAAGCCCGAGAACAGCGAGAACATAATCAGTGCGGGCACCAGCACTTTCTTGCGTCCGAAACGGTCCGAGAGATTGCCCATGAACAACGCGGACACGCCCCATGCCACGCCGAGCGCGGCGATCATGTTGCCGATGTCAGCGCCCGGGTTCGTCAGATGCAGGTCCGGCACCATTGTCGAGGATTTGGCCGCTGCAAGATCGGCAATCACCCAGCGGTCGAGGCCCACCAGGCCAAACCCCAAAGTCAGCAGCGCCACTGCTTTCCACTCGTAAGCAGTGTCCCAGCGCTTGCCTGTTTCTTCCATGATCGTTTCCCCCTTTTATGCGCACGCGCTTCAACGCGCGGCGTTTGGATTAGCGTTTATAGAATGGCGGAATCTCCGCGTCGACATTCACCCAGACTGACTTTGGCTGGGTGTATTCACGCATCGCTTCGAACCCCATTTCGCGGCCATAACCGGACTCGCCAACGCCGCCGAACGGCGATCCAGGGTGGACGCGCTTGTAGCAATTGATCCAGACCATCCCCGCGTGCAGCGCCTTCGCGAACCGATGCGCGCGTGTGATATCTTGAGTCCAGAGGCCGGCGCCCAACCCGTAGGCCGTGCTGTTGGCGATCTCCAGCGCCTCCGCGTCGTCCTTGAATGTGGTGACCGATACAAACGGGCCGAACACCTCTTCTTGCGAGACGCGGTCTCCGCGTTTGGCCGTGACGATGGTGGGCTCGACAAAATAGCCGCGAGAGAGTCGCTCATCGGTCGGCGCGCGTCCGCCGCTGAGAATCTCGCTGCCCTGCTGCTTGGCCACACCGATATAGCTCAGCACGCGTTCGTGGTGGATCTTCGACGTTAGCGGCCCCATCTCGGTTTCCGTATCGAGCGGATCGCCGATCCTGATGGATTTCGCGAGGCCGATGAACCGTTCGAGGAATTGATCCTTGACGCTCTCATGCACGATCAGGCGCGAGCCGGCGATGCAGGCTTGCCCCTGGTTGTGGAAGATGGCGAACGCCGATCCCCCAACCGCCGCCGGAATGTTGGCGTCGGCGAAGACGATGTTGGGGCCCTTGCCGCCAAGTTCGAGTTGCACCTTCTTGAGATTGCCGGCGGAGGCCTCAACGATCTTGCGGCCAACGGCTGTTGAGCCGGTGAAGGAAACTTTGCCGATGCCGCGATGCTCGGCGATGTGCTGGCCCACCGTGGCGCCGTAGCCGGTGACGATGTTGACGACGCCCGGCGGAAACCCGACCTCGATCATCAATTCGCCGATGCGCAATGTTGAAAGCGGGGTAATTTCCGATGGTTTGAGCACGACGGTGTTGCCGGCGGCCAGGGCCGGGCCCAGCTTCCAACTGACGAACATCATCGGAAAGTTCCACGGCACGATCTGGCCGACCACGCCGATGGGTTCACGTGCGACGTAATTCAAAAAACCGCTATCGACAGGCACAATGGCGCCTTCGAGCTTGTCGGCCATGCCGCCGAAATAGCGGAAACACAGCACTGTGCGCGGCAGGTCGAGCGCCATGCAATCGCGTACAGGATGGCCTGTGTTCTGCGCTTCAAGCCGTGTCAGCCGGTCTGCGTCCGCTTCGATGCGATCGGCGAGCTTGATCAGGAGCCGCCCGCGCTCGTGTGCTGCGAGACGCGCCCAGCCCGGCGCGGCTGCGGTCGCGGCGGCGACGGCGCGGTCAACATCTTCCTGGCGCCCCTCCGCGACGGCCACGATGCGTGATCCGTCATAGGGATTGATAATGTCGATCGTGGCGCCGGCGGCGCCGTCGACCCATCGCCCGCCAATGAGTAGCTTGGTTTGGATGTCTGTGGCCGGGACTGGTTCAAGTCTCGCCATGACGCGTCACAAACCGTTCAAAACGACACGGACACCACGGGCGCTTCGCCCTTGGCGATCAGCTCGGGTATCTTGGGCGAGGCGTTTTCCCAAACCAGCAGCATGGACCTTTTATCGGCGTAGCCGGTGTGGCGGATATCGGCGGGCATGCAGGCCACGTCGCCGGCCTTCATGATGACCCGCGCGCGGTTTTTGCCGGTCTCCTTGTCCTTCACGTCCCAGACGATCTCATCGGTCAGCACGATGAACCATTCGCACCGGTCGTTGCCGTGATCGACCGGCAGAATGAATTCCTCCGACGTCGGACAAAACAGGCTCTCGCCGACGACGGAACACACGGACGGGTTCCACGTCACGTCCGACCGGGACAAATAACCAAAAAGATTGAACGCGCCGACTTCGGCTTCAAAACCGGGTTCGGCCTCGACCAGCGGCACATCCTGCGGGACATCCGCAAACATCCGGTTCACCGGGAAGCCGTTTTCGTCAGTGCGCACCGGCGAATCGCCCGGCAGGCCAACCATGCGGCGCGCCGTCACGCGCAAGCGCTCGACGGCGCTGTCGTTGCTGCCGTTCTTCGTTCCCCACGGCGTACCGGTTTCCATCGGCGCCGCGAACGGGTCGTAGCCGGTGTTAGTCCAGTCGCCGATCATCGACTTGAACACCGACATCAGCACGTCGCTCGGGAGACGTTCCGAAAAGTCGCGTCCGGCCTTCTTGTAGCTGTCGTTGTAAAGGCCAGCGAACATCGTGACTTCGCCGTAGTGATTGGTGGTTCCGAACACGCCGTCGAAATTGACCGTGCCGTAGAAAAAGCCCCAGGCGACATCCCGCATGAGCGCGCGCAGGAAAGCATCGATCGGCATGATATGGCTGCCGCCGGGCCAGGTGATGCGTGCGAAATATTCGTCGCGGTGAAACTCGAAGCTGCCGGCCTGGAAGGCGCGGTATCCGTTAAGGTTGTCGGCGCCAAGCACAGCCGAATGGCGTGCGAGTTTTATCTCTGCAGGTTTAGAGGCCGCCGCTGGCGCGGCAGTCGCCGCTGGCGTGGAGCCCGCCGCCGGCGCGCTCTCGGCCTTTACGCTTGGCTTCTTGTTGAACAAACCCATGATCGACCTCGGCGTTGGTTATGTGGAGCCGCGCAGGTTAGCGCGGGGCTTAATTGACTTGGCAGATGCTCGCCCACTTCTGGATGGTGAGCGGACCTTCGATTGTCTGAAACATGACGGCGGCCGGATTGTCGGCCTGGAAGCGGTAGGCGCTGCCGGCGGGCAGTAGGCCCATGTGCCCGCGCCCAAGCACGAGCCGGCCCATTTTGCGGCCCTCTGGATCGGCGGGCAGAAGGTGCGCGCCCTTTTCATCGGCCGGGACGGCCGGTTTGGCCAATTTGACCAGATGCACCTCAAGCACGCCGTCCATGCAAAGAACGAATTCGTCGTGGCTTGCCGCATACCAGGGCGAAACGCCCTCGGCGCGCGAGGCCTCAATCACATATTCGAAATTCTTCGCCACCGCGACCCGCTCCCAGGGCGCCGCCTTGCTGCACACCTCGAAGACATTCGAGAAGACGTAATTCTTGGGATCGTCATCGACGATCTCCACCCGTCCCTTCTCGAAGTCATTCAAAGCGCCAAACCTGGTTTGGTACTCCCTCATAGCATGGCCCCTTCGTGAACTTAGCCGCTAGCAATGCCCGGCCTACAGTGAAGAGTCCTGCACAAATTGAGCTTACGCTGCACAAAAACGCTTGTCGCGGAAGGCACTAGCTGTGGTCGCGGCGATACCTGGCCGGCGTCGCGCCGGTAAACCGCCTGAATACGCGCGTGAGATGTTCCTGGTGGGCGAATCCGCAATCGATCGCGATCTCGGCGATTGGCATTTTGCACTGCAACATGCGTTTGGCTCGCTCGACCCGCATTCCCATCAAATGCTGGTGTGGCGGGGCGCCGGCTGAAGCCTTGAAGCGTTTGGCGAAATGGCTGGGGCTCAAATCCAGCGCCGCGGCCAATTGCGCCAGGCTGATCGGCCCGCCGAGATGGGCGTCCATATATTCGATGGCGCGTTCCAACTGGACGCGCGACAGACCGCCGAGCACGTCGGCTTCGGCCGCGGTCGCTTTGGCGGAATGTTTGCAGAGCAATTGTGCGGCCAGCATCCGGGCAAGGTAGTCGATGTACATGGGCGACGTTGGGTCCGGATCGGCGAGCGCTTCGCGCACGCTGACGGCTATGCCCTCGATCATCGGGTCGCGTTCGCCGAGGCGCGGCTGGAGTTGCATGTCTTCGGCGCTGACCATGCCGAAATCCGCCGCCACTTCTTCCAGCAACTGGCGCCGCAGATAGATGTGCAAACTGTCGAGGCGTCCCTCCAGGCGCACGCCGAAATCCATTTCCGCCGGCAGGATGAAAAGCCCGCCGGGCGCTATGACTTTGCGGTCGTGGGCTTTGCCGAGGTTGCGCGAAACGGCTACCGGGCCGTCCAGATGCAGCACGATGAGATGGGCGGGTACGCCGTCGAATTTGTCCTCGTAGGGCGCCTCGCGCTGGGCGGCGGCGAACATCGAGGTCCATCCCAATTCGTCGCTACGCTGGTGGGAAACGACATCGGGACGGCGCAGGATGCCGTGGGTGTCGCTCAGCCTGAACAGCGGGACGGCAGGGGTCATCGCGACGCATTCTCTAGCACGAAGCGATATTTCAGCCAACGCCAAGGCGCGTCTATCACGCGTCCATCGGGGCCCTTCCCAGGCGCCAGGAGCGGAAGATCGACAATGAGGTCGTCCTTGACGGCGAAGACGGCGTCACTGTCGAGGTATGGATCGCCATTCAAGAAAATGTGGGTGACAAGGGTTTCGTGGCCGGCGGCCTCGATCATGAAATGCACGTGCGCCGGGCGCCAGGGATGACAACTCGCAGCCGCGAGCATATCGCCAACGGGCCCGTCGTGAGGAATGCGATAGGCCGTTGGCGCCGTCGTCCAGAACCGCAGCCGTCCGGCTTGGTCGGTCTTGAAACGCGCCCGCAAGTGCGGGCCTTCGCCCGGATGCTGCACGTCGTAAAAGCCTTCGCGATCCGATTGCCACACATCCACCTTGGCGAGCGGGATGGGGCGACTGTCCAGCGCGGTCACTTCGATATCGACATAAAGGGGCGCGCCCTCCTCGCCGTCCGCGATGTCGGCGCCATCTTCGCGAACGGGCGGATCGTCCACATAGAATGGGCCGAGTACGGTGCTTGGCGTTGCCCCGGCGCGCGCGCGATGGTTGATCGCATCGACCAGGGTGGAGATCCCCAGCGCGTCCGAAAGCAAGATAAACTCGTGGCGGCCATCCACCGAAATGCGGCCGGCGCGCGCAAGAAAATCGACCGCCCCCCGCCATTCCTCACTGGTCGGCTCCACGTCGCGCACGAAGCCGTGCAAATGGCTGATCAGGCTTTGCAGGATCGCCCGCAGCCGCGGATCCGGCGCCGCGCCGAAACGCGCCAGCACCGCCTCGGTGATGCTGCTTTCGTCTAAGGCGCGCTTCCCGGTCATGCGTCTCGTTCCGCTGACGAAGAGGGCGCGCGGCCGAAATAGGCGTCGTCGAGCAGGGCGCGAATGGCGCCGCGTTCGATGGCGCGCGGGTTCCAATAGGGGTTCTGAACCGCCAGATCGGCGGCCCGGTCCAGGCCCTCCTGCGGCATGCCAATCGCCTGCAGCGATGTCGGCGCGCCGAGCGAACGGGCGAGGTCGAAAAGACCCTTTGCAGCTTCGGGCGCGCCGAGCGCGCGGCTAAGGCGCTTCATCGCGCCCGGCGCCGCCGCCGCGTTGTAGGCGATGGCGTAGGGCAGGATGACCGTGTGGGTCGGCGCGTGCGGAAGGTCGAAACTGCCGCCAAGAACATGGCACAGCTTGTGGTGCAGCGCCATGCCGACCGATCCCAGGCAAACCCCGCACGCCCACGCGCCATATAGCGCGTCCGAGCGCGCTTCACGATCGCCTGGGTTGGCGATAATGGCGGGCAGGGCCGAAGCCAAAGCGCGAACGCCTTCTTCGGCGATCAGCGAGACGATCGGATTGGCGTCCTGCGCGTAAAGCGCTTCGGCCGCATGCGCGATTGCATTCATCCCCGATGTCGCGCTCAGAGCCGGGGGCAGGGTCATCGTCAAATCGACGTCATAAAGGATGACCTCGGGCAACACCTTCAAAGAGCGTTGGGTGGTCTTTATCCCGTCGCGCGTCTCGCCGAGAATGGGCGTCGCCTCCGAGCCGGCATAGGTGGTTGGGATAACGATCTGAGGCATATCGGTGCGCAGAGCGATGGCCTTGCCGAGGCCCGTCGTGGAGCCGCCGCCCACGGCGACGACGCAATCGCCGCGCATCGATTGCACCGCAGCCATGGCCCTCTCGGTAACGTCTGTCGGCGTGTGCATCGTCGCCCACGGGACTACGCCCGCGGCCAGTTCGCCGATCTGGGCCTTCACCGCCTGTGCGGTGGTCTCTTGCTCGGGTGTGGAAAGCACGATCGCGCGGCTGCAGCCGAGCGCGCGGATTTCATCAGAAACGCGCGCGAGCGTCCCGAAGCCGAATAGGACTTTGCCAGGCAGAGCGGCGTAATTGAAGGCCTGCATAGCTTTGGCGCACCTCCGACGCTCAACGGCACCGCACGCTAGCCCGCGCTGCGAGCCCGATCCAGCGTCTGAACCTCTCCAGTCGAACCCAAGGTGGCTCGACTGGCGGCGGCGGCGGGGGCGAGGATGGCGCGGGCTTCCGCCACGCTCGCGATCGATCCGCCCAATTGCTCAACTATGTTGACGCCCTTTTCGACCAACTCGGCGTTGTCGCGGGCGAGTTGGCCCTTGCTGATATAGACATTGTCCTCCAGGCCCACCCGCACATGGCCGCCAAGCAGCCATGTCTGCGCCAGCATTGGAAACTCCTGCCTGCCGATGCCGAATGCGCCCCAAATCGAATCCGGCGGCAATTGGCTGACGAGATAGTGCAGGGTGGCTGGATCGGCTGGGGCGCCGAAGCGGACGCCCAACACCAATTGAATCATCGGCGGCGCGCGCAAGACGCCTTTTTCCATCAGGCTCTTGGCCATTTGCAAATCGCCGGTATCGAACAATTCGAGTTCCGGAATAACGCCCGCCGCGTAGATCCGACGCGCCATCGCCTCGACGCTCTTTGGCGTGTTGATGACGACGTTCGGTCCGGAATTCATCGTGTTTAAATCGAGGCTGCAGACTTCTGGCTTAAGCGCTTCAACGTGAACGACACGCTGTTCGCCAGGCACCAGGGTGGTGCCCGGCCCGGCGACGCGGGGATCGGGATCGCCGGGCAGGAAGCGTCCGCCTTCGCCGGTCGATAAATTGATGATGACGTCGGAGCCGGCTTGCCGAATCCGGTCGACGATTTCCTGGAACAGCGATAGCTCCATCGTGCCGCGCTCGGTCTTCGGATCGCGGGCGTGCAAGTGCACCATGGCGGCGCCGGCGCGATGCGCCTCAATGGCGGCGGTTGCGATTTCAGCGGGCGTGATCGGCAGTCGCGGATGTTGATCGCGCCGAGTCGAATTGCCGGTGACGGCGCAGGTTAGAATAGTCTTGCGTTGCACGGCTTTTCCTCAGGATGCGTCAGAATATTACAGGTTCGTCCACTGGCCTGCCGAATGCGCTTTCCAGGAAGTCAAAATCGCAGCCTTCGTTGGCGGGGCGGATATGCTTGCTGAACATCCAGCCATAGCCGCGTTCATAGCGCCGCTCCGGCAGCTTCCAAGCCGCGCGCCGCTCGGCCAGTTCGGCGTCGGACACTTCCAGGTGAATCTTGCGGTTGGGGATGTCGATCGAAATCGCATCGCCGTTGCGGACCAGCGCCAGCGGCCCGCCGACAAAGGATTCCGGCGCGATATGCAGGACGCATGCGCCATAACTCGTGCCGCTCATGCGCGCATCTGAAAGGCGGAGGATGTCGCGAACGCCCTGCTTCAGCAATTTGGTCGGGATCGGCAACAGGCCCCACTCGGGCATGCCTGGCCCACCTTGGGGGCCGGCGTTACGCAAAATCAGCACGTGATCGGGCGTGACGTCGAGGTTTTCGTCGTCCAGCGTTTTTATCATCGTCGGATAGTCGTCGAATACCATCGCGGGGCCAGTGTGCTTGAGAAAGCGGGGGTCACACGCGCTCGCCTTGATCACGCAGCCGTCGGGCGCGAGATTCCCGGTTAATACAGCCAGCGCGCCTTCCGCATAGATCGGATTGTCGAGCGGGCGGATGACGTCGTCGTTGAAGACTTTCGCCTCCGCTATGTTTTCTCCGACGGTCTTGCCGGTGACGGTCATGGCGTCGAGATGGAGATGATCCCGCAAACGTGCCATCAACGCCGGCAGGCCGCCCGCATAGTAGAAGTCCTCCATCAGATAGGTGTCGCCGCTGGGGCGCACGTTGGCGATCACGGGCACTTTACGGCTAATCGATTCGAAGTCGCCGAGGCCGATGTCATGACCGGCGCGCCGCGCCTGGGCGATCAAATGGATGATCGCATTCGTCGAGCAGCCCATCGCCATGGCCACGACGATGCCGTTCTCGAACGCCTGGCGGGTTTGTATTTTGTCTGGGGTGAGGTCCTCCCACACCATTTCGACGATACGCCGGCCGGCCTCAGAGCACATGCGGATATGGTTGGAATCCACCGCCGGGATCGAGGATGCGCCGGTCAATGTCATGCCGATGCTTTCGGCGATGCCGGTCATGGTGCTGGCGGTGCCCATGGTCATGCATGTGCCGTTGCTGCGCGCCAGCCCCGCGCCGATATCGATCCAGTCTTGGTCGCTGATCGTGCCGGCCTTGCGCTCGTTCCAATATTTCCAGGAATCCGAGCCGGAACCGAGCACCTTGCCGGCCCAATTTCCGCGGAGCATAGGGCCGGCGGGAATGTAGATCGCCGGCAGGCCCGCGCTGGTCGCCCCCAGCAACAAAGCCGGCGTGGTCTTATCGCATCCGCCCATCAGCACCGCGCCATCGACGGGATGGCTGCGCAGCAGTTCTTCGGACTCCATCGCCAGCAGATTGCGATAGAGCATTGTGGTCGGTTTGACGAAAGTCTCCGAAAGGGAAATCGCGGGCAGTTCCAGGGGAAAGCCGCCGGCCTGCAGGATGCCGCGCTTTACGTCGTCCACGCGGGTCTTGAAGTGCGCGTGGCACTGATTGATGTCGGACCAGGTGTTGAGGATGGCGATGACCGGTTTGCCTTCCCATTCCTTGATCGAATAGCCCAGTTGCATGCCGCGTGAGCGGTGCATGGCGCCGCGCAGATCGTCTGGCGCGAACCAGCGCGCGCTTCTCAGCGAGGCAGGCGTTTTGCGGCGTGTCACATTATTCACCATGATTGAAGGCTTGCGATCGGGGGGCGGAGAGGGCCCAGACAATTCCCTGAGTTTGCGTTTCAATCCATCCCGATGACCTCAGGCGCGCTGTTAGGGCGCGCGGCAAGATTTTGAGCCATTCGCGTCACGGTCAGGCGCCTTCTCCGAGGGCTCCCCGGAGTTAGCCGCGCCGCAGCGAAGCCTTGGCATTGGCTTGTCGGGTTGTCAACAATATTGTCGAACAAAAGAGGGCCGCAGTCGGGCTGAAGGGAGCCCCCGGCCCCTTGGTTTTTGAAGCGTCAAGCCGGCGGCTTATGACCGGTGCGGACGCTGCTTTACGAATTTCGCGGTCTTGTGTTGCGAGACCTGCAAGTAAGCGTCTTTTGCCGGCTGAATGTGCCCTTTGATGAGGGCGACCAGCTCCCTGCGCGACGCGCCCTGCAGGAGTTCGATCATCCTTTCATGTTCGGCGCGAACGCGGGCAAGAAGTTTGGGGTCGCCGACGCTGTACGAGCGGATGCCATGCGTCTTGAAAGCGAGTTGCTCGATAATTTCCGTGAGCGGGACGTTGCCGCACGACGCAAACAGCGTCCTGTGGAACTTCAGGTTTTCCCTGAAAACACGGCTCAAATCGCCGCGATCCACGGCGTCGCAATGCCGCTTGTGGATCGCCCGCAACTCGTTGATCAGCGATGCGGGCGCGGGCATCGGAATAAGCTCGGCGGCGCAGCATTCAACCAACGATCTGACGATGTAGAGCTGCTCGACTTCGTTGACCGTGAAATCCTTGACCGCCGCGCCGCGGTTTGGCTGCCGGACCACGATGCCCATGGCGTCCAATTCCACCAGCGCCTGCCGGATGACGTGCCTCTTGACCTGGAAACGCTCGGCGAGTTCCTCCTCCACCAGACGTTCCCTAGGGGCCAGGTAGCCGAGCGCAATTTCCTCTTCCAGCGCGGCTACGATCTCGCCGACGTTGATGTCGGTGTTGCGCTGAGAGGTGACTGTCGCCATGGGTCCGTTCCTACAAAATTTGCCCGGCAGACGAAACAACTCCGTGGACATGCGCCGCTGCAAGATCGACGCCAATATTGTTGACAAGAGATGTGATTACAATCATCGTCTTACAGCCCGGTCTAAAACCACGATTCTCCTGTCCGCCGAGGGGCGCGACGCCATGGGGACGTCATAGGAGTGCAAGTGGCTAGAATATCCGCAATACGTGCGCGAAACATTAGCGTACCCCTGGACGTGGCGACATCATTTTCAAGCCGCCAAGTGCTTACGCGCCACTACGGGATCGTGGAGGTCGAGGGCGACGACGGCAGCACCGGCATTGGATTTTGCTACGTGGGGAGCGCTGGGGGGGCGCTATTCGCAGAGGCGGTGTCGAGCATCCTTGCGCCGGTTCTGCTCGGTCAGGACCCGTTCCGGACCGAGGGGCTCTGGAGCCAGATGTACCAGGAGGCCCTATTGCAGGGGCGTACGGGCATCGTCATGCGCGCGATCAGTGCGCTGGACGTGGCGCTATGGGATCGCAACGCCCGCTCGGTCGGTTTGCCTCTCTATAAGTTTCTGGGCGGCTACTACGCCGATACGGTTCCAGCCTACGCCAGCGGCGGCTACTATGTGGACGGCAAGACGCCTGATTTGCTCGCCTCCGAGATGGAGGGGTTCGTTCGGGCCGGGTTCAAGGCCGTCAAGATGAAGGTCGGACGGGAGGATTTGCGGGGCGAAGAGGCGCGCATCGCTGCTGTCCGTGAGCGGATCGGCGCTGACCCGGTGCTGATGCTCGACGCCAACAACGCCTGGGACGATCTGCCGACCGCGCTGCGCTTTGTCCGCATGTACGAGAAGTACGATCCCTACTTTATCGAAGAGCCGTTCAGCCCCGATCAGATCGACAACCACGAGCGCCTGGCCGCGGCATCGCCGGTGCCGGTTGCAACAGGGGAAATCGAAGCGGGACGCTGGAGGTTCAAACATCTCCTTCAGAATGGGGGGGCGATGATCCTGCAGACCGACGCCTGCGTGTGCGGCGGGATCACCGAGTTCCGCCGTATCGCCGCCACGGCGTCGAGTTTCGGGGTCACGGTTTGTCCGCATTGGTTTCACGATCTTCACGCGCACCTTGTGGCGTCCACGCCGAATGCGCGTTATGTTGAATACTTTCCAGACGATCAGGTGCTGAACTTTCGCCGGCTCATCAATAAACAGGTCACGGTCGAGAACGGTGAAATCTTGTTGCCGCGAGAGCCGGGGTTAGGTTTCTGGTGGGACAACGCGGCGATTGAGCGCTATGCAACCGGGCCGTGGAGAGAATCTAAGCAGGCAAAAAACGTGATCGATCTTCACGAGGTTCAGGGCGCGCCGGGCATTCAGAGGTATTGAGTTTGGACGACGCGAAAAATCTGCCGCCCAATAAATTCAAGCGCCATCTCGCCGAAGGCAAAGTTCAGATCGGGCTCTGGCTCTCGTTGGATAGCCTGTTCGCCACGGAAATTCTTGCCGGCAGCGGGTTCGATTGGCTGCTGCTGGACATGGAGCATACCTGCATTGACCTTTCCCAGGTCGTGCAGCATTTGCGCGCCGCAAAGGGCGGCACGGCCGAAGTCGTTGTGCGTATTCCCTGGAATGAACCCATTGTCGTAAAGCGCCTGCTCGATGCGGGCGTCAGGTCGCTGATGGTGCCTTATGTGCAATCGGCGGAAGAAGCGCGCCGGGCTGTTGCGGCCACGCGTTATCCGCCGCAAGGGATTCGCGGCAGCGCGGGCAATACGCGCGCCAGCAACTTCAACCGTTTTGCGGCCTATCTGGAAAAGTACCAGGAAGAGCAATGCCTGATTGCTCAGATCGAAACGCCGGCATCGATCGAAGCCATTGAGGAAATTGCCAAGGTCGATGGCGTGGATGGGCTGTTTGTCGGCCCAAACGATTTGGCGACGAACATGGGGCGCCCGGGAGAGCCGGGGGCGGCGGATGTAAGGCTGGCGATCGCCGATGCGCTCGCCAGGATTCGCGCCACCGGAAAGGCGGCCGGCGTTTTGAATTTCAATCCCGGCGAAGCCCGCGCCCATATCGCGGCGAACATCGGCTTTATCGCGGTAGGGTCTGATGCGTCCATTCTCGCCCGAAAAAGCGAAGCTTTACTGGCCGAGGTCAGGTAAGCCGGCCTGATTTTCCGGCGTTGGAGCATGCGCAAATGTACAACGCTCATCTCTTCATTGGCGGCGAAAAAATTGAGCGCACATCTCTGGCTCGGTTCGCTGTCGTCAATCCGGCCAATGAAGATGTTCTGGGAGAGGCGCCGAGCGCCGGCGCCGACGAAGCCGCCGCCGCTGTCGATGCAGCCCAGCGCGCGCTTTTGGTATGGCGGTCAACGAGTGCGTTTGAGCGCTCAAACGTGCTTCGCCGCGTCGCCGCGCTGATACGCGAACGCTTGGTCGAAATCGCCACGCTGACTACCATGGAGGTCGGCAAGCCTCTTGCGGAATCGCGCATTGAAGCGACGTCCGCGGCGGAATATTTCGAATGGGCGGCCGAGGAAACGCGGCGTATTGCGGGCTACTCGCGTGAGGGGCGCGTGCCGGAAAGCCGCTATGACGTTACCTACGGGCCCGTAGGCGTCGTGCTCGCGCTCACCGCGTGGAATTATCCGGTGATCTTGCCGGCGCGCAAGCTCGCCATGGCGCTCGCGGCAGGCTGCACGGTGATCGTCCGCCCGGCCGAGGAGGCGCCGGCATGTGCAACCGCGCTGGTGCAATGTTGCCATGATGCGGGCCTGCCCGCGGGTGCGGTAAACCTCCTCTTGGGCGCGCCTGAGGCGATCGTTGAGCCGCTGATGGCCAATCCGGTCGTGCGCAAGGTTAGTTTTACCGGCTCGGTCAGGGTGGGTCAGATATTGATCCGCCAAAGCGCGCAAACGGTGAAGCGCCTGACCATGGAACTAGGCGGTCACGCTCCATTCGTAGTGCTCAAGGACGCGGATATGGCCAAGACGGTTGCCGCCGCAACGATGGGCAAATTTCGCAACACCGGCCAGGTCTGCACGGCGCCAAGCCGCTTCTACGTCGAAAGCTCAGTCTACGAGGAGTTCGCCGAAAAAATGGCCGCACTCGCCCGTGCAATTCGTGTTGGCGACGGCATGGAGGATGGCGTTCAGATGGGCCCGCTGACGACGAAGCGTCAGCGCGATCAGGCCGAGCGCCTGGCCGAGGACGCCCGCAAGAAGGGCGCGAAGGTCGTTTGTGGCGGCGCGCGCCCGCGCGCTTTCAATCGCGGGTATTTTTACGAGCCGACAATTCTGACTGAGGTTCCGCCCGACGCCGCCGTCATGTCTGATGAGCCGTTCACGCCGATAGCGGCGGTCGTTCCGTTCACCGATGTCGATGACGCCGTGCGGCAGGCCAATTCACTTGAAGCGGGGCTGGCTGCTTATGTTTTCTCGCGTTCGAGCGGCGCTGCGGAGGATGTGGCCGGGCGCCTTGAGGCCGGGGTGATCGGGATCAACACAGTGGCTGTGGCCGCGCCGGAGGCGCCCTTCGGGGGGGTGAAGGCCAGCGGCTTTGGCAGTGAAGGCGGTGTTGAGGGCGTGCGCGAATACCTCACCCCGAAGTTTGTTCACAAAGTGCGAGTCTCGTAGCTCGCAATTTGCGGGCTATTTCCCGGAGTTGCTTTGCAGGAAGGCGTCGATCCGAGCTGCCAAACCTGTCGATGCATTACCCTCAAGCTGGACGGCGATCGCCTGTTCTTTGATTAGCGCCTTGGTCTCCGTCGATAGCGCGCCCCATTGCTTGATAACGGCAAGGCCCATTCGCGTAACCAATTCAGTGTCGTAGGCCGCATGCGCGGGAACCAAAGTCTTTATGTCGATCGCTTGGGTCATTGGTGGATTCTGAACCTGTACTTATGGGGAAGTAGCTGATGGTGAACGCCGCGCTCCGCGAAACGTTCCTGCCCATAAGCAACCAAAAGGAGAATGGCTAAACGACGTTTTCGGGGCTGCTTGGCGGTAAAGGTGGCGCCTGGTCGGCGTTTCGGGTATTGTATGTCTATCGGCTGTCCCTGAAGGGCGCATGGCCGGCTGAGAGACACTTATGCTCCCGCCTCGACGCTGGAGCTATTTTGCCTCATCCCATTCAAACGACGGTCAAAAACCGGATTCTGGCGGCGTTGCCCGCGCTGGAATTCGAGATGATCGCCAAAAACCTGACGCATGTCGATCTGGCGCTAGGCCAGACTTTGCATCGGGCTGGCGACAATATCGACAACGTCTATTTCGTCGAAAGCGGCTTTATCTCAGCGCTTACCGTCCTTTCGGATGGCCAGCCCCTGGAAATTGGGCTCATCGGCGCCGAGGGTGTAGCCGGCGTGAACGTGGTGCTTGGCGCGGCCACATCCTACAGTGAAACGATGTGTCAGACGGGCGGCGACGCCTATCGCATGCCCGCCATAGCGCTGAAGGCGGCGTTCGCGCATGCGTCGCACCTGCGCGACCTTCTGTTGCGCTACGTCTATATTTTCGGCGTGCAGGTTGCGCAGACGGCGGCGTGCAACGCCCATCATGAACTCGGCCAGCGGCTCGCCCGCTGGCTTCTCGCCGCCCACGACAGGAGCGGCGTCGCGGAACTGTCGCTCACCCAGGATCTGATCGCGGTCATGCTGGGCGTGCGCCGATCGACTGTAAGCGTGGCGGCGGGCACGCTGCAGAAGGCTGGCGTAATCCGCTACCAACATGGCCGGATCACTATCATTAACCGCGTCGGCCTCGAGGATGCGGCCTGCGAATGCTATGAGGCCGTGGCGGGTGAATATCGCGCGCTCTTTGGCGAGGGCCCGTCCCACATCGCGCCAGCCGCCGCTGTGATCGAATAGCTGCACTCCTGGAGGCGGGGGAACCCCGAAATGGCAGAATAACTGTCCATTGTCGCCTACCGCACCGACTTCCGCCCACTAATGGCGCTGCTGCCGGGTGGGACGGATCGAAAGCGATACAATGTCCAAGCATGCCCAAGGCCTGCCGCAAGCGATCGTCGATACGGTGCGCGAACCCATTCTCGTGCTGGACGACGATCTGCGCGTGGTTGCAGCGAGCCGATCATTTTATGAGAAGTTTAAGGCCGATCGGCAAAACACCGAAGGACGGTTCTTGTCCGCGCTCGGGGACGGGCAATGGGACATTTCGGCGCTAAACGATCAGCTTAAGGCGATCGCGCCGGACGGAGGCGTCCTGGAGGGGTTTGAAGTCGCGCTGACCGTGCCGGAGCTTGGCGAGCGCATCATGCTGCTCAATGCCCGCAAAGTCTTCTACGAGCACGGCGAGCACGCGACGATTCTGCTTGCATTCGAGGATGTCACAGACCGCCGCATGGCCGAACGGGAGCGCGACTGTCTGCTACAGGAAAAGGAATTGCTGCTGGAGGAAATGCAGCATCGCGTCGCCAACAGCCTCCAGATCATCGCCAGCATTCTGTTGATGAAGGCGCGCGCCATGCCTTCTGTAGAGGTGCGTTCGCATCTCCACGACGCGCACAAGCGCGTTCTGGCGGTGGCCGCGGTCCAGAAGCACCTGCGCCCGACAGTCGGAAGCGAAATGATCGCGATGCGTCCGTATCTGACGCAATTGTGCGTCAGCCTAGCGGGTTCGATGATCGGGGAGCACACGATCACGATTGATCCGCAAATTAGCGACGCCAGCGAGAAATCCAGGAATGCGGTAAGCATCGGCTTGATCGTCACCGAACTGGTGATGAACGCGCTGAAACACGCCTTTCCGGTTACTAGGCCCGACAGCACGATTGATGTGGTCTATTTTCATAGCGCGGCTGGCTGGCGGTTGAAGATTTCGGATAATGGCGTGGGCAAAGCGGTAACCGGAATTACGGCGGCCAAGGGCGGTCTGGGAACCAGCATTATCGCGGCGTTGGCTCAACAATTGGGCGCACGCGTTGACACGCAGTCGAACCCTTCGGGCACTTCCATATCGATCAGCAATGAGCCGGCGGAGAGCTCCGTAATATGCTTGAGCGCGCCGAGCCGCAACTACTCACGCAGGCGGCCTACTAAATCTGGCGGAACCGAGACAAGGCGGGAGCGTACTAGGTCTGGGCTAACGCGGCCAGACGGGACGCTTTCTGTGATCTACTGGGTGGAATACCTGTTCGACCGCAAAGACCCAAAATCGGAATGCTGGTCGTTCCTTTCCCTCTTGCCCGACCTGGACGGGGCGACAGCGCTTGCGCGCGAGGGCCTGCCGGATGTGCGCGAGCACTTCGGGGCCAAGGGATTTCGCATTTTCGACGACGCCGGCGCCATCGTAGCCGAGGAATTCGCCGCGCCGCCCTCCGCCAATCCGATTGACCGACGAGCGCGGTGAGGGCCGTTTTCGTTTCCGCCGTGGCGTCCAGGTGATCCTAAGCGGCTCGCGCTGATGTGACGACGGAGGCCGAGATGGAATAGCTCGGCCTCCGTCGATCCGCGTAAAGCAACTTGGTCAAATAACAGTCAGACGATCTCGCTCGCTCTTATCGCCACGCGGCAACCGAGCTTGATCGCCGCCGAGAGCAGCGGGTAGGCGGGCGCGTCGTGGGCGCCATGTTCGACCGCGGTGTCCTTGTGGCCG
>DASZPV010000126.1:0-12644 GCA_035549875.1 Caulobacterales bacterium
ATGTTCAAGCGCTTTGCGCCGAACGGCAGCGTAAAAGCCGAATCGGTCAACGGCGCGCTGGTGCTGACCGGCACGGTGAAAAGCGCCTCCGAGGCCGACCGCATCATGCAGATTGCGGAAAAGTTCAGCGCGCCCGCCGGCCAGACTGGCGCCGCGAAGGGCGAATCCCAGATCGTCAATCTGATCGCGGTCGAAGGCAACGAACAGGTTCTGGTCAAGGTGCGGATCGTTGAAATGAGCCGCACGCTGGTCAAACAGCTCGGCGTCAACGGCACGGCGTCGAACATCCTGAACCAATTGCTGCCGAAGGACTGGTTCTTCAACGCCGCGACCGCGAACGGCTTCTCTGTCAACGGCAAACTGCTCGGCGGCCTCACTACCTCCGGCGGCGTCGGCAACAATATTCTTCAACCCAATTCGCTGACTTACCCATCCGGCGTTATCGGCAACGACTTGATCAGCAATGCCGGCGTCGGCGGTTACAATTACACCAATGCCGGCACGCCGCAGCTCATCGACGACACCGTTACCTACGGCAGCGCCAAGGCGGTGACCCGCAGCCAGCAGGACGTGCAGATCGAAGCGCTTGAGCGCGTCGGTCTGCTGCGCGTGCTGGCCGAACCGAATTTGACGGCGATTTCCGGCGAAGCCGCGAAGTTCCTCGCCGGCGGCGAATTCCCGGTTCCCGTACAGTCGAAGGACGGCGAAATTTCCGTGCAGTTCAAGCCGTTCGGCGTCGGCCTTGCGTTTACGCCGGTCGTGCTTTCGGGCGGCAGGATTTCGCTGAAGATCTCCACGGAAGTCAGCGATCTCGCCACTGACGGCGCGATCAACACCGGCGACCAGGTGTTCACTGACGCCACCGGCCAACGCAACGTGATCCGCGGCATCACCATCCCTGCCCTGCAAGTGCGGCGCGCGGAAACCACGGTGGAAATGCCTTCGGGCGGCGCGCTAATGATGGCCGGCCTTATCCAGGAAAAAACCCGT
The DNA here is from genome assembly GCA_035549875.1 of Caulobacterales bacterium. GTDB lineage: Bacteria > Pseudomonadota > Alphaproteobacteria > Caulobacterales > Aquidulcibacteraceae > JAKFWI01. The sequence goes on from DASZPV010000126.1 coordinate 991, forward strand.
CAGGCGATGGAAGGCGTTCCAGGGGCGAAAGACCTTCCGGTCTTCGGTCAGCTCTTCCGCTCGCGCGACTTCCTGAACAACGAAACCGAACTCGTCATTCTGGTCACGCCGTATCTCGTGAACTCCACCGAGTCCGCCAAGTTGAAAACGCCGGCCGACGGCTACGTCAATCCAACCGACGGCGCGGCGATCCTGAGCGGGCGCCTCAACGCCGTTTACAAAGGCGCCGATTCCAGCGGCAAGAAATTGCAGGGCCCGGCGGGCCACGTGATCCAGTGAGGAAGCTTCCGATGCAGTCCAAGACACCGCTTGCCGTACTGCTGACGCTAAGCCTCGCGGCTTGCGCCACGCCGAGAATGGTCGCACAGGGCAAATCCGTGGCGACCGAAGCCGATCTGCACGAGATCACGGTGACGCAAGCCGGCGTGCGCCTGGAAGTGCCCGTGACGGGCGCCAACGGCGCGGTGAGCGCCGAGACCACGGCGCAAATCAACCAGTTCGGCGCCAATTATCGCGCCGTCGGCCACGGCCCGCTGCTGGTGACCACGCCTACCGGATCTGGCGACGCCGACGCCGCCGCGCGCGTGGCCCAGGCCGTGCGCATGCAATTGGTCGATACTGGCGTGAGCTTCGCGGCGATCGCTGGCGGCACCTATGACGCGGGCGGCCGCGGCACGGCGCCGGTCGTTCTATCCTTCACGCGATTCGAAGCCGAAGCGCCCGACTGCCAGCCGCTCTGGAAGGTCGATCTATCAAGCTCGCTCGACAATCGCGCGACGAAGAATTTCGGCTGCTCGGTAAACGCCAATCTGGCGGCGATGATCGCCGATCCCGCCGATCTCAAGGGCCCTCGCGCCGAAGAGCCGCGCGATGCGGCGCGCCGCGATGTCGTGCTTGGCAAATATCGCGAAGGCGAACCGTCCGGCGCCACGCGCGGACCGGACGAACGCGCCACGATCAGCAACGCCATTCAATAACCACCGGCTAAAGGACGTTCCGGCATGGCCGACCCCAATATCGATAACTGGAAAGTGCCGGATATCGACGACGACCGGGCCTTCGCGCTCGAAGAAGACCCTACGTTCGGCGCAGGCGACCTCGAAGGCGCGCCGCCGATCGAAGATGCCGATCCTTCGTGGACGGCGATCGCGGCCGAGGCGTTCGAAAACGCCGGGCGCAGCGGCGGCGATCAGCCGATCCCCCGCGTCACGATCAACGCCTTCTGCGACCGGCCCGATGTCGGGACGGCGATCGAAGCCGCAGCCGGCGACCGGCGGCTGGCGAAAGCAATCGTGCAAGTGGCGTCGGGCGGCATCGAAGCGGCGCTGACGTCGCTGGCTTCGCAGGCGAGCCCCAACCTGATTATCATCGACACCACGGCGCCTGCCTCCGCCCTCCTGCGCGGGCTCGACCGGCTGGCGCAGATTGTCGACGAAGGCACCAAGGTCGTCATCGTCGGCGGCGCCAACGACATTGCGCTCTACCGCGAACTGATGCGCCGCGGCGTTTCCGAATATATGATCGCGCCGATCCAGCCGCTGCAGTTGATCCAGTCGATCAGCGCGCTTTATGTGAACCCGGACAAGCCGTTTGTCGGCCGCGTGGCGGCGGTGATCGGCGCCAAGGGCGGCGTCGGCGCTTCAACGCTGGCCCATAACCTTGCCTGGTGCATCGCCGAGCGCTACGGGGCCAATTCCACGTTGATGGATCTCGACCTGCCGTTCGGCACGGTCGGCCTCGATTTCAACCAGGACCAGACCCAGGGCGTCGCCGAGGCGTTGCTGGCGCCAGAGCGCGTCGATGAAGTGTTCCTGGACCGCCTGCTTATGCGCCAGACCGAGCGCCTCACGCTGTTCACCGCGCCGGCCACGCTGGAGCGCGAATTCGAACTGGACCCTACCGCCTACGAAACGGTGATCGATCGCGTTCGCCGCGCCGTGCCGTTCGTGCTGCTGGATTTGCCGCATGCCTGGAACTCCTGGCTTAAACAGACGGTGCTCGGCGCCGATGACGTGGTGATCGTCACCACGCCGGACCTCGCCGGTCTGCGCAATTGCAAGAACCTGCTCGATATGGTGCGCGCATCGCGCCCGCATGACGCGCCGCCGACGATCGCGCTCAACATGGTCGGCGTGCCAAAGCGCCCTGAGATTCCGGTGAAGGATTTCGGCGAGGCGCTTGGCGCCACGCCGGGCTTCGTCGTTCCGTTCGAGCCGGCGATTTTCGGCGCAGCGGCCAATAACGGCCAGATGGTCGCGGAAATGGCGCCGGAATCGCGCTCGGGCCTGGCGATCGACCAGTTGGCGCAAACGCTCTGCGGCCGTGAACCGGTCGCCCACAAGAAGAGTTCGATGCTCGATAAAATTCCTGCCTTTTTGAAGCGTTGAAGGTGAAATGAGCGGGTTCGGCAAGCGCACCACGCCGGAGGCCGGCCCGCCGAACGCGGGGCCGGCGCCGTCACGTCTGGCCCAGGCCGTGGGCGTCAAGACGACGCCGGCTCAGGGCGGCGTGCGCCCGGCCTCCGGGCCGGCTTCGTCAGCAGCCCCCCCCATCATCGCCGCGCCGCCGAAAACCGCCGCGCGCGAAGCGGCGGCGCCGCCGCTGGATTTCCGCTCGGAAGAATTCTACCGCGTCAAATCGACGATCTTCACCGCGCTGATCGAAACCATCGACCTGGCCCAACTCGCCCAGCTCGATCCGGAAAGCGCGCGCGAGGAAATCCGCGACATCGTCTCGGAAATCATCTCGATCAAGAACGTCGTGATGTCGATCGCCGAGCAGGAAGTCCTGCTCGAAGATATCTGCAACGACGTGCTGGGCTATGGCCCGCTCGAACCGCTGCTGGCGCGCGACGATATCGCCGACATCATGGTCAACGGCGCCAGCGCAGTATTCATCGAAGTCAACGGCAAGGTCAGCAAGACCAACATACGCTTCCGCGACAACGGCCAGCTTATGAATATCTGCCAGCGGATTGTGAGCCAAGTCGGCCGGCGCGTCGATGAATCGAGTCCGATATGCGACGCGCGCTTGCCCGACGGCTCGCGCGTCAACGTCATCGCCCCGCCGTTGGCGATCGACGGGCCGACGCTCACCCTCCGGAAATTCAAAAAAGACAAGCTGAAACTCCAAAATCTGGTGGAGTTCGGCTCGATCTCGCCGGCCGGCGCGCGGGTTCTTTCGATTATCGGCGCCTGCCGATGCAACACGCTGATCTCCGGCGGCACCGGCTCGGGCAAGACCACCCTGCTCAACACGCTGACCGCGTTCATCGCGCCGGACGAGCGCGTGGTGACCTGCGAAGACGCGGCCGAACTGCAATTGCAGCAGCCCCACGTGGTGCGCCTGGAAACGCGCCCGGCCAACCTTGAAGGCGCGGGCATCGTGACGATGACCGATCTAGTCAAGAACTGTCTGCGGATGCGCCCTGACCGCATCATCGTCGGCGAAGTCCGCGGCCCTGAGGCGTTCGATTTGCTTCAGGCCATGAACACCGGCCACGACGGCTCGATGGGCACGCTGCACGCCAACTCGCCGCGCGAAGCCCTTTCGCGTCTGGAATCGATGATCACCATGGGCGGATTCAATCTGCCTTCGAAAACCATCCGGGAAATCATCGTCGGCTCGATCGATGTGATCATCCAGGCCGCGCGCCTGCGCGACGGCTCGCGCCGCATCACGCACATCACGGAAGTGATGGGCCTGGAAGGCGAAGTGATCGTGACGCAGGACCTGCTGACCTTCGAAATCAAGGGCGAAGACCAGAACGGGCGCATCATCGGCCAGCACCGCTCCACCGGCGTCGGCCGGCCGCGCTTCTGGGAACGCGCCCGCTATTACGGTCTTGAAAAAGAACTCGCGACCGCCCTGGACGAAGCGGAGAAGCGCTAATGGCTCCGATCATGATCGCTCTCCTCGCCTTCCTCTCGATCGGGGCGATGGCGTGGGTATTCGTCGGCGGCGATTCGGACCGCGCGGCCAAGCGCGCGAAAGAAATCGGCGGCCCGCGCAAGAGCGCCGTGCGCCGCGACATGACCGCGGAAGTGGCGGCGCAAAAACGCAAGCAATCGAACGCCGACGCGCTCAAGGACCTGAACGAGAAGCAGAAGAAATCGCGCAAATCGATGCTCTCGATCAAGGGCAAGATCGCGCAGGCAGGCCTCACCGTTGAAGTGCTGCACTTCTGGCTCGCCGCTGGCGCGCTGGGCGCGGCAGGGTTCGGCGCCTGCGTGTATTTCGGCGCGCCCCTCTACCTGGCGGCGCTGGTCGGCTTTGTTGGTTTTGTCGGCATACCGCGCTGGGTGCTCGGTTTTCTGATCTCCTCACGGCAGAAGAAATTCGCGCGCCAACTGGCCGACGCCATCGACGTGATCGTGCGCGGCGTGAAATCGGGTCTGCCGCTCAACCAATGTCTGCGCATCATCGCCAACGAATCGCCGCAGCCGCTGGCCAGCGAATTCGTCAGTGTATGCGACGCCCAGCAGATGGGCGTGCCGCTCGAACAGAACCTGCAGAAACTCTATGAGCGCATGCCGCTGGCGGAAGTGAACTTCTTCAATATCGTTCTGATCATTCAAGCCAAGGCCGGCGGCAACCTTTCCGAAGCTTTGGGCAACCTTTCGACCGTGCTGCGCTCGCGCCGTCTGCTTGCGGAAAAGATCAAGGCGCTGTCTTCGGAAGCGAAAGCTTCGGCCGGCATCATAGGCTCGCTGCCGCCGGCGGTGATGGGCCTCGTCTACCTCACCCGCCCCGATTACATCATGATCCTGTTCACCAACGACACCGGGCGCATCCTCCTGCTCGGCGCTGTCGGCATGATGGGCGTCGGCATCATGGTCATGCGCAAAATGATTAGCTTCAAGTACTGACATGGCCAACATCGTCCAGACCCTCGCCGATCCCGCCAACATCGCCGCCGCGATCGTCGCCGGCGCCGCGTTCATGGCGGTGGTTACCGTGGCCACGCCGATGCTGGCGTCGGACAAACTGGGCAGCCGCCTGAAGGCCGTCTCCGAGCGCCGCGAGGAATTGCGCAAGAAAAGCCGCGCGCAACTGGAAAAAGGCCGTTCGATCCGCAACAAGGACGAGGGCTTCGTCTCCGACACTGTGAAGAAGCTCGATCTGCAGCGGCTGCTCAACGATCCGAACGTGCAGAACAAGCTGACACAGGCGGGCCTACGCGGGCAGACTCCGGTTTCGATCTTCTATTTCTGCCGCTTCGCCCTGCCCTTCGTCTTCGGGATTGGCGCCTTCATCTATTCATCGACGACCGGCGTGCTGGCCGACACGAAGCTAGCGCTCGTCGTCGCCGCCGCTGCGTTCGGCTTTTACGGCCCGACGATCTATGTCAGCAATCTCGTGCAGAAGCGGCGCGAGAACATCATGAAGTCGTTCCCCGACGCGCTCGATATGCTGCTGATCTGCGTGGAATCGGGCATGTCGATCGAATTGGCGCTGCACCGCGTCGGCGCGGAGATCGGCGCGGCTTCGGTAGAGCTTGCCGAAGAAATGGCGCTGACGACGGCGGAACTTTCCTACCTTCCGGAACGGCGCATGGCGTATGAAAACCTGGCGCGCCGCACCGATCACCCCGGCGTCAAGGGCGTGGCGATGGCGCTGACTCAGGCGGAGAAATATGGCACGCCGCTAGGCTCGGCCCTGCGCGTGATGGCGAAGGAAAATCGCGACCTTCGCATTTCCGCCGCCGAGAAGAAAGCCGCCGCCCTGCCGGCGAAGCTGACCGTGCCGATGATCCTTTTCTTTCTGCCGCCGCTGTTCATGATTATCATGGGCCCAGCGATGATCCAGATCGCCGGCTACATGAAGAACTGACGGGCGCTTCGGCGCTCGCGTGTTCCGCGATCACGATTGACCGCCGCGCGCATCGGTTTCACACATTGCGGGCGCCCGATCCTTGCGCCGGAAGCCCGAAATGCGCGCCATCCTGCTCGCCGCCGCGTTCGCCCTTGCCGGGTGCGCTACAGCGCCCGCGCCGCGCGCCATCAATCTGCCGGCGTCATCGGCGCAACCGGCCAACGACGATCTCCGCCTCGAAGGCGATGTCATGGTGCTCGCCTTTTCCGGCGGCGGCGCGCGCGCCGCAGCGTTCTCGCTCGGCGCGCTTGAAGGCCTTAGGGACATGCGCGCGGCGGACGGGCGGACCATGCTCGACCACGTTCGGATTGTCAGCGGCGTGTCAGGCGGGGCGATTCTGGCGGCCTATTTCGGCCAGCACGGCGCCGCCGGCGTCGATACGTTTCGCGCGGCGTATCTGGACAAGGACTGGTCCGGCCATACCAGCCCGTTTTCGCCGCTCAACTGGCAGCGCGCGCTACGCGGCGGCGTGAACGACCGCACGGAGCTGGCCGACTGGCTCGACCGCGAAGTGTTCGCTGGCGGCACGATGGATCAAGTGTGGAACGGACGCGGCGGGCAAGTCTGGATCAACGCGACCGATTTATACAACGGCACGACCTTCGCTTTCACGCCGCTCTATTTTTCCGCGCTGTGCTCCGATCTCGGTTCGGTGCGCATCGCAGACGCGGTCGCCGCATCAATGGCGGTGCCGATCGTGTTTCTGCCCGTGCTGGCGGCGCCCTATCCAGACCGGTGCGCCCCCCTGCCGCCCTGGGCCGTCAAGGCGGCAACCGATGACGCCGCACCCGCCGGCGTGCGCCGGACGGCGCAGGCCTTCGCCGCCTACCGCAACCCCGAGCGCCAGCGCTATCTGCATCTTGTCGATGGCGGCGTGCTCGACAATCTCGGCCTCACATCGCTTGCGCTCGCCCGGCAGACTGCGGACACGCCAATCGGCCCGCTATCGCCGCGCGACGCCGTGCGGCTGCGGCGCATGACATTTCTCATCGTCAATGCGGAAAAAATTCGGTCATCGACATGGCAGCTCACGCCGCAGGGTCCGAACGGCAGGCAGGTGTTGGAGACCTTCGCCGATCTGATCATCGAAGCGCCGAATCGCGCTTCGTACGATCAGTTCCGAACCGTCGTTAGAGATTGGGAAAAAGATGTGCGCGCCTATCGCTGCGGCCTTTTGGCGGAGGAAGTCGTGCGCCAGCGCGGCGATGCGGGCGGCTGGGACTGCGCCGACATCCATTTCGCCGTCGATATGGTTTCGTTTTCAGACCTCGATCCCGCCGCGGCGGCGCAACTTGGCGCGGCGCCGACCAAGGTCAGCTTGCCCAGCGGCATCATCGACGCACTCATCGCCGGCGGGCGCGATGGCGTTCAGAAGAATCCTTCAGTCCTCGCCCTGACGCGCTAGGCGCAGCCCGCAAGCAAAGGTTAAGATCGCCCCGCCTACTCTGTTCGCGGCGAGGAAGGATGAGAACGACTCCCGGAGGCGAAGTGGCCACGGCGCTGGCCGACGCTGAAAAACGCGCCGCGCTGTTTCAGTCGATCATGGACAGCATGGGCGAGTCCGTGCTGGTGGTCGATCGCAACGGCAAGCAGGTTTTCGCCAACAAGGAGCTTCGGCGGTTCCAGGGCGAGGTCAAACCGGGCCAGCACCCCGACGATTGGCGCTCGCCGCAGTTCATGAAAATCTATGACGCCGACGGCCGTGAACTGCCGCCGGAGCAATGGCCGGTCGCGCGCGCCCTGCGCGGCGACTATGCCGACAACTTTGAGATTCGCGTCCACGGCATGGCGCATCGGGAAGGCGAAACCATTCTCGCGATCTCCACGCGCTCGCTCGTCGATGCGGCTGGCGCGATCATGGGCGCGGTCGTGGTCACGCGCGATATCACCACCATACGTCAGACCGAAGAGATATTGCGCCAGAGCCAGAAGCTGGAAACCATCGGTCAGCTCACCGGCGGCGTCGCGCACGATTTCAATAACATGCTCGCCTCGATCACTTCGGCCGTCGAAGTGATCAAGCGTGGCGTCACGGGCAACGGCCGGCTTGAGCAGGCCGCCAACATTATCGAAACGGCCGCGTTTCGCGGCGCCGATCTTACGCGGCATCTGCTGGCGTTTGCGCGCAAACAGACGCTGCAGGCCGTACCGGTGGAGGTAGACGCGCTTATGCAGGAAACGCTGCACATCGCGCGCTCCGCGATCGAGGCGACGATCGATGTAACGGTTGAGCCAGCGCCCGGCATTTACGCGCTGGTCGATCCTGCCCTGTTGGCTTCTGCGCTGCTGAACCTGTGCATCAACGCACGCGACGCCATGCCGGACGGCGGCACGCTCACGATCGCCGCAACCGCGGTCACACTGGCGGAACGTGACGGGCTTAAGGCAGGAGAATATGTGCGGGTCTCGGTAACCGATACGGGCACGGGCATGTCGCCACAAACGGTCGCGCGCGCTATCGAGCCGTTCTTCACCACCAAAGGCGTCGGCAAGGGCTCGGGCCTTGGGCTTTCAATGGTATTCGGCTTCGCGCGCCAATCGGGCGGCGACATGCAGATCGAAAGCGTAGAAGGGCAAGGCACGAAGGTCGTGCTGTTCCTGCCGCGCGCGACGCCGCCAACGGAAAGCGCAGGCCCGCCCGAGGCAACGCCAAGTCTCGGCCGCCTGCGCGTTCTGGTAGTAGACGACGATACGCTGGTACGCGATGCGCTCACGATGCAGCTAACGGATGAGGGATGCGAAGTCGTCGCGGCGCCTGACGGCTTTCACGCACTGGAGATGGTGAACGAGGGCCTGCAATTCGACGTTCTGCTTACGGACATGATCATGCCGCGCGGGATAAGCGGCTTCGCGCTGGCGACCGCCATAACCGCGCGCCGACCGGATGTTCGCGTCATTCTGTCAACCGGCTATACCGATAAGGAGATCAAGCTCCCCGAGAGCGACGGGCGTTGGACGCTGCTGAACAAGCCCTATTCCTCTGACGCTCTTTTGTCTGCGTTGCGCACTGCAATGCTCGCGCAAGGCAGGAGCCCGCCCAGCGAGCGTGCTTGACAGCGTCCTGTGCGGTTCGCATCGTCGCGCCATGGCGAGCATCACAAACAGGCGCACAATAACCATCGAATGGGGCCAGTGCGACGCGGCGGGGATCGTTTTTTATCCACGCTATTTCGAGATGATAGATCACAGTACGGCGGTGCTGTTTCAGGCGGTGCTCGGCGTCAACAAGAAGCAATTGCAGGAACGCTATAAGGGCGACATGCCGCTCGTCGGCGTGAACGGTAAGTTCCTTGGGCAATTGACCTTCGGCGACGTCATCGACATCGACTCCGAAATCGCTGAATTCCGCGGAGCCAGCTTCGACGTGCGCCACCGCATAATCAAGGACGGCAAGGTTTGCGTCGAAGCACAGGAAACGCGCGTGTGGATCGGCTTCGACGAAAACGGCGCGATGAAATCAGCAACGATCCCGGATGAATTCCGGCAGAAGTTTTTCAACTAAGGTCCTTCTCCCCCACGCGGGAGAAGGCGAAATTATTGCCGGCTGGTCTTGCGCGTGTCGCCCCAGCGGCGGTCGTCGGTGATCAGGCCGCGCAGATAGGACATGTTGTTGGCCACCAGCGCCGGCGGCAGATCCACTTTCTGCAATTGCTCGGCCTCGTCGAGCCGGCCCTGCAGCCCGACGGCGAGCGCGAGGTTCTGCCGCGCCTCCGGCGGCGCCGAGGGCAAAGCCGCCGCCTGGCGCAGCAACGTCTCGGCCGTCTTGGCGTCGCCGCCAATCAGATAGGACACGCCGAGATTTGTCAGCACGCCCGGATCGTCGGCCTTGATCGCAAGCGCGTCCTTGTAGACCCGCCGCGCTTCCTCGAACCGGCCCTGCTCGTCCAGCGCAACGCCCAAGGCCGAGCGCGCGCGCCAATCTTTCGGATCGGTCTGCGCCAATGACGATAACGGGCGCAGCGCTTCGCCGCTGCGCCCGGACGAAAGCAGCGCCAGGGCGAATACGCGCGTCAGTTCGCGATTGCCGGGATTGCGCTCAAGCGCGGTCTGCGCAACCTCAACGGCGCGTTCCGGCCTTCCCGCCTTGCGCAGCACATCGGAAAATTTTTGCGCCGCTTCCACGTCTTCCGGGAAAGTCGCGTATTCGGCGGCCCAGAACGTCATCTGCGCCAGCGAATCTTCGCGCTCGATCGCCGCGCGCGCGGCCTTATCGACTCTCGGCTTGCCGTCTTTTCGGGAGTCCTTCTTGGCCGTTTTCGCGGCAACCGCCTTGGCCTGCTCCTCGCGCGATTTCACCGCAGTGGGATCATTTTCCAGCGGTTTTAGCGGCTCGGTCTTGGGCGCGTTGGCGACGACCGAGTCGGCGGCCTTGGCGGTGGCGCAGCCCGTCAGCGCAAAACCTGCGGCGGCGGCAAGGACAATCGTGCGAGACATGGTTTCCAGCCTTTAACGAATTGTCCAAAGCTCGCGCGACGCGCTCAACAATCGGTTAATGCGCCGCCCTCACACAGCCGATATAAACCGCCGCCTGATGACAAACCCGTATGCGGCCGAAGCCGCTCCGCTCATTGAGACCGCGCCGGAAGCCACGCCGATCGAAGCGATCAGAGCCGCCGACTGGCCGGCTTGGGCTGAGGCCCATGCCGCGAGCCTGCGGCGGCTGGCTGGGGCTGTGGATTTCCGCGGCCAGCCCGGACGCATCCTGCTCGCCCCCGCCACCGACGGGCGCATAGAGCGCGTCCTGTTCGGCCTGGGAGACAAGCCGAGCCCGCTGCTGTTCGGCTCGCTCGGCGCCAGCCTGCCGGCGGGCGATTACCGCCTGGCCAGCGGCGCACGGGATTTTTCCCCGACGCTGATCGCGGTGGCCTGGGCGCTAGGGGCGTATGGCTTCTCCCGCTACAAGCCGCGCACCCGGCCGATCCCGCGCCTTGTGGCGCCGGAGGGCGCCGATCTTGCCGAAGCCCGCCGCCTGGCCGAGGCCAGCTATCTGGCGCGCGACCTGATCAACACGCCGTCCAACGATATGGGCCCCGAGGCGTTGCACGCCGCGGCGGAATCCGTCGCGCGCGATTGCGGCGCCGCATTTGAAGCAATCGTCGGCGATGATCTGCTGGCGGCGAATTATCCGCTGATCCATGCCGTCGGCCGCGCCGCAGCCGAGGCCCCGCGCCTGCTGCACCTATCCTGGGGACAGCCAGATGCGCCGCGCGTCGCGCTGATCGGCAAAGGCATTACGTTCGACACCGGCGGGCTGGATATCAAGCCAAGCTCCGGCATGCGGCTGATGAAGAAGGACATGGGCGGCGCGGCCCATGCGTTGGCGCTGGGCCAGATCGTCATGCGCGCCGAATTGCCCGTGCGGCTCGACGTCTATCTGGCGGTGGCCGAGAACGCGATTTCCGCGAACGCCTTCCGCCCGGGAGACGTGTACCGGAGCCGCCTTGGCCTCACCGTCGAGATCGACAATACCGACGCTGAAGGGCGCCTCGTGCTTGCCGACGCGCTGGCGCGCGCTAGCGAAGACGAACCGGCGCTGATGATCGACTTCGCAACGCTAACGGGCGCAGCCCGCACCGCGCTCGGCCCCGACATGCCCCCGCTCTATACGGACGACGAGGCCCTCGCCGCCGATCTGGAAGCGGCCGCGCGCGAACAGGCCGATCCGCTGTGGCGCATGCCGCTATGGGACGCCTACGAGACCGACATCGACAGCGCCATCGCTGACATCAAAAACACCGGCGACGGCGCGATGGCCGGCTCGATCGCCGCGGCGCTGTTCT
>DASZPV010000127.1:0-8954 GCA_035549875.1 Caulobacterales bacterium
TGGAATGGCACTGGCGCACCATGATGCAGCCCATCGCCACCAGCGACGCCGTGCCGATGCCGTATTCCTCGGCGCCGAGTATCGCCGCGACGACGATGTCGCGCCCGGTGCGCAGGCCGCCATCGGTGCGGAGCGTCACGCGGTGGCGCAGATTGTTCAGCGTCAGCACCTGGTGGGCTTCAGCCAGGCCCATTTCCCACGGCGCGCCGGCATATTTCACCGAGGTCTGCGGCGAGGCGCCGGTGCCGCCGACATGGCCGGCGATCAGGATCACGTCGGCCTTCGCTTTGGCGACGCCCGCCGCGACCGTGCCGACGCCCGATTGCGAAACCAGCTTCACGCAGACTTTCGCGTCCGGATTGATCTGCTTCAGATCGTAAATCAATTGCGCGAGGTCTTCGATCGAGTAGATGTCGTGGTGCGGCGGCGGGCTGATCAGCATAACGCCGGGCGTGGCGTGGCGCAGGCGCGCGATCATCTCGGTGACCTTGAAGCCGGGCAATTGCCCGCCTTCGCCGGGCTTGGCGCCCTGGGCTACCTTGATCTCGATTTCGCGGCACTGGTTGAGATATTCCGCGTTCACGCCGAACCGGCCCGAAGCCACCTGCTTGACCGCTGAATTGGCGTTGTCGCCGTTCGGCATTGGCGTGTAACGCGCGCGATCCTCGCCGCCCTCGCCGGAAACCGATTTGGCGCCGATGCGGTTCATCGCGATGTTGAGCGTGCCGTGCGCTTCGGGGCTCAGCGCGCCAAGGCTCATGCCGGGCGTTACGAAGCGTTTGCGGATTTCGTTGAGGCTCTCGATTTCTTCCAGCGGCAGGGATGGGCGCGTCTCGGTACGGATCTCCAGGAGGTCGCGCAACTGGATCGGCTCTTTGTGCCGGCGTCCGCGCACATGGTCGGAATAGACTTTATAGGCTTCGTACGATCCAGTCGTAACCGCCTTCTGCAATTGATGGATCGATTCAGCTTCAAACGCGTGGCGTTCGCCGCTGGCGCGGTAGCGGTAAAGGCCGCCCATTGGCAGCGCCAGCACCTGCTCGTCATAAGCGCGCGCGTGCAGCTCGGCCGCTTCCTGTGCGATGCCCCAAAGGCCAAGGCCGGAAATCCGGCTGGTGAGTCCGGGAAAGAATTCATCGCACAGCGAGCGCGATAGCCCGATCGCTTCGAAATTCTGTCCGCCGCGGTAGGAGGAGATTACCGCGATGCCCATCTTGGACATGATCTTGAGCAGGCCGCCTTCGATCGCCTTCTTGTAATTCTGCACCGCGGTTTCGGTGCTGATCCGGCCGGCAAGGCCGCGCGCCACGCGGTCGGCGATCGTATCGCACGTGAGGTAAGCGTTCACCGTCGTCGCGCCGACGCCAATCAGCACAGCGAAATGGTGCGTGTCGAGGCATTCGGCGCTGCGCACGCTGATCGAGCAATATGACCGCAGGCCGCGCGCCACCAGATGCGCATGCACGCCGCCGGTGATCAGGATCATGGGCGCGGCGACGCGGGCGGCGCCCTGGTTTTCGTCCGTCAGCACGATATGGCTGCGGCCGGAGAGCACGGCGGTCTCGGCTTCGGCGCGAATGCGGTCAATCGCGCTGCGCAGATAGGGGCCGGCTTCTTCGGGGCGCGGCGGGGCGTCGAACGTGCAATCGATCACCGCCACGGCTTCGCCCAGTTCGCTGACCATGCGGTCGTACATGCCGTTGGTCAGCACGGGGCTGGCCAGCGAGTAGACGTTCGCCTGCGTTTCGTCCTGCGCCAGGATGTTTCCAAGATTCTTGAACCGCGTGGTGAGGCTCATCACCCGGTCTTCGCGCAAGGGGTCGATCGGCGGGTTGGTGACCTGGCTGAAATTCTGCCGGAAATAATGCGAGAGTGGGCGGTAGCGGTCTGAAAGGACGGCCAGCGGCGCGTCGTCGCCCATGGAGCCTACGGCTTCCTTGCCTTCTTCGATCATTGGCGGCAGCAGCAGCTCGATATCTTCCGTCGTCAGGCCGGCGGCGTATTGTCGGCGCAGCAATTCGGCGCGGCCGGGATACAGGCGCGGTTCGGCGCCTTTGATGTGGCTGTCGAGTTCGACGACGTGTTCGAGCCAGCTTTCATAGGGATGCGATGCGGCGAGTTGATCGACGATCTCTTCGTGGTCGTAGAATCGCCCCTCGGCGGTATCGACCGCGATCATCCGCCCCGCGCCGACGCGCCCGCGCCGGATTACGCGGTCGTCGTCGAGCGCACACATGCCGGTTTCCGAGCCGACGACGAGCAGATTGTCGTGCGTCAGCGCATAGCGCAGCGGACGCAGGCCATTGCGGTCCATGCCGGCCACAGCCCACCGCCCATCTAACATCGCCAGCGCCGCCGGGCCGTCCCACGGCTCCATCACGGCGTTGGAATAAGCGTAGAGCGCACGGTGCGCGCTCTTGATCGTGGCGCTCTTCGCCCAGGCTTCCGGCACGAGCAGCGTTTTGGCCATTGGCGCGGTGCGCCCGGCGCGCACAAGCACCTCAAACACGTTGTCGAGCGCGGCGGAATCGGAGCCGCCGGGCTGGATGATCGGCTTGGCGTCTTCCTGCGCTGCGCCGAACGCGTCGGACGCCATGCGGATTTCGTGGCTCTTCATCCAGTTGATGTTGCCCTTCAACGTATTGATCTCGCCATTATGGGCAAGCATGCGGAAAGGCTGGGCAAGGCGCCATTGCGGGAACGTATTGGTCGAATAGCGCTGGTGATAGATCGCCACCGCGGAGACGAAGCGCTCGTCCTTCAGATCAGGGTAAAATTCGTCGATCTGCTCGGCGAGGAACATGCCCTTGTAGATCAGCGTGCGCGTCGACAGCGAGCAGATGTAGAAATCGGAGAGATTGGCGCCGATCGCGCGGTTTTCGATCCGGCGGCGGCAGATGAACAGCGCGCGCTCCAGCGCTTCGGAATCGCGCGCCAGCGGATCGTGGAACAGGACCTGCTCGATTTCCGGGCGCGTGGCGAGCGCCTTGGCGCCGATCAGCGTCACATCGACCGGCACCTGGCGCCAGCCATAGATGTAGAAGCCGGCGCGCAGGATTTCGGATTCGACGATGCCGCGCGCCGCTTCCTGGCCGGCGAAATCGATCCGCGGCAGGAATACCTGGCCGACGCAGACCGGCGCGGGCGATGGCGTATGGCCTGTGCGGCGCACGACATCGTGGAAGAAGTCCTGCGGCACGTCGATCATGATGCCGGCGCCGTCGCCGGTCTTGCCATCGGCGTCGACTGCGCCGCGGTGCCAGAGCGATTTCAGCGCGCGGATCGCCATGGTCACGACCTCACGGCGGGCCTGGCCGTCGATCGCTGCGATCAGGCCGACGCCGCAGGAATCGCGTTCGTCGGAGATGCGGTACATGCCATCGCGATCCAGCCGCTCGCGCTCGCGTGTCATGCGGGCGATGTCGCGCTCGCCTTCGTGCATTTCGTCGTCGGTCATGCGGTCACTCCGCCGCGACCCGCGCGCCGGCCGTGCGGCCGACGGCGCGGTCTTTGAGCCAAGTGTGGATCGCTTCTGCCGCGTCGCGCCCATCCTTGATCGCCCACACGACGAGGGAGGCGCCGCGCACGATGTCTCCCGCCGCGAACACGCCGGGCAAATTGGTCTGCATGCGCCCATCGACGCGCACCGTGCCGAAGCGCGTGGTCTTGAGCGGCGTGTCCCAGGTCTGCGGCAGATCTTCGGCGTCGAAGCCGAGCGCCTTGACGATCAGATCGCCGGGCACGTCGTAATCGGCGCCGGAATCCTCCGGCGCCTGACGGCCCGAAGCGTCGGGGCGCCCGAGCCGCATGCGCGCGGCGCGCACGCCCTTGGCTTTCTTGGCATCGCCCTTGATCGCCTTCGGCGCAGCCAGCCAATCGAATTTCACGCCTTCTTCCTCGGCGTTCATCACTTCGCGCTGGCTGCCGGGCATGTTGGCGCGATCGCGCCGGTAGAGGCACGTCACGCTCTTGGCGCCTTGCCGTACTGCGGTGCGCACGCAATCCATCGCGGTGTCGCCGCCGCCGATAACGACCACACGCTTGCCGGCCGCGTTCAGCAGACCGGACTCAAACTCGGGAACCGCATCGCCAAGGCCGGTCTTGTTGGACGCAATGAGATAATCGAGCGCGGCGACCACGCCGTTGGCCGTTGAATTGGGCGCGCTCAATTCCTTGGCGCGATAAACGCCGCTTGCGATCAGCACGGCGTCATGCTTGCTGCGCAGATCCTCGAAGTTTACGTCGCGCCCGACATCGCAATTCATCACGAATTGCACGCCGCCCTCGGCCAGGCGCTCGGCGCGGCGGGTAACGATTTCCTTTTCGAGCTTGAAGTTCGGGATGCCATAGACCAGCAGGCCGCCAACGCGGTCGTAACGGTCATACACGGTGACCTGGTAGCCCTTCATCCGCAGCAGTTCGGCCGCGGCCATGCCGCCCGGTCCGGCGCCGATGACGCCGACGTTCTCCTGGCGCTCACGCAGTGGGCGGATCGGGGCGACCCAGCCGTTCCGGAAGGCAGTTTCAGTAATGTAGCGCTCGACAGAGCCGATCGTGACGGTGCCGTGGCCGGATTGCTCTATGACGCAATTGCCCTCGCACAGGCGATCCTGCGGACAGATGCGGCCGCAGATTTCGGGCATGGAATTGGTGGCGGCGGACACGGCGTAAGCTTCCTCGAGGCGTCCCTCGGCGGTGAGCTTGAGCCAATCCGGAATATTGTTCTGTAAAGGACAGTGTGACTGACAGAACGGCACGCCGCATTGTGAGCACCGCGACGCCTGCTCGGCTGCCTTGGCATGAATGAAGTCGGCGTAGATTTCGTGGAAATCTGCTTTACGTTCAGCGGCTTTGCGCTTTTTTGGGCCTTGCTGGCCGAGCGCAACGAATTGGAGCATGCGTTCAGACACGAGGGCAATGCTCCAGAGAATCGAGGCTTCGCTGATTCTTACTAGCGCAGACTTCCCCTAAATCAAGATAAAAATCGCCTATAAGACAATAACACTTACCTATATGCCTGTCTTTGCGGCAGTGGCGGCGCAGTCCATGGTCTAGCCGCTATGGATTTAGTCAATTTGCTGAAGGCGGCGCTGCTGGGGATCGTCCAGGGCCTCACCGAATTCCTCCCGGTGTCTTCCACCGCCCACCTGCTGATCGGCGAAAAGCTGCTGGGCTTCGACGATCCGGGCGGCGCGTTCACCGTCATGATCCAACTCGGCTCGATCCTGGCGGTGATGTGGCTCTACCGGGTCAAGATATTCGACGTCATCGTCGGCTTGCCGACGAAGCCGGAGGCGCGGCGCTTCGCGCTGGCGATCATTCTGGCCTTCATCCCGGCGGTGATCGCGGGCCTGTTCCTCGCCGATTTCGTCAAGACCGTGCTGTACGAGAGCCTGACCGTGGTGGCCTGGGCGCTGTTGATCGGCGGCGTCATCATGCTGATCGTCGAGCGGATAGCGCCAAAGGGCGCAATCACTGATGCGCAGCTTACGCCGCCGCATAAAGCCTTCGGGATCGGTTTGTTTCAGATACTGGCCCTTATCCCGGGCGTCTCGCGTTCGGGTTCGACCATATATGGCGGCCTGCTGCTAGGGCTGGACCGCAAGGCGGCGGCCGAATTCTCATTCTTCCTCGCCATGCCGACCATGGTCGCTGCCTTCGCGCACGACCTGAAAGGGCTCGAAACAGGTGGTTTCATCTCCACAGAACGGATCGCCGAGATCGGAATCGGCTTCGTGATGGCGTTCCTTGCGGCGCTGGTGGTGGTCAAACCGTTCGTGGCGTTCATCGGCCGATCGGGCTTCACGTCGTTCGCCATCTACCGGATTGTGATCGGCGCGGCGCTGCTTGGCGCTGCGACGATGGGCTGGCTCTGAGGGCCAAAGATGATTTTTGGGTTGCTCGCACTTGTCGTCGCGGCCGTCTTCTTGGGCGCTGCGCTCTACATAAGCGTTGCGGAACAGCCCGCGCGGCTTGGTCTCTCTGACGCGGCTCTGCTCAGCGAATGGAAGCCTTCGTACAAGCGCGGCTTCGCGATGCAGGCGCCTTTGGCGATCATCGGCTTTGCGCTGGGCCTGCTGGAGTGGCAGCAGACGCGGCACATCGGGTTTGCGGCCGGCGCGATCGCCATGCTTGCGAATTGGCCCTGGACGCTGCTGGCGATTATGCCGACGAACAAGAAGCTCGAAGCCACTGATCCGGCGACCGCTGACGGCGCGACGCGCGCGCTGATCGTAAAGTGGGGCGGCCTGCATGGCGTACGCACCTGCCTGGGCGCGCTCGCGGCTGTGGCGTTCCTTTGGGCATGCATGGGGGGCTGAGGCGTTGCGCGCCTTGCTAGGCAGGCCGCAGCGCGCCATACCGCGCGTGAGGAGAATTCGCATATGGCAGGCGATCTGATCGTCGTTTTCGGCGGCTCGGGCTTTCTTGGCCGTTATGTGGTGCGGGAACTGGCCAAGCGCGGCAAGCGCATACGCGTGCCGATGCGCCGGCCGCATCTGGGCCAGGATCTGCGCCTGCTCGGCGGCGTCGGCCAGATACAACTCGTGCAGGCCAATGTGCGCTTTCCCGACAGCGTCGATGCCGCGCTCGAAGGCGCCGATGGCGTGGTCAACCTCGTCGGCCTCTTGTGCGAGAAGAACAAGCAGACCTTCTTCAATGTACAGGCCGAAGGCGCCGCCACCGTCGCGGCCAAGGCCGACACGCGCGAGATCGAGCGTTTCGTGCACGTCTCTGCAATCGGCGCGGGGCCGAAATCTCCGTCGCGTTATGGCCGCACGAAATTTGATGCGGAGGAGGCGGTGCGCACGTCGCTGCCGGCGGCGGTGATCGTGCGCCCTTCGATCATATTCGGACCGGAAGACGATTTCTTCAACCGCTTCGCCGACATGGCCAGGTTCATGCCGGCGCTGCCGCTGCTCGGCTTCGGCAAAACGAAATTCCAGCCGGTCTATGTCGGCGACGTCGCCGAAGCGATCGCCAATGCGCTCGACGATAAGACCGCGCGCGGGCGCATTTTCGAATTGGGCGGTCCGCGCGTCTATTCGTTCAAGGAATTGCTCAAGTACATTCTGAAGACGATCGATCGCCAGAATTTGCTGATCCCGCTCCCACTGCTGATCGCCCAGCCGATGGGATCGCTGATCGATGCGCTGTTCAAGTTGCACCCGTTCGCCGATCCGCCGCTTACTGGCGATCAGGTTGGCATGCTGCGCAAGGATAATGTCGTGCGCGCCGAAGCCGGCGTGGGCGTGATCGCCGATCTCGGCGTGAGAAATCTTGAAAGCGTCGAATCCATCGCGCCGACCTATCTCTGGCGCTTCCGTCCGCACGGGCAGTTTCAGGCAAGGCCCGCGGCTTAATCCTACCGCAGTTCAACGAGCCTAGCGCCATCGGCCAGAAGAACTCGTGCCTCCGGCCAACGCGCCGCGAACCAGTACTTAAACGGCACGAGCGTTAGATTCCCGCACCGAATCCACACCACCTGCGGACCTTCGGGATCGCCGAGCGCGAGATACGCAAAATCCACGTCTTTCGTTACAATAACGTGGCCCGTTTTCGTGGCGGCTTGCCAAATGTCCGGGTCGATTCGCGCTGGTTCATCCCAGGCCAGGAGGTGGGTCGCGCTGTCCTTGCCGCCATCCGCGATCCATTTCGCCAATAACGGCGGCAAGTTCGCGTCAATCAAAAATCTCAAGCAGTGACGACCGGATGTTCAAGCCCGGTTGCCGCCCAGGTCAGGCAAGCGCGAATGTCATCTTCCTCTAGGTATGGGAAGGCTTCCAGGATGTCCGCGTGCGTCATCCCGCTGGCGAGCATCTCAAGTACATCGGTTACGCGAATGCGCATGCCTCTGACCGTCGGCTTGCCGCCGCAAAGGCCGGGGACGATCATGATCCGTTCCATGCATTCCATTCTAGCAGACTTCACGGAGTCGGGCATCCTTTAATCTCCCTTTAATCTCCCGGCTCCAGGTGGCTCACCTTGAAGCCCCGCGCGGCGAGCATATCGGCCACGCGGTCGCGGTGGCACACTGTGTGATCGTGTTCGAGGCAGAGCAGGCAGGCGGTCTGCTTGCCGGCGATTTCGGCGGCTTGTTCCAGCGCCATCAGCGCTTCGGGCCGGCCGAGTGCGTCATCCACAATCTTCCAGAATTCCTTCATCCGCCCGGCCTTGCCCGCTTCGCGCCCGGCTTTGGGCGTGCCGAGCGCCTTGAGGTGCGTGTAGCTAATGCCGGCCTCGGCCAGAGTCGCGCCAAGCGTGCGCTTGGAAAAGCCGGCGCGGCGCGAATTGGGCAGCTCGCGCACGTCGATCAGCGCCTTGACCTTGGCTTGGTTCAAAGTCGCGACCAGCGCGGGCAGGCTGGCGCGCTCATAGCCGATGGTGAAGAGCTTTTTCGCCATGGGTCTCTTGGTAGGCTTGGCTTGGATCGCGTGCAATTGACGGGAGGAGCGGCCTCCCATACATGCACGCCCCTGCGCTTCGGCGCGCCCAGGTGGCGGAATTGGTAGACGCACCAGCTTCAGGTGCTGGCGTTCGCAAGGACGTGGAGGTTCGAGTCCTCTCCTGGGCACCAGAACGACTTTCCACCGGTGTCCAAGTGCGTCGGTAAACACTTAAAAAATATCAGAAAAATGGCATTTTTGCTTGCTTGATCGAGAGCCGGCGTCCATGCTGATTTTTCCACATGCCGTCGCCCCGGCGGCACCAATGACGGCGCCAGGGCGACGAGACACCGTTAGGCGCGCGCTTGAGTGAGGCGCGTCTATGCCTTTGACCGACATTGCTGTCCGTGCCTCAAAGGCGAAGCGCACCGCCTAGGTAGCGGACTCATAAGCTCTCATCCATAGCCGGGCCGAGGCGAGGGCGACGGCGGCGAGGAAGTTCCGCGCCAGCTTGTCGAAGCGGGTCGCGACGCGTCGGAAATGCTTGAGCTTGTTGAAAAAGCGCTCGAC
>DASZPV010000128.1:0-9064 GCA_035549875.1 Caulobacterales bacterium
AATCGCGTGTCAACGTCGTTCTTGAGGTTCCGCACACACGCCTCAAAGCGCCGTAGCGGTCTGAGGTGAAAATGTAGAAACCGCCGCGTGGAGATCGTGAGACCCAATGGGTCCGGCCATCCCTTGGCGCGAACGCGAGAAGATAGAGAAACCGGCCCTTTCGCGCAAGGGGCGAAAGGGTTCTCCCCTGAGACTAAGTCTGGGCGCCCGCGATCATCGTGCGGAGCTGCTTCAGGAGCGAAGGCCCCTGAATTTGCAGATGATCCAGCCCTTCGGCGCGCAGCTTGGTCCGGATATCATCGACCGTGAGGACCGAGCCGGACTTGGCCAGCTCAAAGGCCCGTTCCATGGCTGTGGGCTGTGCATTCATCCTCTACATATAGGTGCTCGGCGGCCGATTACCCGTTGAGGCGCCCGCTCTAACCCGCCGCAATGTAATCGGTCAGCGCCTTGGCCTGGGCCTCGGCCTCCTCGATCTTGCGCTTCACCAGGTCGCCGATCGAGATGATGCCGACCAGCCGGCCCTTGATCACCACCGGCAGGTGGCGCACGCGCCGGTCGGTCATCCGGGCCAGGCCCTCCTCCACGGTCTCTTCGGGCGTGGCGGTGAACACGGTCCGCGTCATCGCCGTGCAAACCGGCCCGGACAGCGCCCGCGCGCCGTTGCGGGCCACTTCGCGGATGATGTCGCGCTCCGAAAGCACGCCGGCCAGCGCGCCCTCGGCGTCCAGCACCACGACCGCGCCGACCTTGCGCGCGTTCAACTCCCGCGCCGCTTCTTCCAGCGTGGCGTCGCCGGAGACGGTATGGACCTTTTCGCCCTTGTCCCTGAGGATATGCATAATCAGCATCGGGGGACCTCCCTTGTGTTGTTTTCGCCGACGATGCGCCCGGCAGGGCCAGTCGGCAAGCCGGTAGGGGTAGCAAGGCGGTGCGGGACGGCGCTTATCTGAAACGCTTGGCCGCCGATCTGACGCGCTGGCGACAAACCGGCGTGCTGAGCGAGGCGCAAGCCGACACCGCGCTGGCGGACGCGCGCGCGCAGGCCGCAAGGCCGGCGGGGAGCTTTTCCAACGTCGCCGCCGCGCTGGGCGCGGTGCTGTTCGGCCTCGGGATCATCACCTTTATCGGCGCCAATTGGGACGTGCTGCCGAAGCTTGCGCGCCTCGCCGCCGTGCTGGCGCTGCTGTGGCTGGCGTTCGGCGGCGCCGTGATCGCGTTCGAGCGCAAGAATGACGGCATGGGCCACGCGCTGGCGCTGATTGGCGCGCTTTCGATGGGCGGCGCCATCGCGCTGATCGGGCAGACCTATCACATCGAAGGCAGCGCCGCGGGTCTGCTGATCCCCTGGGCGGTCGGCGTGCTGCTGGCGGCGCTGGTGTACTCCTCGCGCGCCCTGCTGATCCTCTATGCGATCCTCGCTTTCCTCTATTTCGCATTCGACCGGCCCGGCGATTTCTTCCTCGATCACGGGCCCTCGACGCGGCCGAGCCCGGAATTGTTCGGCGTGTATTATTTGCCGTTGCTGGCGATCGGCGCCTGGATCGGCCGGCGCTGGGATAGCGGCGCGGCGATGCACCTGAGCGGACTTGCCGCGCTTGCCTGGCTCGTGCTGCTGTTCGTCGATTCCATCTGGCTGGGCGAAAGCCGCGATTTCATCGCCGCCGGCTGCATGCTCGCCGCCGCCGGCGCCGCCCTCGCCGCGGTGAACGAATTCTGGCGCTTGCGCACCAATGAACGCGCCGCTTCGATCTGGCTGGCGTGGAGCTGCGGCGCCGTCCTGATCGGCCTGGTGATCGCGGAGGTCGCGCTGCACGAGAAGAAAACCCTCGCCGTTGAAATGGTCTTCGCCGCCGCCGCGCTGGCGCTTTCGGTGTGGGCGATCAACTGGGGCGAGGCGCCGGGACGCAAAGCGGTGCGCGTCTTCGCCGTGCTGCTGTTCGGCTTTGAGTGCTTCTTCATCTATTTCGCCCTGTTCGGCGACATGATGTTCACCGCGCAATTCCTGCTCGGCGCCGGCGCATTGCTGCTGGCGGTGGCGTTCGCGCTGCGCCGGCTTACGCGCATGCCCAAACAAGCTGAGGCCGCGCCATGAACGCCCTGCTCGCCCGCTGGCGCGCGACTGGACTGCGCGCCCGTACGCTCTTGCTTTTAGGGATCAGCACAACGTTTCTGCTCGGCATGGCCGGCTGTGAACACTTAAAGCGCATCAGCGGCGACGAGATCATCCTGCGCACCCGCCCGGTCGATCCGCGCGAGATCCTGCGCGGCAATTATGTGGCGCTCGATTATGAAATCGAGCGCGTGCATCTGCCCGATTTGCTCACGCCCGCCGATCCGTCGGGCTGGAAAGCGGGCGACGATCTCTACCTGATGCTGCGCCCTGACGGCGTTGCCTGGAAGCCGGTCGCCCTGTCGCGCCAGCGTGTAAAAGGTGAGCCCAGCGACGTGGCGCTGCGCGCGAAATATCTGCGGCGCGAGGATTTCGGCGGCGCGACGGAGCCTGGAAAAAACATGCCGGTCGATATCCTGCTCGATATCGGCGTCGATCATTATTACGCCGCCGAAAAAGCCGCCAAGCAGATCGAGGCCGATGCGCGCGAAGCGCCGCTGGACGTGATCCTCTCCGTCGGCGCCGATGGACACGCCGCGATCAAGGGCCTCGTGATCAATGGCGAAAAACGCTACGAAACGTTTTTCTAGCGCGCCGCGGCGTATTTCGGCGCCAGCAGCGGAAACAGCAGCATGCCGCCGATGAAGCCGCCGAGATGGGCTTCCCACGCGATCGGCAGCACGCCGAATTGCCGGATCACGAACGCCAGCCCGACATTGGCGAACAGAAATCCCGCGCCGGTTTTCAACACTTGCGGATCGCGGATCGAGTCCCGCCAGTCCCAGCGCGCGCCCATCAGCAGCGCCGAGAACACGCCGCACACCGCGCCCGAAGCGCCGATCGCGCCGGTCATCGAGCCGGGATTGATCGCGATATAGGTCAGCGCCGAGGCAAGCGCCGACAGGAAAAACAGCACGAGAAACCGCCATGCTCCCCCGCCCGCCGCGCCGAGGCGCTCGACCACGCGCCCGGCAATTGCAAAGAACAGCGCCATGTTGAACGCCAGGTGGATGAAACTGGCGTGCAGAAAAACGTGGCCGAACAGGGCCGCCCAGTTCCATGTCTCGTACGGGCCCTCATAAGCCGCCGGCACGACGGCCAGCGCCTCGGCCAGCTTCACCTGTAGATCGTATGGCCCGAACGCGCGCGCCAGATGCGCCAGCACGATGACGCCGCCGAGGCCGATCACCACCAGCGGCTGACTGTTGAACACGGGCTGACGGGGCGCTGCTTCGTTGACCATGACGCCTCATGTGCCTACCCGGCCGCCCGGGTGCAATGGCACAGCCCCCATCGCGCGACGGGCGAATTGAGCCCCGAACTCGCACAGCCGGCCCGCCCCTGCCGCGTAAGCCCCGGCACGGCGCGTGCTCCTTCCCTGCCGGGATGGACAGCCAGTGACCCTTAGCGACGAACCCTTTCACCCCGATACGCGCGCCCTGCTGGAATATGGCAAGGCGATCGCCGCGGGGCGCACGCCGCCTACGGTAAACGCCGCCGACAAGCTGGGCGACCGGCTGTTCGTGATCGATGGCGTGCCCGATGGGCGCGCCAATTTCCTCACCTTTGGCAGCGAACTCATCACCCTGTTCAAGCGCGACCTGCGCCGCACCGACATGCTCGACCTGTTTCTGCCGGCCGACCGCGGCCTGATCCGCGCGTTCGTGGCGGCGGTATCTTCCGCCAACCAGCCGGGCGTGGTCTGCACCGTGGCGGAGACGGAATGCGGCGTGCGGGTGGGCGTCGAAATTCTGGTGACGCCGCTGGCCAAAGGCGTGCTCTCGGGCGAGCGCCTGCTCGGCCTGATGCAACCGCTCGGCGGCGAAGGCTTCCTCGGCGAGAAAGCAATCAGCCGCCTACGGATCAATTCACTCTTTCCGCCGACCGCCCGCGAACGCGTAAAGCCGCAGCCGATCCGGCTGGTGGTGAGCAATACGTAAGTTAAGTTCGGCTTCCACGCGCCTCTGAAATGAATCTCCATCCCTCCCCTCAACGGGGAGGGTCCGCCGCGCAGCGGCGGGGGTGGGGTGTTGCCGTGCATTTCGCGATTTGCCGCAAGAGGCTCAACCTCAAACCTCACCGCCACACCCCATCCCCCTCGCTACGCTCGGGACCTTCCCCGTCGAGGGGAAGGATGGGCTAATCACCAATTCCGGAGCTAAGGCGCAGTACGCTGAGTCGGCTCGGCAAAATCGGTCAGATTCCTTGCATTCCGCATTTTGCATTCTTGGACATGCAATCTTGGCATGCTAAGCCAATCGCGGCGGAGGAGCATATGGACGAGGCAGACTATAGCAGAATCGGGCGTCGCCGAATTTCGGCCCGGCAAATAGACGAACTCATCGGGCTGGCGCGCGGCTTGTGCGCCGACGGCTCAATCAGTGAAGCGGATGTACAATGCCTGCAAAGCTGGCTGGCGGCCCAAGTCGGAATAACTGAATATCCGCTGCTGCGACAACTATATGATCGCATCGAAGCCATCTTCGACGATGGCGTCGCCGACGACGAAGAACGGGCCGATCTCTTCGAGACGCTTCGCGTGTTTACCGGCGCGAAAAATGAACTCGGAGAGATGCTCCGGCCTACGGAGCTGCCACTCTGCGACCCGCCGCCATCACTCTCTTTCCCAGGCCAACGCTACTGTCTCACTGGTACTTTTCTTTATGGTCGGCGAAAGGAGTGCGAGGACGTAGTTGTGCAGCGAGGCGGCGAAATTGGCGCCTTGACCAAGAAAACGCACGTGCTCGTCATCGGCGGCTATGCCACGGAATCCTGGAAGCACTCATCATTCGGCAACAAGATTTTGAAAGCTTGCGAGTATAGAGAGGCAGGAACGCCGATATCTATCGTATCGGAGAAGCACTGGGTAGCACACATTTGAGAGCGGGCGATGATGAAGTGCTGTGATCTTGCCGCAGTCACCCATAGATCGCCTCCTCCCGCGCCGGCGCCGCCTTCCCCAAAATCATGTCCGCCGCCTTTTCGGCGATCATGATCACGGGCGCGTTGGTGTTGCCGCCGAGCAGTTTCGGCATCACGGAAGCGTCGACGACGCGCAGGCTTTCCGCGCCGCGCAGGCGCAACGCGCTATCGACGACGGCGCCCTCGTCCGCGCCCATGCGGCATGTGCCCACGGGGTGGTAGATGGTTTCCGCGGTCTGGCGAATCCACGCATCGATCTGCGCGTCTGTAATCACATCGGCGCCGGGGATGAGTTCGGGGCCGCGATAAAGCGAAAACATTTTCTGCGCAGCGATCGTGCGCGCGATGCGCAAAGCATCGCGCATCACATGCCGGTCTGCTTCGGCGCCCAGATAATTCGGATCGATCAGCGGCGCGGCGAACGGATCGGCTGACGCAATACCGACGCGCCCACGGCTTTCGGGGCGAAGCTGGCAGGCGTGCAGCGTAAAACCGTCCTTCTCGAAACTGCGCCGGCCGTGATCGAACATCGGCGCGGCGACAAAGTGAATCTGGATATCGGGCCGGTCGATATCGCCGCGGGAGCGTAAAAACGCGCCCGCCTCCAGAAATTGATAACGCCCCGCGCCCTGCTTGCGCAGCAGATAATCGGCGCCGATCCCGGCCATGCCCAGCGGCCCGCGCGTGGCGGAAATCGCCGTGATCGGCTTGGTGCATTCGCAGACGAGCGTTACATCGAGATGGTCCTGCAGATTGGCGCCGACTTGCGGCGCGGCGTGGACGATGTCGATCCCCTGCGCCGCGAGTTGGCCCGGATCGCCAATGCCCGACAGCATCAGCAGATGCGGGCTTTGAAACGCCCCCGCCGCCACGATCACCTCGCGGCGCGCCATAATCTGTTTGCGCGGCGCGTTCGGCGCTGGCGCATATTCGACGCCGACGGCGCGTTTGCCCGCAAACATTATCCGCGTGGCGAGCGCATCTGAAATCACGCGCAGATTTCTGCGGCCCAGCACAGGATGCAGATAGGCGGTCGCCACGCTCTGGCGCACGCCATCTTTCACGGTGAGATGAAACGGGCCGACGCCTTCCTGCTGCGGGCCGTTGAAATCGCGCGTCTCCGGAAAGCCCGCTTCCTTGCCGGCCTCGATAAACGCCTTGAACAAGGGGTTGCGCGAGGACGGCGGCGAAACGTGCAGCGGCCCGCCCGCCCCATGCCAGGGATCGGCGCCAGGCGCGAAATCCTCCGCGCGCTTGAAATACGGCAGCACATCCTCATAGCCCCAGCCGGCGAGGCCCGCCGCGCGCCAGTCCTCGTAATCGCGCGGATGGCCGCGCACGTAGAGCATCGCGTTGATCGACGACGATCCGCCCCAGCCGCGCCCGCGCGGCTGAAACAGGCTGCGCCCATTCAGGTGGCGCTGCGGGACAGTCTCGAACCCCCAGTTGAACGGCCCCTTCGCGCGCAGCAGCCTTCCGGCGCCGGCGGGCATGGCGATCAGCGGCGAGGAATCCTTCCCGCCCGCCTCCAGCAGCACCACGCGATTTTGAGGATCGGCGCTCAGCCGGTTCGCCAGCACGCAGCCGGCCGAGCCGGCGCCCACGATGACGTAATCGGCGGTTTCGGGCGCATCCGTTTTTGCCATGGCCGCCACGCAACCCCGCCGACTCTAAAGGAAATGTTCATCCTAAACGGCGCATTTTGTCTCCGCTTATCTAGCGGAGCCGTCCATGGCCGCCACGCAGTCCGCCCGCGCGCCCATCCTCAGCGCGCCCGACCGTCGCCGGTTCTACCGCGCCGACATGGAAATAGACGGCCGCGTCATGGGCGAGAGCGGCGCCGAACAGGATTGCCTCACCGCCGACGTATCGCCCGGCGGGGCGCGCCTGAAAGCGCCGCGCCTGCCCCTGGAAGGGGAAAGCCTGGTTTTGTATCTGGGGCCGCTGGGCCGGGTGCCGGCGAAAGTCTCGCGCATCGAGCCTGAGGGCGCATTCGGCGTGGCGTTTCAGGTTTCCGGGCACAAGCGCGAGAAACTGGCCGAACAACTGACCTGGATGATGAACAAGGGCCTGTTCGCCCATGAAGCCGAAGAGCGGCGCAACACGCGCCACGACGGCGCCGGCTCAATTCCGGTGATCCTCGAAGACGGGACTTCGCTGGTTTGCGAGGTGCGCGATTTTTCGCTGGTCGGTTGCTCGGTGAGCACCACCCGGCCGCGGCCGCCGATCGGCGCCTGGGTGCGCGTGGGCCAGACGTACGGCCGCGTGGCGCGCTTTCTTAGCGATGGTTTCGCGATCGACTTCGAGACCCGCCCCGCGCGCGCAGCGCCCTAACCCCGTTTCGTCCCAATTTGCGCCAATCGCGCGATGTTCGCCTGCGGCGCGGCTTTTGCACATTCCTCCATAGTTAATGCGCGCGCGCCGAGATTTGCGCGCGCTCTGGAGGTTCATTCCATGGCGCTCGATAGCGAACGGGAATCCTGGTGGGTCAAGGCCAACGACAAAGTCTACGGGCCGTACACGCGCGCGCAGATGGGCCGCTTTATCGTCGAAGGCCGGATCGCCGCCACGACGATGATATCGACCAAGCCGGACGCCGACTGGAACGAAGCGCGTCATTGCCGCGCCTTCCGCGCCGCCCTGCACGAAGAGCGCACGACGTTTCACATAGACAAGACCGATCGGCGCAGCGAAGCGGCGCAGGCCAATGTGCTCGTCTGGACCGATCTGGTCAGCGGCGCCAGCCGGCGTGTGGAGCTTGAGCTGCGCAAACTCGGCCCGGTCGTGGAAATCGCCTCCGGGCTCTACATGCTGCGCACGCGCAAGACGGCGGGCCTGGTGCGCAACGCGGTGACGCAAGTCATGGAACGCGGCGACAAGGTGCTGGTGCTGGATTCCACCCGCGACCGGCTGGCCTGGTTCAACCTCGGTCCGGAAACCGACGTGCACATCCGCGAAGTGTGGAACGCCGATCTGCCGGAAGCGGTCGAGCCCGCCTAAACGCCGACGCTTCGCGCACTCGGCCGCAAATCGCGCCGGTAGCGCTTCCAGTTTTCAACATAATGCGCGGCGGAATAACCGATGCCGCTGCGCGTGGTTTCATCGAGCGGCCGAACCGGCCGCGCCGGAACGCCGGTGATGAGTTGGCCGCCAGGAAAGTCCTTGCGCTCGGTGATCAGCGCATGGGCGCCGACCAGCGTGTAGGCGCCGATGCGCGCGTGGTTGAGCACCGTCGCCTTGATGCCAATCAGCACGTGATCTTCCAGTGTGCAGCCGTGCAGCATCGCCATGTGGCCGATCGTACAATTGGCGCCGATCGTCAGGGGGCTGCCCATATCGGTGTGCAGCACCGATCCGTCCTGCACGTTGGAGTTTTCGCCGATCACGATCGGTTCGTTGTCGCCGCGCAAAACCGCGCACGGCCAGACCGAGGCGTTCTTCTTCAGCACCACCCTGCCGATCAGCACCGCGCCGGGGCCCACCCAGAAGGCGTTTTCGTCCTCCACCTCCAGATCGGCGTCGGCGAGCGCGAAGATCGGCATCGGAGGCTCCTCGATGAATTTTTTACGAAGATGAAGAAGATTCAAAACTCGTTAACCGAGTAGGCGCTTACTGGGAACTGTAAACGCCGCTAATTCGGCGGCGCTGGTCGGGTCGGTTCGCCGGCCGTCACACGGGGGGCCGCGTGACGCATAGACGTAAGCGAGATCATTCTTCCGGCCACCGGCGGCGCGACGCCTTCGTTTCCGCGCCGATCGATCCATCTTCTTTCTTCGATCTACCAGCCGCCGCGGACGCACCGTCCGCGGCTTTTTCATGCGCAAAACAGCGCAAGGAGGCAAACATGGCCAAACGTCCCGCCAAGCGTGCTCAAAAAGCTGAAGCAACGCACCGCCAGGATGATCGGCGCCGTTTGCAGGTCGTCGAAGGCGGCTGGACGCCCGATGGCGGCGACCGCGATCAGGCCTTCGTCAAAACCATTCGCGCCAAATCCAAAGGCCAGCAGGAACTGATCGAGGCGATCGACGC
>DASZPV010000129.1:0-44143 GCA_035549875.1 Caulobacterales bacterium
CAGCGCCATGTCGCCGCGCTGGCCGACCACGTCATCGAAAAGCTGAAACAGGCCGGGGGCGACGCGCGCGCCGAAGGGCTGCCGAACGCCGATTGGGTGCTGATCGATGCGGGCGACGTGATCGTCCACCTGTTTCGCCCGGAAGTGCGCGCCTTCTACAATATCGAGAAAATCTGGCTCCCCGCCTCGGCCAAGCCGAGCGCTGCGTAGCAGCGCGCCTTGCGCATCCGCATCGCCGCCATCGGCCGGCTGAAAGCCGGGCCGGAAGCAGACCTCGTCGCCGATTACCGCGACCGCATCGCCCTCGCCGGCAAACAGCTCGCCCTCGGCCCGCTCGACATCGTCGAAGCCGAAGCGCCGCGCGCCGGCGACAAGACCCGCGAAGCCGAGCTTCTGATCAAGGCCGCCCCTGAAGGCGCACGGCGCATCCTGCTGGACGAGCGGGGCGATGAATGGGCCTCGCGCGCGCTCGCGGCCAAGCTGGCCCATTGGCGCGACAGCGGGCTGCCTTCGGTGTGTTTCTGGATCGGCGGGCCGGATGGCGTCGCCCCCGATCTGCGCCAGGCCGCGCAGGACCGGCTCGCCTTTGGCCCGCAAACCTGGCCGCACAAGCTGGTTCGCGTGATGTTGGCAGAACAAATTTACCGCGCCGTGACAATTTTGAGCGGTAATCCCTACCACCGGGATTAGTTTTCCCCAGCACAAGGCAAGTTCATGCGCCCGCGCACAGCCGCGGCCGGCGCCGTTCTGGTTTGGGCCTGCGCCGCGATGGCGGGGGCCGCACCCGCGACCGACGCGGCGAAACTGGAAAAGCGTCAGGCCGCCGAGAGCAGGAAAGCAAGGGAACTGGCCGCCAGGGCGGCCAGCGCGTCCGCCCGCGTGTCTGACCTTTCGGCCAATCTGGCTGGGATCGGCGGCGCCAAAGCCGCCACGGATGCCGCCCGCGCCGAAGCCGCGGCGCGTCTAGCCGCCGTGCAAGACAAGGCCGACGGCGACGCATCCGACCTTACCGACGCCCGCAACCGGCTCGAAGCATTGCTGATTCGCTTCCTGCAGGACGAACCGGCGGTGAGCGCCGGCCTGATCGGCAAGCCCGGCCCAGGCGCGACCGTGGCGAGCTTTTTCACCTCGGCGCTCACGGACCGCGTGGTCGACAAGCGCATCCGTATCGCCGAGGCGGAGGCGACGCTTGTGGAAATCGCCTCCCGCCGACAGGAACTGGACGGACAGGCCGCGGCGCTGGCCCGGCAGGGCGCCCAGACCGCCGAGCAGATGGCCGCCGCCGCCCGCGAGCGCGACCGGCTCCAGGCCGAGGCCGAGGCCGCCAACGCCCGCGCCGCTTCGCTCGCCCGCCAGGCGCGCGACCTGCGCGATCTGGCTGCCCGCGCGACCGCCGCCCAGAAAACCGCGCGTCAGCCGAAAATCATCGCGGTGGCGCCGGGCGGCAAGCGTTTTGCACCGGCGCAGGGCGCGATTCTGACCGCCTTCAACGGCCCCACCAAGGCCGGCCCGGCGCTCGGCGTCACGCTGCGCACGGCTCCCGGCGCGAAAGTGGTTGCGCCTGCCGAAGGCACAGTCACGTTCTCCGGTCCGTTCCGCTCTTTCGGGAAGGTCTTGATCCTGGACCAAGGCAATGGTTACGCTGTGATTTTAACGGGACTTGAGTCTGTTTTTGCCGGAATCGGCGACAAAATCGCCGCCGGCGCGCTAATCGGCCAGATGGGTCAGGCAAAAACAGACGGCGCCACAACTGCGCCTGAACTGTATTTTGAAGTAAGACAGGCTGGACGGCCCATCGATCCGGAGCGATGGCTGAAGCCCACAGGGTGATTTCCGAGGCGCGCGGCCTCTGACCGCGCAAAGTATGATGCCCTCAGGCGGGGGCAAGGAGACGTGACATGCGGATGGGTTGGCTTGTCGCCCCGGTGATTGGCGTCGCCGCTTGCGTCGGCGCGCTCGCCTGGTCGGCGCAGGACGATAATTCCCGGTCCGACACGTACAAGGAACTGGAATTGTTCGCCGACGTGCTGGTGCGCGTCCAGAATGAATACGTCTCGCCGATCGAAGACAAGAAAGCCATTCAGGCCGCCATCCAGGGCATGCTCACTTCGCTCGACCCGCATTCGAGCTATCTCGCGCCTGAAGATTTCAAGGACATGCAGGTCCAGACGCGCGGCGAATATGGCGGCCTCGGCATCGAGGTCACGGCTGAAGACGGCATCGTCAAGGTCGTCTCCCCGATCGACGATACGCCCGCGGCCAAGGCCGGCGTGCAGGCCGGCGACTATCTCACCGCGATCGACGGACAAAGCATCATCGGGTTCGACCTGAGCGACGCGGTCAACCGCATGCGCGGCCCGGTCGGCACCTCGATCCAGCTCACCATCGCGCGCGAAAACTCCGAGCCGTTCGATGTAAACCTCACCCGCGAAATCATTGCGGTGAAGTCGGTCAACTGGAAGCTGGATAAGGACATCGGCATCCTGCGCGTCTCGGCCTTCAACGAAAAAACCGGCGATGCGCTGGAAGAAGGGATTCGCGCCATGCGCAAGCAGGCAGGCAGCGGCCTGCGCGGCGTCGTGCTCGATCTGCGCAACAATCCGGGCGGCCTGCTCGATCAGGCGGTGCAGGTGTCCGACGCGTTCCTCGACGGCGGTGAAGTGGTTTCCACGCGCGGGCGCAGAGCCGACCAGATCGAGCGCTACAACGCCAAGCGCGGCGACATGCTCGCCGGCATTCCGATGGCCGTGCTGATCAATCAGGGCTCGGCTTCCGCCTCCGAAATCGTCGCCGGCGCGCTGCAGGATCGCGGCCGGGCGCTGCTGCTGGGCACCACCTCGTTCGGCAAAGGCTCGGTGCAGACGGTCATTCCGCTGAAAGGCGGGCGGGACGGCGCGCTGCGCCTGACCACGGCGAAATATTACACACCCGCCGGCCGCTCGATCCAGGGCTCCGGCATCGATCCGGACATCGAGGTTTCGGACAAGAAGGTGGACGTGAGCAAGCTGAAGCGGCTCGGCCTTTCCGAGTCCGACCTCAAAGGCGCATTCGCCAATCCGGACGGCGCCAAACGCAAAGGCCCCCACATCCCGGACGATCAGCCCCCGGAAAACTGGGACAAGACCCAGGATTATCAACTCAAGCGCGCCGAGGATTACCTGCACCAAGGCGTGGTGGCCGAGCGTTTGCGCGCCAAGGCGGGGTAAGAGCGGTCGCCCGACAATCGCAGCGTGGGGCGGCGTAACGAGCCGTTCTTGGACCTGAGCAGTCGTTCACCCCCCGGCTGGGACCAGCCAATTGCGCAGCAATGCGCGAGGACTGCACCGGATCGGATGGCCTGGACTTAGTCCCATCGAAAGTCCTGTACCCGCATCCGGGAAAAACAATCGAGAATCGGGGCGCGAAACCGCGTCACTAACGCCGTCCGCAAGGGCGGTCATCCGGCGCGGATTCGCGCCCCGTCCTCCCGCTTACGCAGGAGAATGCAAACCGCGGCGCGCATCGCCGGGAATGCGGAGGCATGTGAATGCTCTTGGCCTGAACGTACGCTACGCCGCCCCCGCGTCGTTCGGGGTCTGCGCTAATTCCAGCACCGCGTAAGACTGGCCCAAAAGCCCGCCGATGTTGCGCACGCGCAGGCCGGTCGCATCGGCCCATCGCGCAATGTCAGCCGCGCGCGTCGCCACGTTCGGGGCCCAAAACAGCTTGGTGACCACCGCCTCAATCCACGGCGCCCGCAGGGAGGCGCGATGCTGCGCTACGTCAGGATCAAGAAACGAAAACAACAAGAACCCGCCCGGTTTCAGCACGCGCCGCGCCTCGCGCACGTAAGCCAGCGACTCCGCTTCGGGGATATGCGTGAAAACCGAGAATGCCGTGACCGCATCCGCGCTCGCATCGGGCGCCGGGATCACCGGGCCGCGCACGCGCTCGAACCGCCAGTCCTGCCGGCCGCTGCGCTGCCGCGCGCTTTCCAGGAGCGCAGGCGAAACGTCGAGCCCCAGATAGGTCACGCCCGGCGCGCCAGCCAGCGCGCACGCAAGGCGACCGGCCCCGCACCCAATATCGATCAGCGATCCAGATTCGAATCCGCATTCGCGCAGCAACGCCGCTTCACGCGCGCCAATTTCGTCGAATGCCCCGCCGACAGCGGCTTCATCGCCGCGCTTACGGCCCCGCAAAAATCGCTGCCGCAAAGCCGCGCGCCGATAGGCGGCGCCGTAGCTACCGTACATAGACCGTGCCCCGTGCTCACGGCCCGGCTGGCGCCAGGCGGTTAGGAAAAGCGCGCCCCGCTAGTTCCCCGAATGTATGACTAAACCGGGCAGCGGCATGGCGGTTATGGCAGAAGGCGCGGATGAAAACGAGGGGGCCCGCATCGATGTCGCCTGACTGAACCAGCCCGCGCGCACAGAAGCCCTGCGTCCTCAGGATGCGATCGGGACCGATGGGTGTGAGCAAGTGGCGAAAATCACGACGTGAGGTCTCCGGCGGAACGCGCCTGCCTGCCCGGCCGGCGCCGAAGACCCGCGAATCAAGCTAGGAAGGCTTGGGCTCATAGAGCGCGGACGAGCCTCTCGTCCGCGCCGCGAAGGATTCCGGCGATGCAAATCCCGGCTTGGGTGAAAATACCCGCCGCCATTCAGCACCTGAACCAGACGACGCTGAGCGCCGGCGCCGCCAGCCTCGCGGCGATCATGGCGATCGGCGCCATTCAGCTCTTCGGCGATCCGCACGCCGCCGCGCCGCGCCGAATCCTGCCGCTCGACGGCTCCGAGCACAGCGGCGCGTTCCGCACGCCGCTCAGCGGCGTGGTGATGGACGCCGCCTCAGCCTCCGCCGCCGCCTATCAGGACGGCGCGCCCTTGGGCGACGTGACGGTGACTGAAACGGACCCGGCCGGCGCCGCCGAAGCGGCGGCCGCGGCGGGCTCGCCGCCCCTGCCGCGGGCTCCGATCCCGGCGCTGACCGCGCGCGGCCCGCTCGGCCCGCTGCCGGTGATCGGCCCCGACGGGACGAGCCCGTTCAACGCCTACAAGCGCCCCTTCAATGGCGATCCCGCCAAGCCGCGCGTCGCCGTGATCGTCGGCGGCCTCGGCTTCAACGCCCAGGTCACGCAGGCGGCGATCGAACAATTGCCGGCGGAGGTGACGCTGTCGTTTGTTCCGTACGCCGACCGGCTGCAGAACTGGATCGATGCCGCCCGTGCGCACGGCCACGAAGTGATGATCGAACTGCCCATGGAAAGCTTCGACCCGACAACCGATACCGGCCCGCAGACCCTGCTCGCCGCCGGCGCGCCGAAAGACAATATCGGCAAGCTTGAAAACCTGATGTCGCGCGCGGCGGGCTTTTTCGCCGTTTCGAACTACCAGGGCGCGAAATTCGCGCAGTCCGCGGCGGCGACGACGCCGGTTATCCAGGCGCTGAAGAGCCGGGGCCTGGCCTTCATCTCGAACGGCATCGGCCCGCGCGCGGCGCTGGCCACCGAATCGCAGAAGGCGGGCCTGCCCTTCACAAGCGCAGACCGCGTGCTCGACGCTCAGCGCGAAGCCGACGCGATCTCCGGCCAGCTCGATGCGCTCGAAGCGATGGCCCAATCCGGCGGCAATGCAATCGGCGCTGGATTCGCCTATCCCATCACGGTGGAGCGCATTAAGTTCTGGGCCAGCGACCTGGAGAGCCGCGGCGTCGTTTTGGCGCCGGCTTCCTCGGTTCTGGAGCAGCGCACCCGCCGGCGATGAACGAACACCCCCGCGATCCGACGCTCTATCGCGCCAATGTCGGCCTGGCGCTGTTCAATCCGGCCGGCAAGGTGTTTTACGGTCGGCGCGTTGAAAAGCGTGCTTCGGCGGCGCCTCACTTTATCTGGCAGATGCCGCAGGGCGGTGTCGATAAGGGCGAAAGCCCGAGCGCCGCGGCGCTGCGCGAATTGAACGAAGAAGTCGGCGTATCGCCGGACCTTGTCGAGATCGTCGAGGAAACCGAAGACTGGATCTATTACGACTTTCCGATGGAAATCCGGAGCCACATCGGCAAGCGCAGCAAATTCCGCGGCCAGCGTCAAAAATGGTTCGCGTTGCGGTTTCTGGGCAAGGATTCGGATATCCGCCTCGATCTGCACACGCCGGAATTCGATCACTGGCGCTGGGGCGATCTGGCCGAAGCGCCGCGCCTGATTATTCCGTTCAAGCGCGCCGCCTACGAAGAAGTCGTCCGCCGCTTCTCCCGTTACGCCCGGTGAGCCTGCCCACAACGATGGCGTTGTGGGCGGCCGCGCCGCACCCCTGCGTTTTTTTCTCGCATCCAAGCGCAGAGCCGGCTCTAATCGCGCCAGACCGCACCGGCGGCGACTCTTATGGGGGCTTTTCTTCATGACGGCGCCGGTGGTGTTCGTGCATGGCGCGTTTTGCGGCGCATGGGCGTTCGACGCCTTTCGCGTTCCATTCGAGCGTCTTGGCTATTCAACGCATTCGCCCGATCTGCCCGCCCATGAGCGCGGCGCCGATATGGAGCGGCTCGCCCAATGCGGCGTGCACGATTATACCGCCGCCTTGCTGAAGGTGATCCGCGGCCTTTCCGCGCCGCCGATTCTGATCGGCCATTCGCTCGGCGGCCTTATCGTGCAAATGGCGGCGGTGAAGGCCGATTGCGCCGCGCTGGTCCTGCTGGCGCCGTCGCCGCCCTGGGGCGTCATGCCGACCACGCTTGACGAACACGCCAACGCGTTCGGCATGTCCATGCTGGGCGATTACTGGCGCCGCCCCATTCCGCCGGACTACCAGGTCGCGCGCCGCACCACGCTCGATCGGCTCACGCGCGAAGAGGCGCGGCGCGCTTATGCGCGCTTCGTGCCGGAATCGGGCCGTGTCGTGTTCGAGACGGTGCAATGGTGGCTGGACCACACGATGGCGTCTTCGGCGCCGGCGCATGAAATCAAATGCCCCGTGCTCGCCGTCGCCGGCGGCAAGGATACAGTCAATTCCGCCAGCACCGTGCGGCGCATCGCCGGGCGATTTACCGAAGGCCAGGCCGATTTTTACGAGTTTCCCACGATGAGCCATTGGCTGATCGGCGAGCCCGAAGCGCCGGAAGTGGCGCGCCTGTGCCTCGAATGGCTCGCGCGGCGCGGTCTGGCCGGCGAGACGCCGCGCAAATCGCGCCGCCCGCTCGATCTGTTCGGCGCGCCGGCGCTGTCGGAATAAGGTCTTACGGCGCCTTCGCCAGAAAACTAAGCAGCCCATCCCACGCTGCCGGTTCTTCCAAAGTCGGCGCATGGCCGACATCGGGAACTTCCACCGCCGTCAGATCAGCCTTCACGATCCGCATCAGTTCGACGCCCTCGCTTGAAAGAAGATCGCTGAGCGCGCCGCGCACCACCAGAACCGGCGCTGCGCCGAGCGCTTCAAACAAAGGCGTCATATCCGGCGGCGCGGTGGAAGCAGCCGGCCGTGCGATCGCCGCGTCGTAATCATACACGACGCGGCCGTTTTCCTCGCGGCACACGCGGCGTGCAAAACGCTTGAAGAATTCATCGTCGGCTTTTGGAAATGCTGGAGCCTGCGCCGCCTTCACCGCGGCAAGCGCTTCGTCCCAGTTGGCGAACTCCATGGTCTTGCCGACGTAGCCGGCGATGCGCTTCAGGCCCGCCTCCTCGATCACCGGCCCGATATCGACCAGGGCCGCGCCGGCGACGCGATCCTTCGCCATCGCCGCGATCAGCATGGTGACGATGCCGCCCATCGAAATGCCGACATAGATCGCCCGGCCGACGCCCAGCCCATTCAGCACGCCGAGCAAATCCTGGGCATAGACCGGCGGGGCGTAATGGTCGGCGTTAGGATCGCGCCCGGAGCGCCCGCGCCCACGCACGTCCGGCACGATCACCCGACGGCCAAGCGAGGCGATCCGCGGCGCCACCAACTCGAAATCGCGCGAATTGCGGGTCAGCCCGTGCAGCAGGATCACCGGCAGGCCGCTGGCCGGCGGCAGCGGCGCATAATCGCGGTAGAACAATTGCACGCCGTCGGCAGCCTTCACGAACCGCGCGGTCATGGTCGGTTCGGGTAGATCAAATGGCATGGCGCGCCTCGTCCCAAAAGCGCGCGACCTTTACCTCTGCGCCGCTCTGTGACAAGCGCGTTTCAGGAGCCTTTAGCGCGATGAGCGTCTATCCGATCGCGGAAACGGCGGAGCAGGCGGCGGCAAGCGGGCCGCCGACGGCGAAAACGGCGCATGAAGCGGCCGAAAAAGCCGGCGGCCCCGTCTATCTGGCCTTGCAGGAACTGCCCGTCGCTTTTGCGACCGTGGATGAGGCCGACGAAGCCGTCGGCGGGATTTATGGCGAGCCGCGGTTTGAACTGGTCGCGCGCGACAACGCCTACCGCATCATGGTGCGGTTCTGGCGGCGGGCGCCGGCCGCGCCGGTTTCGCGCACCGCCGCCGCCGCGGCGCGCCGCCCGCTCGGCTATGCCGCCACGCCCGAGGAAGCACGCGCCATTCTCGGCGCCCCCGCCGAACGCGTCAGCGAGCCGCTCTGGCGGCCCTACGCCACGCGCACGCGTGCGCTCGCGCAGATCGCCAAGGCGCATCTCGCCGACGGGCTCGCCGAGATCGTCGAGCGCGAGGGCCGCTTCGTCGTGCAACTCGTCTTCTGGCGCCCGCTTGCGCCGCGCCTGTCGCCCGCCGAACGCGCCGAACTTCAGCAGCGCGCCGCCGCGCCGATGCGCGCGCCCGCGCCGCAATTGCCCGCCGACATGGGCCTGTTCGAACAACCCGCGCCGGAAAATCCGGCGATAGTGCTCGCTGAAGAAGGCGATGGCCGCACGCGCGGCGAGTAGATCAGAGCGGCTTGGGAAAAAGCCCGTCGTCGGGTGAAGCTGAAATCTCAGCCCGCGTCGCGGCGTACGCGCACCTGCGTTGTGGCGCGTCGTCCATCGGCGTCGATCACGGTGACATCGAAAAAGCCCTCGCCCGCCGGCTTCCAGATCACCCGCCCGCTTGACGGCTCGCGGTTAAGCGCCTGGCCGCCGGCGAACCACGTGAGGGGCTCGCGCCCGCGCGCGGCCAGCGCCACGCCGCGGTCGCTGACGACGATCTCGGCATTGTCAGGCGGAAACAGGATATGCGGCGCGGTGGGATCGTCACGGTCAAGCCGGGCGACGCCCGGCGCCGCGGTTTGGCGTTTCTCTTCGAGAAGCGGCTCTGCGCCCGGCGCACGATCGAGCCGATCGAATATCTGAAACAGCAGCGGCAGCGCATCGGTGCGCCCCGTAGCCTGCGCGCGCGGCGCGCCATCGGGCCTGCCGGCCCACACCGCCACCACATAGCCCTCGCCGACGCCAATCGACCAGGCATCGCGAAATCCATACGACGTGCCGGTCTTGAACGCGATCTGCGGCGCGTCCTGCGCCAGGCGCCAGGGCGCGCGTCCGGCCGGCGTCGGCGTGCCGGCGAGAATCGTCAGCACCTTCTGCGCGGTTTGCGGGCGCATCAGATGCGCGCTGCGCAGGCTTGCCGGCTCAACATAATTCAGCGGCCGCGACACGCCGCGATCGCCCAGCGCCGCGTAGAGCGTAGCGATTTCTTCGAGCGTCATGCCGACGCCGCCGAGCGCGAGCGCCAGGCCCGGCTCGATCAGATCGCGCCGCGGAATGCGCGGCTTCGCGCCGGCTTGCGTCAGCGTCGCCTCGAACCGTTCGGCGCCGACTTTCTGCAACGTCGCCACCGCGGGCAGATTCAGCGATTGTTGAAGCGCATCGGACACGCGCACCTCGCCATGAAACACGCGGTCGAAATTCTCCGGCAGATAGGAGCCGAACCGTCTCGGCGCATCCTCCACCAGCGTCTCCGGCGCGGCGACGCCATCGTCGAACGCCATCGCATAGATGAACGGCTTCAGCGTCGAGCCGGGCGAGCGCACCGCGCGCGTCATATCGATGTAGCCGCCGGCCCGGTCTCGCCCCGCGCCGCCGACGGAAGCGCGCACCGCGCGGTTCTTGATTTCCACCACGATCACCGCCGTCGAAACATCGTCGCCGAGCCCCTGCGCATGCGCACGCACCAGCGGCTCGATCATCATTTGCAGGCGCGCGTCCAGCGTCGAGCGGATGACGCTCTGCCCCGGATGATCGCGCACGATGCTTTCGCTCGCCAGCTCCGCGCGTACCGGGAACGGCGTGCGCTTGGGAATCTCCGCCTGCCGCGCCTCAGCGGCCAGGCGTGGGCTGATGGCGCCGACGCGGACAAATTTCTCGATCACCTGATCGCGCGCTTTTTTCGCCAGCGCCGCGCGGCGATCTGGCCGGCGCGCTTCCGGCGCCTGCGGCAGCGCGATCAGCAGCGCCATCTCCGCATCGTCGAGCGCCTGGGGATCGCGCCCGAAATAGGCGCGCGAGGCGGCGCGCACGCCCTCCAGATTGCCGCCGTATGGCGTCATCGTCAGATAAGCGGCGAGTATTTGTCTCTTGCTGAGGCGCCGCTCGATCTGCACGGCGCGGATCATCTCGATCAGTTTGGAGCCGACGTTTCGCGGCCGCGGCTCCAGCATGCGGGCAAGCTGCATCGTGATCGTCGAACCGCCGGAAACCACGCGCCGCTTGTGCAGATAGGTTCCGGACGCCCGCGCCATCGCCAGCGGATCGACGCCCGGATGCACCCAGAAATTCCGGTCCTCGATCTTCACCAGCCGGCGCAGGAATTCCGGATCGATCTCATCCAGCCGCGCCTGCAACCGCCAGCGCCCCTCCTTGGTGGTGAACGCGCGCAGCCACACGCCGTCCTTGTCGAGCACCACCGGAGAGATATCGCGCGCGCGATAAAGCGGCGGCGGCAACGCAACGTCGAGCGTGAACAGGCTGAGCATCACAATGGCGATTGCAGCGCACCAGCGCTTCGTCCGCTGCCCCTGCGCCCAATCGAGAGAGCGGCCGCGTTTCATGCTTTCTCGGCCCCGGTTTCGCGCAGCGAAGACCGGGGTCCATAACCGCTAACGTCGGCGACTATTCCGCAACGGCTGGGCTTATGGGCCCCCGCATGCGCGGGGGCCGAGCGAATGACTTTGCGCTTCATTGCAAGCGCCTCACCATCACTGCCCCGCGGCGATCGCTACGCGCCCCGCCGCCGTGCGCCCGTAGACGCCGGGCCGATACATGTCTTCCACTTGCGCGCCCGGCATGGTGTAGGCGCCGGGCGTCACCGCGCGTGCAATATAGCCGAACTGGAAGCTTTCACCGCGCACATCCGCCGCCGCGACGAAGCGGTCGTCGCGCGCCTCAGTAATTCGCGCCGCGCTGATCTTGCCCGCCCAAGCGAACGGGCCATCGCGGGCCCCTTCGCGCTCGGTCGTAAATATCTGCTTGCCGTCTTCCGGTTTGAGGATCGATTCGATCTCGAGCCCCGCCGGCAGCAGATCAACCAGCACCGCCGGATGCAGGCGCTGGCCTTCCGGCGCGCCGGACACCAGCACCACCACGCGCTCGCCCTGGCGCAAGGAACCGAGACTGGCGCTCTCCCCCGTCAACGTGAACAC
Source organism: Caulobacterales bacterium (assembly GCA_035549875.1). Taxonomy (GTDB): domain Bacteria; phylum Pseudomonadota; class Alphaproteobacteria; order Caulobacterales; family Aquidulcibacteraceae; genus JAKFWI01. Next base: position 11,531 of record DASZPV010000129.1, read on the forward strand.
CCGCTTGCTGAGACTAAATCCGCTGCTGGCCGCCGGCGGCGCTGCTTTTGGCGGCCCGTTCGTGGTAACCGAGCGCCACACCGGCCCGGTTCCCGCATTGGTGAAGGCAAGCCCCTGCGCGATGCGCGCGGCATCCGCCATCACCGGCGCGATCGCCGCCGCCGGGGCGCCATTGACGGATATCGAAACCGGCCCGGCGCGCTTCAGCAACGCATCGGCCGCGATCAGCAATTGCGCCTGTTCCTGCGTCATCAGATTGTTGGCGTCCGGCGTTTCGCGCTCAAGGCGGCGCGCAAGGCGCTCCACCAACTGGGACTGGCCTGCTTCCGCCGCGAGCGCGAGCACGCCGGCCAGATCGCGCAGCGGCGTCTGGTAATAATCGCCGGTGTTGCGATAGCCGAGCGCAGCTTCCGCTTTCGCGAACGAATCCGCCGCCCGCGCGCTATCGCCGAACCGCGCCAGCGCCGCGCCGATCTGCGCGCGCGCCAGCGGGCTGGGCTCGTCCTTCAGCTTTGCGTCGTGGAAGTAGCGCACCTGGCCGACATCGGCCTTGCCTGCCCGCGCCAGCACATAAAGCGCATAAGCCGCCGCGCGCGATTTGAGCAATTTGTCCGTGTCGTTCGATCCCGGCCATTTGTAGACGTCGAAATCGTACGAGACGCTGCTGAAATCATCCAGCCGCGCCACAGCCCGCAGGCCCTTGTAGGCCGCTTCCAGCGGCGCTTCCGGCACAACCGCGCCGTTCTGCTTGGCGCGATAGAGGAAATCGACCACATAAGCGCCGAGCCACGGGCTCGCCCCTCGATCGCCTTCGCGCCAGAGGCCGAACGCGCCGTCTGCGCTTTGCCGGTCGAGCAGCTTGTTCACGCTCTCCTGCACGCGCAGCTTGAGGCGCGGGTCTTCCTTCTTGCGCGCCGTCGCCGCCAGCGCATTGGCGTAGAGCAGCGGCATCGTCGTGGACGTAAGCTGTTCGGAGCAGCCGTAAGGATAACGCTCCAGCACATCCAGCAACGGCGCCGGATCGAGCCCGCGCAGGTTGGAATACGACACCGTCGCCATGCCCTCGCCCGGCGCGAACGCCGCCAGCGTGCCGGCTGACAATGTATACTTCGCCTGCACCGCCTGCGACTGCGTATCAACGTCCGTGATCGGCAGGAACGGCGAACGCGACTGGATGTCGTAGTTGCGCGCGACGCTAAAGCCCGGCCCGCTGACGCTGAGCGAAACCTGGCCCAGCCCCGCTTCGGCGCCTGACAGCGGCACGCGCACGCGCTGTTGCACGCCTTTGGCGAGGTTGAAGCTTTGCGAGAACGCCTGCATCCGCGCCGCGCCGGCGCCGGACACCTTGATTGCATATGCGCCCGGCGTTCCATCGACATTGTTCAATTCAAGCGTCACGAACGCGTCATCGCCCGGCGCGAGGAATCGCGGCAGCGTAAGTTCGGCCACCACCGGATCGCGCACAGTGAGCGGGCGCGAGGCGGCGCCAAGGCCGGTCTCCGTCCACGCCACCGCCATCAGGCGCAATTCGCCGTTGAAGTCCGGAATGTCGAGCGGCACGACGACTTTGCCGTCCTTGCCGGGCTTCACCAGTCCGCTCCACAGCGCCACCGTCTTCGTCGGCACCACCGTCAGCCCTTCGCCGCCCAGCGAATCGCCGCCCTGTTTCGGGATCGACGGCGCGCCGAGATTGGCGTTGAGCAGGCGCCCGTAATCGTCGCGCACGCCGACGCCGAGCGCTTTGCGGCCGAAATAGAATTTAGTCGGATCGGGGCTCTGGAATTTCGTCAGGCCCAATATGCCTTCATCCACCGCCGCGAGCGTAAGGCGCAGGCCCTCGCCGCCGGGCACGCCGGACACATCGATCGGTACGCTGAGAACCTGACGCGGCCGCACCACATTCATCGATTTCGCGATATCGAGCTTGATCGTGCGCGAACTCATGTCGATCGGCACGTAGGCCACACCGACCGCGCGGCGCGGCACCGGCGCTTTCGCCGGCGAACGCGCCGTCATCACCGTCGTCAGGATGTAGGCGCCCGAGCCCCATGTCTTGTCGGCGCGGAAATTCACCTTTGTGCCGGCAGGGCTTACATGCAGCGTGCGCATTTCAAGCACACGGTCCGTGGCCACGACGACCTGCGCCTCGCCTTCGTAGGGAGGCTTGATCTCGACGGTTACAGTGGCGCCTGGCTTGGCGGCGTCCTTCGGTCCGGCGACGGACACCGTATCGGGGGTGTCGTCTTCAGCGCCGGACGAACCCCAGCCGACGTGGAAGCGATAGGTCGTTTCCGTGCTCTGCGCGGCGTCGCGCACGACCAGGCGATAGGAGCCGGTCTCGAGCTTGTCGCGTCCCACGGAAATTGGTTGTGCGCCCAGATCGACGCGGCCATTGCCGCCAGCGACGGGAATATCGCGCCCGGTGCGGCGCCATTTCCACTGCCCGCCCTCGAGATACCAATCGTAGCTCCAGTCTTCCTCCGCCAATTGCCAAGTCACGCCGCGCGCGATCGCGCGCTGGCCGGCGGGATTGAGCGCGATCAGGTTGAACGCGACCTTGGCGTTTTCCGCGACATAGCCGCCGTCAAACGCCGGCTTTACGCCGAGATAGACGTCGTTGGTGCGCACCGGCACGTCGAATCCCTCGCGCACCGTGCGCCCGCCCGGCTCGGCCACCGTCGCCACCACGCGCGCGCGCAGCGGCAAGGTGGTCTGCGGCACATCGGGGAAAGCGAGCTGCAATTGGGCGCGGCCATCGCCGTCCGTCGTCGTCGCCGGCAATTGGACGAACTTTTCTTCAAAGTTCTCCGCTTCCTTGCCAAACGAATAGCCGGCCTCTTTCGGGAACGGGTTGGGATCGACCTGCAGACGCGCTTCACCCTCGACAGCGAGCGCCGAGCCCGGCGCGCCATACAGGAAGCGCGCATTGACATCGATGCCGCGCGTTTCCCCGCGCTTCATCGGCGCCTCATCGGCGGTGATGTCCACCTTCAGCCGCTGCGGCACGAAATCTTCCACCGCCCAGTTCACGCTGCCCGCCGCGCCGTCCTGGCCATCGACCAGCAAGTCGGCGCGCCATTGACCGCGCGGGGCGCTCTTGTCGATCGCGATCGACTGGATCACCGCGCCGGCGTCGCGCGCTTCGGTGAGCCGCTGACGCTTGGCTTCCGTACCGTTCGGACGGTAAACCACAAGCACGCTCTGGCGGTTTGAAATAGCCCGGCCGGCCGGATCGCGGATCAGCCCCGCCAGGCGCACATATTCGCCCGGCCGATAGATGCCGCGATCAGTATAAAGGAACGCATCGACATCGCCCGCCGTGGCGCGCCCATCGATGCCGCGATCGGCAAGGTCAAGCGTCGGGCGTTCAAGATCGAGGGCGGTGAAATCGCCGCGCGCGCCGTAGGCCATCACGTAACGCGGGCGCAGCGCGCCCTCGCCCTTGAGCAGCGCCTTGGCGAAGCGCACGCGGCCCTGCCCGTCGGTGCGCACGCGCGCCAGTTCGTCATTGTTCGAGGCGATCAGCGTCAGGCTGACGCCGGGCACGGGCTTGGCGTCAGCCAGCGAGCGCACGACGACATCCATGCCGCTTGCGCCTTCAAACGTCTGCAGCGCCATGTCGGTGTAGAGAATCCAGCGATGCGCGGCGGCCGGGCGATCGTTGTTCTCGCCGCGCGCGCCGGCGCCGGGCGTGTCGTCGATCACTTTGACCACATAGGCGCCAGGCTTGAACTCCTTCAGCGCCGAGCCGAGCGGAAACACCGTGGTGATATTCTGGTTACGCCGGCTCTGCTTGGTTTTCTTATCGATCAGCGGCACATCGATCACGCCCTTGTAGACGGACGAACCCACATCGCTGCCTGAATTTTCAAAGTCGTAGAAATCGTAAGAGCCTTCGGAAATCGCCTGACCGACTTCAATCTGCTCGCGCGCGAGAATCCGGTCGGACACGCGCAACACTTCGATCTTCAGCTTCGAGACGTTGACGGTTTCGATACCGAGGCCGTCAGCCTCAGCGCGCGGCAGGATCACGCCGTTGCCGGCAAAGCCGACGAACGCCGGCCGATCGCCGAAGGTAAGCGTGGCGGTTTCGTCGCGCGTGGTCTTCTGGCCGTCCTTCGATGGCAGGCCTTCGCGGATGGTCAGCGTGCGGTCGGTTTCATATGGCAGGCCCGCAAGGCACAATTGATTGCCGACGACTTCCGTTGCCATCGAAGCGGCCGGCTCGACGCCAATGTAATCGGCGTAGCGGATCTGCGGGTCGGTCGAGAGGTCCTTGCTGAATTCGAGACACGCTTTCGGCTGGGCGGTGGTGGTGTCGATCCGCAGGCGCACAAACGCCATGCCGGCATAAGAGGGACCGGGCGGCCGCGGCGCATTCGCCGAGCGGGGCGCCCCACCGGCGGCGACAATCTCGCCGATCCGCCCTGGGCCCGACCCGCCCCCTGAACGCGCCAGAACGAACCCGCTCCAGAGCCCGACCACGAGCGCCAGCGCAGCCGCAAAAACTATGTTTCGATTCACGGAGTTTCCCTCACCGAGATGGGGAAACTGCCCTACGGACATGGCGCGGACAAGGCGTTGTTAAGGAATCGGCAAGGATTCGCTTGCGCGCCTGCGAAAGCTATGCTGCACTTGCGTAATCGCGGAACGAATATTTCGCGCGTGCGTCATAGGGAGACAGAAGCGTCTTTCCCCTCAAGGCCTCCAAAGGCCTCGCTTGGAACGCTTCTTGCGTATTGGTTGGAAGCGGAAGGGCGTTTTGCCGTGGCGATTGACGCAACATTCGATCTGGCTCTGAGCCTGGCTCCCGCACAAAGCGAGGCCGGAATCGACCGTGCGGGCCTTGAAAACGCTCGCCTCCAGCGCGTGATCGATTCCCTTCCGGACGCCCGTTACGCGCGCGCCCTGGCGATCGGCGCCAGCCCGGCGCTTTGCCGTAAACTTTCCCGTTTTTGTGACAGCCTGGCCACCAATCCCGATGCCGAGCGTATTCGTTCGGGCCGGATTGAGCTGATGGTGGTTTGCGACGCGCTGACCGGCGCCGACGCGGCCAGCCTGGGGCAGATCGCCCAGCATTGCGTTAGCGCCCTTCAGCCCGGCGGGCATCTGGTTCTGGTCCATTGGCTCGACGCCGACAGCGCCGCCGCTGCGTTCATTGACGCTGCCGGCGCCAGCCTGCAGCCGATTTCCCGCCAGCGGACGCCGCATTACCGCGTCGATGTGCTCGAGCGCGCGTAAGCCGCAGTCATTGTAATGAAAGAAGCCTAATCCCGCCGGCTGCGTAGAACGTCGCCGATCAAATCGCGAAACAGCGATGGGTTTTTCACCGCCGCGAAACCTGTAAGCGCCGATACCGCCAGCGTCAGCAGCGGCTTTTCCTTAATCGCATCGCCAAACAGGCCGAGGATTGAGGGCGCTTCCTGCTCCTGCTGCTTTTCTTCTTCTCTTTCCTTCAGCACGCTCATCAGGCGCGCCACGCCGAAGCCAAGCGCGATCAGCAGAAAATCCACCAGCGCCACGATGCCCGCGGCGCCGGATGGACCGACCCGATCCAGAAACGCAAAATAGAGCGCAAATCCGCTGGCCCAGACCAGCAATACCGAAGCGGCGACGAGCGCTGCCAAAGCCGCTATGGCGAGCGCCGTCTTTCCAATCAACGGCGGCGACCGCCGGCGAGCAGCAGCCCGAGAACCAAGCCGGCGCCAACCGCCGCGGCCGTAACCGCGATCGGCCGCTCACGGGCCTGTTCCTTCAGGTACATATGGGCCTGATCGACGCGCTCGGCTGTGGTGTCGATCGCATCGTTGATCTTCGCCTTGGATTCCTCGACGCCCTTCTTCAGGGCGTCCTGCGTGGCGTGCAGGCCATTGGCCGCCTTTTGACGAAGCTTCTCGGCTTCGGCCTTGGCCTGATCCATCGGCGAGGAAGGTGAAATTGAATCGTTCATGGCTCTCTCCTTACATGCATACGATTAAGACCGCGTTCTCAACGCGTTTCTCCCGTCCGGCGATCCATCATATTCTGCGCAATTCCGCGCTTTTTCAGGCCGCCTGGCGCGCCCGATGGAAAAACAGCGCCTGCCCGATCGTAGCTTTTAAGGTTAACCGCTCGAAAGGCTTGGTCATAAGATAGGCCGGTTCGGGCCTTTCGCCAGTCAGCAGTCGTTCGGGAAAAGCGGTGACGAAAATCACCGGCGCATCGAACATGCCCAGGACATCTCGCACCGCGTCGATGCCTGAGGAATCGTCGGCTAGCTGAATGTCGGCCAGTACAAGTCCCGGTTTGCACGCGCGCGCGGCGGCCACCGCCTCGTCGCGCGTGCGCGCGATTGCGGTGACGCGATGGCCGAGTTCCTCGGCCAGCTCCTTGATATCCATGGCGATGATCGCTTCGTCCTCGATCACCAGCACGTCGGTTTTGAGTTCGCGCTCGATCTCCAATTGCGCGTCGGCGGCCAGTTTCTGGGCATCGTCCGTCGAAACACCGAGGATCAAGCCGACGTCGGAAAACGCGAACCCTTCGACCGCCGAGAGCAGCAGCGCTTGGCGCGTGAGCACGCTCAGCCCCTTCAGGCGCTCCTCAGGCGAAGCGGCCAGGGCCAGGGCGCCGTCCTGCTTAGGATCGTATTTCGCGCCGGGCCCGGCCCAAATCTTGTGGAACACCTTATAAAGCGCAACCCGAATGGGAACATTCTCGTCGATCGAGAGCTGTCCTGAGACCAGCGCCTCAAGCGTCGCCCGCACGAAGGCGTCGCCGCTCTGCGCCGAACCGGTCAACGCCCGCGCATACCGGCGCAAATAGGGAAGATGGGGCCCAATCCGCTCTCTCATCGTCATGAAACACTCCTGGCTGCAGCACATGGCGCCTTCCCGAGCGCCAACGCGAAGAGGCAACGCAGACGCCCCGCCTTTGTTCCCGAAGCCTGGAACTAAATACGCCCTCGCGCGTCTTAAGCCGAGCGGGTAAAATGGCCGGAGCGGAAACAAGTGCACACGGTATCGACGATGGCGGATCAGCGGGACGAGGGGCCGCCGTTGGACGGGACCGGAGACCCAGAAGCGCTGGAGCGTCAGCGTGTTCTTGGCGCGCGGCTCAAGCAGATATTCGACCACGTCGTGGACGAGACGGTGCCGGACGATCTGCTCGATCTGCTCGATCAGCTTGATAAGGGGAGCGCCGGGCCTAAGCGGGAAACCCCATGATGGCCCAGACCCTTCCCCCCGGCCGCCCCACGCCGGCGGAGGACAACGCGTTCAAAACCGAACTCGTCGGTCTTCTGCCGCAGGTGCGCGCGTTCTCGCGCTTCCTGTGCCAGGGTAATCGCGCCGCGGCGGACGATCTGGCCCAGGACGCGCTTGTCCGCGCTTGGGCGGCGCGCGGCTCGTTCCAGCCGGGCAGCCAGATGCGCGCGTGGCTGTTCGTTATTGTCCGCAATGCGTTCTATTCGGATCGCCGCAAGGCGTGGCGCTCGGTCGGCCTCGACCAGGAGACCGCCGAGCGAACGCTTCGCCAGGAAAGCGCCCAGGGCGACACGCTCGACCTTGACGATGTGCGCCGCGCGCTCAATCAATTGCCGATCGATCAGCGCGAAGCTCTGATCCTCGTCACCGCCGGCGGGCTTTCCTACGACGAAGCAGCCGCGGTCTGCGAATGCGCGGTCGGCACGATCAAAAGCCGCGTCAACCGCGCGCGCAAGGCGCTCCTGGAAATCGTCGAAACCGGCAAGACATCGGCGCCCGACCAGGCCGCCGACACCGCGCTGGACTCATTGATCGAGGACGCCAAGCGCCTTGCAGCGGGAAATTGAAAGGCTCAGGGGGCGCTTTCACAACGCACTGAGCATAAGGGCGTTGCTGTTTGCCGCTATCCTGATTGCCGGCGCGCCGGGCGTGATCTTCGGCGCGCTGCAAGCCGCGCATAGCTACAAATCTGCCAGCCAAACCGAACAGGTCGTGCGCAGCGACGATGCGATCCGCGCCTCCGTGCGATTTGACGCAACGCTTCGCGCCGCGCGCGACCGGGTCGCGGCGTTTGCCGTCAGCACGGTCATCATCAAGGCCGGCCGTCCGTGCAACCAACAGCTTGTATCCGTGGTCGCAACCCAATCTCTGTACAGTTTTATGGGCCGCGCCGATGCAGATGGAAAGATCACCTGCTCGTCGAACAAGCGCGCGCTTTCCTCCTCCGTCGGGGACCGGAGATGGTTTTCCACGCTCAAGGCCGGCGCCGAGGAAACTTCGATAATCGCCATCAGCCCCAGCGGCGCGCCGAACATCATCGTTGCGCGCGCCATTAAGAAAGGCGGCGTCTTCGACGGCGCCGCAATGGTTACAATCCCGAGCGCCTGGTTTGCGAAGACGCTGGCCGAAGACATGGGAAGCTCGCCCGGCGCCGTGGCGATCTTCGATCGGCAATCCAGCCTCGTCGCCGCGGCCGCGCATGCGATCTCCGTTCACGACGCTGTTGCGAGAGCAAAAACCGCGCTTGAATCCAGCGACGGCGTGAACGATGGCGGCGGCCTGCTGGCGCGCGTCGTGGATACAGGCGTTGCCGATTACCGCTTTGTTTCCGTCGCGCCACAGGCGCGCCAGGCGGAAATCACCCTGCGCGCGGGGTTGATCGTGCTTTCGCCGGTGCTGGTTTCGGCGCTGTCGATCGTAGCGATCTGGCTGGCGCTGGACCGCTGGCTGTTGCGCTGGTTCTTCCGGCTGCGTGACGCGGCGGACGAATTCGCGCTCGGCCGCTACGCGCCCCCGCCCATGAGCGGAGCGCCAAGGGAAATCGCTTCACTGGCCGACGCTTTCGAGGCGGCGGTCGTCCAATCGCGCACACGGGAAGCCGATCTGAAGAGCGCGCTCAAATCCAATATGAGCCTCACGCGTGAACTGCACCATCGCGTGAAGAACAATCTGCAGGTCATCTCCAGTTTGATCAGCCGCCAGCAACGGCGCATGGAAGAACCCGTCGTGCGCAACGCGCTGGGCGAAGCGCGTGCGCGGATGGCGCCCGTGGCCCTCGCCTACCGGTTCATCAATCCTCCGGAAGATCTCATTGCCATCGATATGGAAGCCTATCTGAGCGAGTTGACGCGCCAATTGCACGTCGCGCTCAACGGCGAAGCGCGCGGCGTGAAGCTGACGGTCAAAGCCTATAACGACCCAATGGCCGTGGACGACGCCACAAATCTCGGACTGATCGTGTCCGAAGCGTTCGTCAGCGGGTATCGCCGCGCCGCCGGGATGAGCGGCGCCGCCGCCACGCTAACCAGCACGCGTACCGCCGATGGCGGTCATGCCATAACGATTGGCGTGCTTGGGGCGGCGGAACAGCCCGATCCGGAGTGCGGTCTCGACCGTGAGTTGGTGCAGGAACTCGCGCGACAACTGCACGCCGACGTGAAGTTCGAGCCTTCGGGACTTATTGTGTTGTCCTTGCCGCCGACCGCAACAGGCCACTGATCGCCGCGATCAATTCCTGATCGGTGAACGGCTTGGCCAGAAAGGGCGTCGTCACCGCCCCGCCCGTGGTTCCGGCCGCAACCGTCAAAATCGGTATGCCGCGCGATTTCAGCCGTTCGGCGATCGGCCCGCTGCTGCGGCCGGCCAGATCGAGATCGAGAATGGCCGCATCGATCCCGTTTTCAGCGTGCGCCAGGCCCTCCTCGACCGTCGAGGCCGGCCCGACGACGCGCACGCCCGCCGCCTCAAGCGTGCTGGCTATTTCGAGCGCGATAATGCGCGAATCCTCCACCACCAGCACGCGCTTGCCGGAGATGTCGCCCGGCCTGGGCCGTGCGGCCGCCTCACTCATCTGCGCGCCCTGCACGCGGCCAAGCGGCGCAACTATGACCACGCGCAGCCCTTCCGGAGCATAGTCGAGCGTAAGCTCCCCGCCGAGATCGCCTTCGGCGATGTTGCGGATCAGCAGCAAGCCGAAGCCGGATTCCTTGGGCGTCTGCGCCGGCGCGCCGCCGTGCTCCGTCCAGCGCCAGATCAGCCGGCCGTTCTCGATCGTCCATTCGACCGCGACATGACCTTCTGGCGCCGCGAGCGCGCCGTACTTGGCGGCGTTGGTGACCAATTCATACGCGACCAGCGCAAAGCCAAGCGCCGCCTTCGGCGCCACCGGCAGGTCTGCGCCCTTCATCCGGAAGCGCTCAGACCCATACATCTCCACCTGCTCCTGCAAGGCCTCGGCCAGGCCAAAGCCCGACCATTGCGAGCGGCTGAGCAGCGCAACCGCCTTGGCCATCGCCGCGATCCGCCCCTCCAGATTGCGCGCAAGCTCTTCCTTGCTGCCGACGCGCCGCGCCGTTTGCGAAACCAGCGCGCCGACCACAGCGAGAATATTCTTCACGCGATGATTAAGCTCGCCAGTCAGCAATTCCTGACGCGCCTGGGTTTCGGCGAGTTGCGTCACGTCGAGCGCTGAGGCGACAAGATTGCAAATCTCGCCCTTTTCATCGCGGATCGGCGCGATCTGCAGATCGACCGTTACAAAGCTTTCAGGCCCTGACCGCAGGCGCTCACGGTAGCGCGTCGTTTCACCGACGGCCGCGCGGGCGATTGCGTCCTGCACGCGAGCTTGCGTTTCATCAGACCACGCAACCCAATAGGTTTCATCGAACCGGCGTCCGATTACATCGGCGGGCGAAAGCTGGGCGAGGGTTAACGCCGGCGCGTTGGCCTCGCGCAATACGCCATCGACCTCGAGCACGCCAACAAATGCGGCAATTGCATCGAGCACGTTGCGCAAATATGCGTCCCCGCTTCGTTGCTGAAATGCAATCTCGGTTTTACTGCCCAATGGTATATCGGCGTTCATCAAACGAGGCTCCAGTACCGCTTTACCGCCGCAGATTTGCATATAGAAACGTTGGAGACGCCGACTTGTTACCTCGGTCACTCGCCGGACTTTCGTGTTTTCGCTTCGCTGACGCCGGCCGCCGCAATCGCGAAAATCCTGTTTTTCATTTCCGTCAGTTTTTTTGGAAGAATTCGGGAACCGCTCTCACGCGCGTGAATTGATAGCTTAGTCTCTTGGCTAAAAGGCCGATGGGATGAGGCCCGGAGGCGGTCGATCCCCCCACCGCCTGCGACGCTTTCGGGCTTTATTGAGCCGGACCGGCAACGGTCCGGCTCTTAATTTTGTGCTGGTTGTGCTGGCGCGATATTTTCGGCGAAAAGTTTTCCGCTGGCGGAACCGGGGGCGGGCTCGCGCATTTCTGCTGCAAGACTCGGAGGCTGCCGACCCCCACCGCCTGCGTTGCTTCCAGGTCTTGATCTGGGCCGGACGGCGAAAGTGGTCCGGCCCAGACTGTTTTCACTCAGTATTCCCGCCGCCAGCGGACCGCGACGCGCTGGTCGCCGTTGGTGAGGAAGCTGGAAATCACAAACAGCCGGGGCCGCACCTGCCATTCTACCGCCGTGCCCGCCCGCCCCAGCGCCCCGCCCGACACCTCTACGTAGACGTCGCGGGTCAAATATTTGCCCCCGGCCACCAATACGCCGCCGCCGTCCTCGCGCACCTCCAGCCGATCGAGATTGACCGCCGCACGAGCCACCGCGGCGAGGTCGAACGCCGATTTTCCAGCGAGCGTAGCCAAGCTCGCCGCCAATTGCGCCGCCTCGAACCCGTTGAGATCGCGTGACGACCGGCCGAACAGCAATTCCGGAAGGATTTCATCTTCCGGCAAAGCCGGATCGCTGGTCAGCGCAATCTGCGGATCAAGCGCGCGCCCGGTGAGCGCGACATTGGCGGTCAAATCCGGCCCGGCGGCGGACGCGGCGACATCGATTTCCGCATCGTCGGCGTCGCCCGCAAACTTTATCACGCCGCGCGCGAGATCGAAGCGCCGGCCCGCAAGATTGAAATCGCCCCGCACCAGGCGCGCCTCGCCGTACAATTGCGGTTTGGCGACATCGCCAGTGAGCTTGACGTCGAGCGACCATTCAGCCTCCAGCCCGCGCGTGCGGGTATAAACCCGTCCGGGCGCCACGATCCGCAGGTCCAGTTTTGCGGGAATGACTGCGGCCGGTTTGGCGGCGGCGCGCGGCGGCGGGCCGGGCCGGTTGATCTCGATCACGTCGATCAGCGGCGCAGGCGCCGTGCCTGCGTCCAGCATGCGCACGTCGGCCTGGCTGAGCCGGATCTCGCCCGAAAGCGTCGCGCCGCCCTTGCGCCATTCCAGCGCCAGATCGCCATCCCCCGCGGCGTGGGCGTCAGGCCGGTCGGCGAGAACGACATTTGATAGGTTCAGAGTGAGCTTGCCGTCGTCTTGCCCATCCAGCCGCCCGGCGCCAGTGATGCGGCCGGCCTTGCCGTCCGTTGCGCTGAAACGCTCGAGGCTGACGCCCTTTTCGTCGAACGTCATTACCGCGTCGATCTCGCGCAATTTGACGCCGGAGAGTTTATCGTCGAACGCGCCGGCGCTGATCACCATGCGCCCGTCGCCGGTGACGCCGCCGTTGGCGAAACGCACCGCGCCTTCTCCGTCAACCTGCCCGCCGAGCGTCTGGTCGAGCGGGCCGAACAGCGCCCATAATCCCTCGACCGGCCCGCTCACCTTCCAATTGGCCTCGAGCACGCTGCCGCGCACCGGCGTCAAACGAAACGGCGCCGCCTCGGCGGTCATTGGCGCCTGGCCCTGCACGCTGGCGACCAGCCCGCGCCCCGAACGCGCATCGATCGCCCCGCGCAGCATGCCGCCGCCTAAATTCGCCGTCAGATGCGCATTCACCGCATCGCGCGATCGCCGCGCCAGGCGCGCATCCGTGAATGTCAGGTCGGCATTGCCCCCCAGGGACGTCTTCGCACCGTACAGCCGAACCTCGCCGCTGAGCGTTCCCGCCGCCGGCTGCTCCATCATCGCGGTGAGAATTTCCAGCGGCGCCTTGTCAAATTTCGCATCGATGGAGACATCGTCCCGATTGCCGCGCCAGGACGCTTCGACCGCGCCGCCGCCGAGGCTTGCCGCGCCCTGCGCCTCGAATACATCGCCTTTCGCACGCAGCAGGAGCGGCGCGCGCGTTACAATCGTCGCGCCGGCAAATTGGCCGCGCGCGCCAAGCTGCGCCACCCAACCGCCTTCGCTCACCGCCGCATCGCCATTGGCGCTCACCGTGATCGCCTGTTCGCCGGCCCAGCCCTTTGCGTCCAGTTGCGCCTTCATCGCCGCGAGCGGCCCTGTGAGGCCGGCCTTTGCTTCATCGACGGCCACGGCGCCCAGCCGCGCGCCGCGCAGCGCCAGGTTAAGCTGAAGATTGTCGCCCGCCCTGGCGTTGGCGTAATCGATCGTTCCCGTCACGGCGCCGGAAACCTCGGGCGCCAAACCATCGAGCATGCCGGATACATCGACATGCGTGCTGAACATGTCGCCCGCCACCTGCGCGCGGCCCCTGCCGACGACCTGCGCCCAGTGGGTCTCAAGGTTTTCAAACGCGAGTTTATCCTGCGTGAGGGCAAGGTTTGCGCTCCCGCTCGCCGGCCGCCCAAACAACATTCCCTCCAGGCCGACCCTGCCGCGCCGCCCGCCCTGCGCCGGCGCCAGGTCCAGAGTCGCAACGACGTTCTGCAACGTCGCGCCGCCTAAATTCAGCGTGGTAAGATTTGCGCTCATCGTCAGCGTCGGATCGCCGAGCTTGCCGGTTAGCGCGCCCGTCGCGTCCGCCGCGCCGGCAAAGCTTACGCCCGCGATATTCGCCGGCCCGCGCGCCGAAGCCTCGATTGCAAGATTGGCGTTGTCGCCCACCAGCCTGCCGCGCGCGCCGAGGCGCAGGCGCGGCCCGTCCACGCGCGCATATTCCACCAGCGTACCGCCGCCGGTGAACCGCAGCGACGCATCGATTTTCGGCGTCGGCCCGAGCAGCGCGCCGAACGGCGCATAGCCGGAAAATTGCCGCGCCGCGCCCTGCACTTTCACGATCACCGGCGCATCGGCTTTGTCGTTCAGCGTCCATTGCCCGCGCGCGGCGCCGCGCGCGCCATCCAGCAACAGCCCGAGTTCGCCGACATCCCATGTACCGCTGAACGAAGAGACGTGGTCGTCGATCAATCCGGCGCCCGCGAGTGCGCCATGCGGGCTGCGCACCGTAAAGCTGGAAAGCCGAAACGCGCCGTTGGCGCGGTCATAGGCGCCTTCAACATTGAGCCGCGCCCCCGCCATCAGGCGGCGCATGAAATCGGGCGCGCCAATTTCACCATCGCCAAGTTCGCCGGTGAAGCGGACGTCCTTGTCGGCCACGAATACTTCGACCGGCCCTTCGCCGTTGATGTCGAACCCGTCCCGCTTTGCGTGCGAGACGCCCAGCCGCCCCGAAATGCGCGCGCGGGTTTCTTCAAACTCGACGGCGCCGTCAAACCGGGCGCTGCCTGCTGAAAAATCCAGTTCCCGCGCCAGCGCCGGGAGATTCTTGCCCTGCACCGCCAGCGCCACCGCACCGACCGCGTGCGCATCGTTGTTCAGCTTTCCGCGGGCCGCGGCTTCAAGCACGTCGCTGTTCATCGTCGCCTGGAACGGCGCGCCGGCCGCCGTCAGCGTATCGCCGGAGCCGGCAAACCGCAGCACGCCGCCGAACCGCGCGGCCAGATTGGCCGCCGCCGGCAAGGCCGCCAGGTGCAGCACGCCATCGCCGCGCCAGCCCCGCTCATCCCAGCTCAGCGCGCCGGAAGCGAGCGGCGCGCGATCCAGCGTAGCGTCCAGCGCCCCGGCGCCGTCTTTCGCCCGCGCCGCGACATGGATCGCCGCGTTCGGCGCCTGCGCCAAATTCGCCAGCACGCCGCCCGGCGCGCCATCGATTGCGGCATCGAGCGTGAGTTTGTCCTCGGTGCGGTAGTCGATCGCTACGTTATCGAGCGGCTTGTCGAGGCGGCGCAGACCGAGGTGTAGCGCCTTCAGCGCATCGCCCTTCGTCCGCGCCGCGCCGGCAAAGGAAAATCGCGCCGATGCGCCGGCTACGCCTTCGGCCAGATCGAGATCGGCGATGCCGATCGCCGGCAGATCGGTGTCAAACCGCACGCCTTCGCCGCCGCGCGGCGGCGAAAGATTCGGACGACGCAGAATATGCAGATGCGCCGCCGACAAATCCTTCAACGCCACCTGCCCCAGCAGCAGGCTTAGCGGCTTCCATTGCAGGCGCAGGTCTTCCGCGCGCGCCCAGATTCCCTGCCCGTCGGAGAGCGTTGCATTCTTCACGCGCAGATCGCCCAGACCCGAGCCGCCGACGCCTTCGACGTGAAGCGTGCCGAGCCGCCACACGCTGGCGCCCTCCGCCAGATGCGCCGCCAAACTGGGGCCAGCGGGACCGAGAATGACCAGGCTCGCGCCTACGATCAGCGCCGCCCCGCCCGCGCCCGCGCGCCAGGTCCAGCGCCTGCGGCGCGATGGAGCCGGAGGCGGGCTATCGCTCATCAGAACGCCTGGCCGATGCTGACATAGAACGCGAAGTTCGGATCGCCGGGCCGTTTGTTCAACGGCGCGGCGATGTCGATGCGCAACGGCGCGAAACCGAGATCATAACGCAAGCCGATCCCCGCGCCCCAGCGCATATCGACCGCGCCAAAACTGTCGAACGCCGAACCGCCGTCGATGAACGCCGCCGCGCCGATCGGCCCTTTGATATGCGCGCGCGCCTCCACCGATGTTTCCAGCAGGCCCTGCCCGCCCGGCGGCGCGGTTTTGATCGCCGACATCGGATAGATCGATTTGTACTCGTAGCCGCGCACCGATCCGCCGCCGCCGGCGTAGAACCGCCGGTCGAGCGGCAAATCCTTCTCGTTTCCGGACACCGGCGCCACCCAGCCGCTTGACACGCGCGCCGCGAGCGTGAGCCCGCGGCTCGGCGTGAGATAGCCGCGCGCCGTGCCGGTCGTGCGCACGAAGGCTGTCGTCGCCGCGCCGGTCGAAACCGCCGGCTCCACGCGCGCCTCCAGCACGTAGCCCTCATGCGGATCGAAACGGGAATCGCTGCGATCATATTTGCCGCTGACGAAGGCAGAGAGGATATAGGCATTGCCGACGCCGCCGGCGTCCCCGTAATCCTCCACAGCCAGATTGGCGCCGACCAGAATCGCGCGGCGCGCATTCGCATCAGCCTCCACCGCCACGCCGATCGATCCGCCCAGACGCGTATAGGCCGTCGTGTCCTCGTGGCTCGCTTCAACGGTGTAGCGCAGGTGCCGGCCGGGCAGGATTTCATGCGGCCGCCACAGCGACGCGGTGAATTTCTGATCCAGTTCGGCGAGCGTCGCGCCGATCGTCAATTGATCGGCACGGCCAGTGAGATTGCGCCGCGTCCATTGCGCATCCACGCCCACGCCTTCCGTGGTCGAATACGATGCTCCAAGTTCGATCGCGCGTTTTTTCGCCGGATCGAGCGTCACGATCACGTCGCGCTGGCCCTGCTCGTTCGGCGCATCGGCGAGCTTCACGGCCACGCGCGAAAATGCGCCCGTCGATGACAGATCGCGGCGCAGATCGGTCAGCTTGTCTGGAGAGTAGGCTTCGCCCGGTTTCCAGCGCGGAACCTTGGCGAGAAATTCCGGCTTCACGACGCCAGGCGTTTCGAGCCGCGCCACGCCAAGCGCCGCCGGCAGGCCCGCGTCGATCTTGAACGTGACGCTCATCTTGCCCGTCGCGTGATCGACGATCGCCGCGCGCGGCAGGGCCTTCGCCGCCGCATAGCCTGAACTCTGCAGCGCCGTCACCGCCGCGGCCTCGGCCGCCAGCACGTCAGCGGCCCGCGCCGGCGCGCCCGCTTTCGCCGGCGCCAGCGCCGCCTGCGTCAGCGCCAGCGCTTCGGCGCCGGGCGCCGCGCCAGAAAAGAACAGCACAGGTTCGGTGAAAGTGAAGCGCGCACCTGGTGTGATCTGCACTCGCGCGCGCGGCGGGGTTTCCTCGCCCGTCGCGCGTAGGACGGCGCCGTAGTAGCCTTCCGAACGCAGCCAAGTCTCGGCCCGCGCGGCGGCCTCTTCGGCAATGCTTTCGGCGTCGAACACGGTCTGCGGCGGGCTGCGCGCGGGCAGCGTCAGCGCAATCGCGCGCGCCATCGCCGCGTCCACGCCTTCGATCACGACCGGATTTGACTCTTGCGCGCACGCGGGAGCGGCATGCAGCGCGAGCGCCGCCGCCGAAGCGACGATCGCCGTCCGGCCATGTGCTTTGATCCGCGCCATCCGCCTGCCAAGCCACGAGCGCCCGCGCGCAGAAGCGCGAAAGCGCGCCCATGCTGGAAAGCGCCGCGTTAAGGCTTGATTAACCACGTTTACAAGCTGCCCAGACCGCCCGTCCGACGCCAGCGACTTGCTCACAAAAGAAGCTGGGTCCAGACTCTCTGCATGAACGAAACGCTATCCCGGCTGCTGCCGCTGCTTATCACGCTGCTGGTTTTGGCGCTGGTCATGCGGCGGGCGGCGCGGGGGCGTAAATTACGCGCGTCGAGCTGCTCTGGATCATGCCATCGATCGCGTTGGCCGCCGGCATCGCGGTGATCGCCATGAATCCCGCCATCGGCGCAGTGGCCATCGCCATCCAGGCTGCGGCGCTCGCGCTCGGCTGCGCGCTGGGCTGGTATCGGGGCGCATTCACCCGCCTCTCGGTCGACGCTGTCACCCATGAAGTGACCAGCAAGGCTTCCGCGGCCGGCGTTATCCTGGTGCTGGCGGCGTTCTTCGTGCGCTACGCGGCGCGGGCGTTCCTTGGCCAGGAGGGCAGCGCGCTTCACCTGAACGCCGCGCTGATCACCGACGCATTCCTGCTGTTCGCCATCCGCATGATCGTGGTCCAGCGCATCGAGATCTGGCTGCGCTGCACCCGCCTGCTGGCGCAAGCGCGCGCGGACAGGGCCGCGAGCAAACCTACGCGCTGATATCGCGCCCCTTCGTCTCGGGCAGAAAGAAGAACATCACGATCGCGCTCATCGTCGCCCCGATCAGCGGATACCAGAGGCCGTTGAATATGTTCCCCGTCCCCACCACCAGCGCAAACGCAATCGCCGGCAGAAAGCCGCCGAACCAGCCAGTGCCGATGTGGTAGGGCAGCGAGAGCGCGGTGTAGCGGATGCGCGCCGGAAACAATTCCGCCAGCGCCGCCGCCTGCGGCCCGTAAAGCGCCGTCGCCGCCGCCGCGAACAACAGCATGATCGCGAACACGACCGGCATGTTGGCCTTCGCCGGATCGGCGCTGGCCGGATAGCCGGCGCCGTCGAGCGCGGCGCGCAATTCGGTTTCAAACTTCTTTCGGGCGGCGGCCAGTTGCGGTGCGTCCATGCCCTTGCCCGAGACGCTGTGAACGACGGCCTCGCCGACGCGTACGCTGGCCAGTTGGCCCAGCGCATCCTTCGATGTGTACGACACGCCGGAATTGGACAGCGCGGCTTTCGCGATGTCGCACGAGCTGTTGTAGATCGTCTTGCCGATCGGATCGAACTGGATCGAACAATGCGCTGGATCGGCGCTCACCACCACCGGAGCGCGCTGCATCGCATCCCACAAGAGCGGATTGGCCGCGCGCGTCATCGCCTGAAAACCCGGGAAGAACGCGATCGCCGCCGCCAGAATACCGCCGAGCATGATCGGCTTACGTCCGGTGCGGTCGGAAATCCAGGCGAAGAAAAGATAGAGCGGCGCCGAACAGGTCACCACGCCGATCATCAGCCAGTTCACCGTAGGCCCCGGCAGTTTTACGATCCGCTCAAGATAAAATTGTAGATAGAAATGCGCCGTGTACCAGACCACGCCCTGCGCGATCACGATGGCGAACAGCGACAGCAGAACCAACTTCAGGCTTTCCCATTTCAGGAAGCTTTCGGCGAGCGGCGCCTTCGATTGCTTGCCCTCCTCCTTCATTTTCTTGAACGTCGGGCTTTCCTCCAACTGCATGCGAATCCACACGCTGACGATCAGCAGCCCCGCCGACAGCAGGAACGGCACGCGCCAGCCCCAGGCTGAGAACGCCGCTTCACCGAGGATCGTTCGCGTTGCCAAAATCACCAGCAACGCAGTGACCAGCCCGATCGAGGCTGACGTTTGAATCCAGCTCGTGTTGGCGCCGCGGCGGTTTTGCGGCGCGTGCTCAGCAACGTAGATCGCCGCGCCGCCATATTCGCCGCCGAGTGCGAAGCCCTGAATGCAGCGCAAGACCAGCAACAGGATCGGCGCGAGCCCGCCAACCTGTTCGGATGTCGGCAGCAGGCCGATCAGGAATGTCGCCGCGCCCATCAGCGTAACCGTGACCAGGAACGCGCGCTTGCGGCCCAGAACGTCGCCGATCGGGCCAAACACCAGCGCGCCCACGGGCCGCATGCCGAAGCCGACGCCGAACAGCAGCAAGGCGACGAGGAAACCGACCGCGTCCGGCAAGCCGCTGAAGAAATGCTTGCTGATGATCGAAGCGAGCGTGCCGAAAATGAAAAAGTCGTACCACTCGAACACGGTGCCGATCGCCGACGCTGCAACAATCGTCGCCTGGCTTTGAGGCTTTGCGTCAGCGCCGCTGTTCGTCTCTGCCGCCATAATCCCCATCCCCGTTGCGTTTTTGGTTTTACGCGCCGCGCTTAGCTCAGCATTTCGCCTCTGGCTATCTCAACGCCGCCGCATATTGCCGAATATGCCGCGCATCACCTCGCGCGCCAAAGCCGAGCCGACATTAGACAGCACACGCCCGCCGACCTGGGCGGCGGTCTTCTCGATCGTGGCCATGCCGCGGTTAGACGCCGCTTGTTTCTGCGCGTCGAGTTTGGCCTGCGCGGCGGCGGCGCGCGCCTCGGCGGCGGCCTGCGTCGCAGCGGCTTTGGCCGAGGCTGCGCCAGCTTTGGCCTGCGCCATCGCGGCGGCTTGGTCGGCCTTGGCTTTGGCGGCGGCCTGCTTGTTGGCCGCCTCCTCTGCTTCCTGCGCTTCGGCGGCTTGCGCGGCGGCGGAGGCCTTGCCGGAGAGGATTTCGTAGGCCGATTGCCGATCGACCGCCTTGTCGTATTTCAGCCCCAGGCCGCTGGCCGCGATAATCGCCGCACGCTCGGCGCCAGTGACCGGGCCGACCCGCGAATGCGGCGGCGCGATCGCGGTTTTCGCCACCGGAGTCGGCGCGCCCTTGGCGTCGAGCGTGGAAACCAGCGCTTCGCCGACTCCCAGTTCCTGAATCGTTTTGTAGACGTCGAGCCCTTCGGGCGCGCGGAAGCTTTGCGCTGCCGCTTTCACCGCCTTCTGATCGGCCGGCGTATAAGCGCGCAGCGCGTGCTGGAAGCGGTTGCCAAGCTGCGAAAGCACGATATCGGGCACATCCGTCGGCGATTGGGTGATAAAATATAGCCCGACGCCCTTCGACCGGATCAGCCGCGCCACCTGCTCGATCCGCCCCAGCAGCGTCTTCTCCGCGTCGCGAAACAAAAGATGCGCTTCGTCGAAAAAGAAAACCATTTTCGGCTTATCGAGATCGCCGACTTCCGGCAGCTCCTCCCACAATTCGCTCATCAGCCAGAGCAGGAACGTGGAATAGAGCCCAGGGCTCTGCACCAGCTTGTCGGCCGCCAGGATATTGACCACGCCGCGCCCGTCCGCCGTGGTGCGGATCATGTCGGCCAGTTGCAGCGCCGGTTCGCCGAAAAAGCTCTCCGCGCCGTCGCCTTCCAATTGCAGCAATTTGCGCTGTAGCGCCGCCACCGTCGTCGGCGATACGAGGCCGTAGGCTTTGCCGATGTCGTCGGCATTGTCGGAAATGTAGTTCAGCATCGACCGCAGGTCGGCGAGATTGAGCAACAGCCCCTCTTGCTTGCCGGCCTTCAACCAATCGTCCGCGAGTTTGAACGCCACCGCCAGCGCGCCTTCCTGTGCGTCGGTCGCTTCCAGAATCCGCCCGATCAGCACCGGCCCCATTTCCGTGAGCGTGGTGCGGATCGGATGGCCCTGCTGGCCGTAAAGGTCCCAGAACACCACCGGCGGCGCGGACGGCGTATAATCGGCCAGCCCAATCTGCTTGGCCCGCTCGACCGCCCAGCCCGGAGGGGGGGCGCCCGGCGCGGCGATCCCGGAAAGATCGCCCTTCACGTCGGCGGCGAACACGGCGACGCCCTCGCGGGAGAAGCTTTCGGCCAGCGTCTGGAGCGTCACGGTTTTGCCGGTGCCGGTAGCCCCGGCGATCAGGCCGTGCCGGTTGGCCCGCTTGAGCGCCATGATTACCGGGCCGTCCGGACTGCCGCCTATAAGGATATCCGCCGCCATCGATTTCTCCCAACGCGAATCCGAACATGCCTTGGCAGGCGGTTTGCGCCAAGCTGAGAGCCGGAATAAGGGCGCGGCGCAATGACCAAAGCGGCGATCTGGGCGATTTTGATCCTGGCCACCGGCGCGGTGATCGCCGGGCTATGGTACTTCCGCGAGATTCTGACTCAGGTGGCGCTGGCGCTGATCCTGTTTCTGGCGATCGAGGCGATGGCCGTGCACGTCCGCCGGCTCTGGCCGAAACTGCCGCATTGGGCCGGCACGGCCATCGCCATCGTCGCGACGCTCGGGGTGGTCGGCTACGTCGGC
This sequence comes from Caulobacterales bacterium, assembly GCA_035549875.1. Lineage (GTDB taxonomy): Bacteria > Pseudomonadota > Alphaproteobacteria > Caulobacterales > Aquidulcibacteraceae > JAKFWI01. The sequence continues at coordinate 33,053 of DASZPV010000129.1, forward strand.
TACGAGATCGCCATCAACATCGGCGCGATGATCAACAAGGCCAATGTCTACGAGGCGCGGATCGATCGGCTGGTCGCCGCGGTCTACAATTTGTTTCACCTGGCGCAGCCGCCGCCGACGTTCAATTCCCTGATGGCGAAGGTCGACGTCACGAGTGTGCTGACGCAGATCGCCGCCGCCATCCAGAGCGTCGCCGGCAACACCGTCTTCATCCTGATCTATCTCGGCTTCATGTTCCCCGCCGCGGCGATCATGCACCACAAGCTGGACAACATCTTCCCGGAATCCGGCGATCGGGGTCACACCCGCGACGTGCTGACCGCCATCCGCCGCTCGATGGCGCAATATCTCTGGGTCCAGACCGTTCTGTCCGCCGTCACCACGGCGCTGACCTTGCTGACCCTGCTCGCGCTCGGGCTGGAAAACGCCGTGTTCTGGGCGTTCCTGATCTTCTTCCTGAACTACATCCCGACGATCGGTTCGATCATCGCCGTCGTGTTGCCGACCGCCTTCGCGCTGGTGCAATTCCCCACGCTCGGCCCAGTGGCGCTGGTCGCGCTCGGCGTCGGCTTCTGGCAATTTGCCATCGGCAATCTGGTCGCGCCGCGGATGATGGGCGAATCGCTCAATCTGTCGTCGCTGGTCGTGCTGATCGCCCTGGCGTTCTGGGGCCAGCTCTGGGGGCTCACCGGCGCCTTCCTCGCTGCGCCGCTGATGGTGATGATCATGCTGACCCTGGCGCAGTTTCCGAGCACGCGCTGGATCGCCATCCTGCTCTCGGCGGATGGCGATCCGGGTGTTGCGCGCAGGGCGCCGGACAAGCCTGCGGGCCTTGTCTGATCGTCACGCTTTCGTGACGCCAGCCCTCTGGAATCCGGGCGCAGCGCTCCTAAATTGAGTTTCGACCAGGCGGTGCAGATCGCCAGGCGGAGCCTCGGTCCTGCGTCCCCCCACCCAGCCTGCAAGCCGGGGCTCCATACGCCGCCGAGTGGTCCACCCCGCTCGGCGGCGTTACTTTTCCGGCCCAATTTCGCCGCAGCCACAGGCTTCCTTTGCGTCATGCAGACGAACCGGCGGGAAATATTGTTGGGGCTAAGCGCGTTGTGTGCGCCGGGCGTCGCACGCGCTCAGGCGACTGACTTTCCCACGCTGGTCGCGCTTGGCGCCGAAGCGCGCTGCCGCAAACCCGAACTTTACGACCCCGCCTATCGCGTCATCGCCTATCCCATGGGCGATGTGCCGGACGATCGCGGCGTGTGCGCCGATACGGTGATCCGCGCTTTCCGCGCCGGCGGCGCCGATCTCCAGGCGCTAATCCACAGGGACATGAAGGCCGCTTTCGCGGCTTATCCACAAATTTGGGGTTTGAAGCATCCGGACACGAATATCGACCACCGCCGCGTGCCGAACCTGGAGACGTTCTTCACCCGCGCCGGCGCCAAACAGCCGGCCAATACCGATCCCACGCTCTATTTGCCGGGCGACGTCGTCTCCTGGCGCATCCCGGTGCCGCATATCGGCGTGGTCAGCACGCAGCGAACGCCCTCCGACCGCCCGCTCATGGCGCACAATATTGGCGCCGGCTCCCAGCTTGAGGATGTTTTGTTCGCCTGGCCGATCCAGGGCTGGTTCCGCTACCGCCCGGCCTGAACCGCCTAAGCGCGCTTTGGCTTCTTCTGAGCGTTCAGCGCCGCGGCGGCGACAACGAGCGCCTTCAACGCCTCCTCATTGATCTTGTCGCCCTCGTGAATATCGATCGCGCGCCGCACATTGCCGTCGAGGCTGGAGTTGAACAAACCCGACGGGTCCGCCAGCGCCGCGCCCTTGGCGAAGGTCAATTTCACGACCGCCTTATACGTCTCGCCCGTACAGATAATGCCGCCATGCTCCCACACCGGAACCCCGCGCCACTTCCACGTCTCAACCACATCAGGCACGGCCTGCTTGATGAGCGCACGGACGCGAGCCAGCGTATCGCCGCGCCAGTCGGGCAGCGAAGCGATGCGCGCATCGATCAGGCGGGAGGGGGAGTCGTAGCCTTCTGCTTCCTTCGCGCCGCTCTTTCTATTATTCACGATTGCCATCGCTTTCGACATGGTCGTTGTCGTTCGCCATACCTGAGTGCAGCTCGTCAGTCGTAGCACGTTGAAACGAAATCCGGGATTTCCTGTTGCTTTGCATGCTCGTCCCACCTGTCGCTGCGCTTATGCGGACTACAGGCTGCTAGATTTCCCGCGCAGCGAAGTCCGCCTTCGTCGCCTGCCCGCTCTCCAACCGCCTCTGACTTTCCTCGCGGCTCCGAAGACCGTCATCGAGCAGATACAGCAGCGTTACGGCACCGTTGCGCCGCGGCGTCATGTCGAAGCGCGTCTCCGACCTGAGGAAGTGCGATGCCAACGCGTTCAGCACCGCGGCGAGCGACGCGAGCGCATCCTTCACCTGGGCTCTGCTCGCATCCTTGAGCGGTGTCGTGGCCGTGTTCAGCGCGATACGCAGATCACGATGAGCGATCAGACGATTGCGCCGGTCGCGCGCGAAATCGGTTGCCTTGAGCGCGTTGTCAACCAGCTTCGCAACGGCGCTTTTCAGGCCCGCGTCCGTTATGAGGTCTGGCAAGGCTAAGGCCTGGATCGAGAGGTTTGGCCTGTCCCTCCTGCCCATCGATAATGCAGGATCGGTCATGCGCGCAAGTTTCAAGAGCGTCATGTCCCATAGCTCGTCCTGGATCATGCGGAAGAACATTGGCGCCGCCTGATTTAGCATGTCGATGCGGCTGCTCTTAGTGCCAAAGAGATCGACGTATTCGAGCCAGTAAGTGTACCCAATCGCCAATTCCTGCCAGAGAGCGGAGTAGAGCGTACCCAACTCCTCCCCCATCGCCGCGATCGTCGCTTTCTTTTGCTCTTCCGATGATTGGTCAGTCATGGCGCTCTCACTAGCCTCGTTTGCAGTGGTTGAAACCTGAGCGCATCGTCTACACCGGGGCCTCTCGGATCCTTGCTGCGGCCCCGTCACACCCGCCCCCCAACAATTCACAACCCTGACATGGCGGCGCAAGGCGCGAGCGCCTAGATACGCGTTCAGGGAGAAAACCTATGGACGATCTCGCCCCGCCGCGTCCCGCTTCGCGGCCAGACGATCTGCTGGCGCGGGCGGCCAAATTGCCCGGTTTCACCGCCGGCGGCGCGCTGACGGCGGAGGCGCGCTCCTTCCTCCAGCAGGTGGAGAACGACCCCAGCGTCGAAGAACTCGCCGCGCTGGGCGACGATCTGCTCGCCGCCGCGCATGAGTTCTGGCTCTGGTCGGCCAAGAAGCCGGCCGATGAGCAGATCATCCGCCTGCTGCCCGGCGCGGCCGGCGACATCCTCGAAATCGCCGGGCCGGACATGCCGTTCCTCGTGCGCTCGGTCATGGCCGAGATCGCCGAGCGCGGCATTACGGTGCGCGCGCTGTTCCACCCCATCGTCGCCGTCTCGCGTGACGCCAAGGGCGTGCGCGGCGCCGGCGCGGCGAGGCGCGAATCCTATATCCAGGTTCACCTCGAACCCTTGGGCGCGGAACGCGGCAAGGCGCTGCTCGCCGGCGTAGAACGAACGTTGCGCGATGTGCGCCTCGCGGTGTCCGATTTTCCCGTGCTGAAAGCGCGCATGGCTGAGGCCGCCGCGATGCTGGAAAGCGCGCCGATCGCCGCGCCCACCGACGAGATCGCCGAAGCTGTCGCGTTCCTGCACTGGCTGGCGCAGGACAATTTCACCTTCCTCGGCGCCCGCGATTACGAGTTTCACCGCACGCCCGACGGCGATTTCATCGCCGACGAACCGATCGTGCTCTCCGAAACCGGCCTTGGCCTGCTCCGCGATGCGGACCGTTATGTGCTGCGCAGAAGCGATGAACCTAGCCTGCTGACGCCCGAACTGCGCCGCTTCATGGAGGAGCCGACGCCGCTGATCGTTTCGAAATCCAATTTCAAATCGCTCGTGCATCGCAGAGCCGTCGCCGATTTCATCGGTGTAAAGCGCTACGCGCCCGACGGCGCGCCGATCGGCGAAACCCGCTTTGTCGGCCTGTTCACGTCAGACGCCTATAATCGCGCGACGGACGACATTCCACTCCTGCGCCGCAAAGTGGCCCGCGTGCTCGCCGCCTCCGGCGCGACGCCCGGCACGCACGATTATTCGATCCTGCGCAACATCCTCGAAACCTACCCGCGCGACGAACTGTTCCAGATCGGCGAACTCGAACTGCTCGATATCGGCCTTGGCATATTGCATCTGAGCGATCGCCCGCGCGCCCGCGCTTTCGTGCGCCGCGACCGGTTCAACCGCTTCCTCTCGGCGCTCGTGTTCGTGCCGAAGGAGCGTTTCAACTCGGCGCTGCGCGAGGCCATTGGCCGCGAACTGGTCTCCGCCTATGGCGGGCGCGTCGATGCGTTCTATCCCACGCTCGGCGAAAGCCCGCTCGCGCGCATCCACTTCCTGATCCAGGACATCGACCGCGCGCGCCCCGAGCCCAACGCAGCCGCGCTCGATGCAAAAATCGCCGCGCTGACGCGCAATTGGAGCGACCGCTTCGCGGAAGCCTTGCGGGCGGACCAATCGCTCTCCGATCCCGGTCGCGAGGCGATCGCCAAGCGTTACGCGGAGGCCTTCACCGCCGGCTATCGCGAGCGCTTTGACGCCGCCGAGGCGCTGACCGACATCGCCCAGATCGAGGCGATGAAAGAGGCCGTGCGCGTCCGGGCCTATCGCCTTGCCGGCGACGGCCCGGAAAAGCTGCGCTGCAAGCTCTATGCGCGCGGCGACAAGCTGGCGCTTTCGGCTGTCATGCCGGTGCTGGAAAACATGGGCCTCTACGTCGAGTCCGAGGACGATCTGAAAATCACGCCTGCCGACGGCGCCGGCCCGTTCTTCATCCACGACCTCGACATGCGCGCCGCCGATGGCGCGCCGCTCGATTTCGGCGCGGTCGAAGCCTCGTTCGAAGCCGCTTTCGCCGCCGCCTGGGACGGGCGGGCCGAGAATGACGGCTTCAACCGCCTGATCCTCAAGCTCGGCATTTCCTGGCGCGACGCGGCGCTGATCCGCGCGCTCGCGCGCTACCGGACGCAGACGGGTCTCGATCCCAGCCAACCGGTGCAGGAAACCGCGCTGGCCGCGCATCCCGACATCACCAAGCTGATCCTGGGCCTGTTCCGCGTGCGCTTCGATCCGGCGCTGAAAGAAACGCTGCCCGAGCGCGCGACTCTGGCCGCGCAACTTTCAAAGCAGATCGACGAAGCGCTCGGCGCCGTTTCCTCGCTCGACGAAGACCGCGTTCTGCGCCGCATCGCGCGCCTCGTCGAAGCGATCCAGCGGACAAATTTCTATCAACCCGGCGAGGGCGGCGCGCCAAAAACATATATGTCGTTCAAGATCGCCAGCCCCGCGCTCGACGATTTGCCGCTGCCCAAGCCCTATCGCGAAATCTGGGTTTGGTCGCCGCAGGTGGAGGGCGTACACCTGCGCTTTGGCCCCGTCGCACGTGGCGGCCTGCGCTGGAGCGACCGGCGCGACGATTTTCGCACCGAAGTACTCAGCCTCGCCAAGGCCCAGCAGGTGAAGAACGCGATCATCGTGCCGGTCGGCGCGAAGGGCGGTTTCTTTCCGAAGAATCTCCCGCGCGGCGGCAAACCCGCGGATATCCGCGCCGCCGGCGTGGAGGCTTACAAGACCTTCCTGCGCGGTCTCCTCGACATCACCGACGATCTCGACGTTGCTAAAATCGTGCGCCCCGCACGCGTGATCTGTTGGGACGACGAAGACCCCTATCTCGTCGTCGCCGCCGACAAAGGCACCGCTGCCTTCTCCGACATCGCCAATTCCATCTCCGCCGAATATAATTTCTGGCTCGGCGACGCGTTCGCCTCCGGCGGCTCGGTCGGCTACGACCACAAGGCCATGGGCATCACCGCCAAGGGCGCGTGGGAAGCGGTCAAGCGTCATTTCCGCGAGATCGGAACCGATATCCAGACCACGCCCTTCACTGTGATCGGCGTCGGCGACATGAGCGGCGACGTGTTCGGCAACGGCATGCTGCTCAGCAAGAAAATCCGCCTCATCGCCGCCTTCGATCACCGCGACATCTTCATCGATCCCGCGCCCGCCGATCTGGAAAAGTCCTGGGCCGAACGCGCCCGCCTGTTTGCGCTGCCGACCTCAAGCTGGAAGGATTACGACGCAAGCCTCATCTCGGCCGGCGGCGGCATATTCAGCCGCGCAGCGAAATCCATTCCGCTCTCGGCCGAAATGAAGGCGCTGACCGGCCTGGCGCAGGATGCGGTCACGCCCGCCGAACTGATCGGCGCGCTTCTGCGCACGCGGGCCGATCTGCTCTGGTTTGGCGGCATCGGCACGTTCATCAAGGCCGCCGCCGAGAGCCACGCCGACGTGGGCGACAAAGCCAACGATCTCACCCGCGTCGATGCCGAGGAAGTGCGCGCCCAGGTGATTGGCGAAGGCGCCAATCTCGGCGTCACCCAGGCCGGGCGCATCGCCTGTGCCCGCCGCGGCGGGCGCATCAACACCGACGCGATCGACAATTCCGCCGGCGTCGATACCTCCGACCACGAAGTAAACATCAAAATCCTGCTGACCGACGCCGAGCGCAGCGGCGCGCTGAAGCCGGCCGACCGGAACCCGCTGCTTGCAACGATGACAGACGATGTCGCCGCGCATGTGCTGGCGCATAATTACGCCCAGACGCTGGCGCTCAGCCTCAGCGAATCGGCCGCCAGCGCCGATCTTGACGCGCACGAGCGCATGATTATGCGCCTGGAGCGCGAGGGCAAACTCAACCGCAAGGTCGAAGGCCTGCCGCCGATGGAGACCTTCGCCGAATTGCGCCAGAAAAACCTCGGCCTCACGCGCCCCGAGCTATCCAAGCTGATCGCCTACGCCAAGCTCGATCTCTCCGCCGCGCTGGTCGCCAGCGCCGCGCCGGACGATCCCTGGTTCGAATCCACGCTCGTCTCCTATTTTCCGCCGGCGCTGAAGCGCTTCGAGGAGTCCATGCGCCGCCACCGCCTGCGGCGCGATATCATCGCCACCACGATCGCCGACGACATCGTCAACATCGTCGGCCCCACCTTTATCGATCGGGTGCGCGACGCGGCGCAGGCCGAGCCGCCGCTTGCGGCGCTCGCCTTCGTCGCCGCCCGCGCGCTGCACGACACCGACGCGCTGGCCGCACGCGTCAATGCGCTCGACAATAAAATCCCCGCCGCCGCACAGATCGCGTTGCACCAGGATATCGCCGCCGCGCTCCGCCGCGCCACCATCGCGCTCTCCCGCCGCTTTGCGCATGAACCCAATATCGCCGTCGGGACGCTGATCGAGCGTTACGCCAAACCCCTCGCCGCCCAGCGCGCCGCGCTTTGGCGCTCGCTTACCGAGATCGAGCGCGCCGAAGCCGAAGCCCGCGCAGCCGCCTTCACCGCACTGGGCGCGCCGGCCGATCTGGCGCGCGACGTCGCCGCGCTCACGCCGCTCACCGCCGCGTTCGACATCGCCGACCTCGCCGCCGCGCGCAAACTCGCACCCGATGCAGCGGCCAATATCTATCGCGCGGTCGGCGCGGCCTTCTCGCTCGACCGCCTGCGCGCCGGCGCCGACGATCTGCGCCTGACGCAACATTGGGAGCGCCTGGCGCTGCGCCGCCTGCTCAGCGAACTCAACGAAGACCAGCGCGCCCTCGCCATCGCCGCCGCCGGCGCGAAGGGCAAGACCGCCGCCGAGATCGTGCAAAACTGGAGCGCCTCGCTGGGCGCCGCCGCCGCGCCCGCCGCCGAAGAGATCGCCGCGATGCAGGGGGCCGGCCCCTGGACCTTCGCCAAGATCGTCCTCGCCGCCGCCGCTTTGCGCGCGCTCGCGATGGGTTTAAGGCAGCAATAAAAGGCGCGCGCTTTAAAGCCTGAGCGTGTAGGTTCGCCGGCAAGCGCCGTCAGTGCGCAGGGAGGGAGCGGCATGGCTGAAGCAGCGGCGGGCGCATCGCCAAAACATCGCACGGCGACGTCCGGCGAAAAGCTGGTGATCGGCGCCTCCTCGCTCGGCACCGTGTTCGAATGGTACGATTTCTACCTGTACGGCTCGCTCGCCACGTACATCTCCGCGCATTTCTTTTCCGGCGTGAACGAAACCACGGCGTTCATTTTCGCCCTCGCCGCCTTCGCCGCCGGGTTCGCGGTACGGCCGTTCGGGGCGCTGGTGTTCGGCCGCATCGGCGACATTGTCGGCCGCAAGAACACCTTTCTGGTCACCATGGCGATCATGGGCTTTTCGACCTTCATCGTCGGCCTGCTGCCCAGCTACAAGGAAATCGGCGTGGCCGCGCCGATCGCGCTGGTTCTCATGCGGCTGCTGCAGGGTCTGGCGCTCGGCGGCGAATATGGCGGCGCCGCGACCTACGTCGCCGAGCATGCGCCGAACGATCGCCGCGGCCTCTACACAAGCTGGATCCAGACCACAGCCACGCTCGGCCTGTTCCTGTCGCTGCTGGTGATCCTCGCGGCGCGCACGGCGCTGAGCGCCGAGGACTTCGCCGCCTGGGGCTGGCGCATCCCGTTTCTGGCATCCATCGTTTTGCTGATCGTGTCGCTGTGGATTCGCCTGCAACTCAACGAAAGCCCGATCTTCCAGCGCATGAAGGAGGAAGGCGCGACATCCAAGGCGCCGCTGGCCGAATCGTTCGGGCGATGGGGCAATCTCAAGCTCGTGCTGATCGCCCTGTTCGGCGCGGTCGCGGGCCAGGCGGTGGTCTGGTACACGGGGCAATTCTACGCGCTGTTCTTTCTTGAACGCATGGTGAAGGTCGATGGCCTCACCGCCAACACGCTGGTGGCGATCTCGCTGGCGATCGGCACGCCGTTCTTCCTGTTTTTTGGCTGGCTGTCGGACAAGATCGGCCGCAAGCCGATCATCCTCGCCGGCTGCGCCATTGCGGCGTTGACCTATTTCCCGCTGTTCGGCGCGCTGACGGAAGCGGCCAATCCGGCCCTGGCGCACGCGCAAAAGACTGCGCCGGTTCTGGTCTACGCCGATCAAAGCGCATGCTCGTTCCAGTTCGATCCCGTCGGCCGCAACGCGTTCGACAGCCGCTCCTGCGATGTGGCGCGCGCGTTCCTGTCGCGCGCCGGCGTGAGCTACGATAACCGCGCCTTGCCGGCGGGCGCGCCAGCCGAAATCCACGTCGGCCTGCAGGCGATTCGCGCGCCTGACACCGCCCCCCTCGCCGGCAAAGCCCGCGCCGAAGCCGTCGCCGCGTTCCAGAAACAGGCCCGCGCGGCGCTCGACGCAGTGGGCTACCCGGCCAGCGCCGACCCGCACGCGCTGAATGCGCCGCTGGTGGTGGCGATCCTCGCGCTGCTGGTGATCTACGTCACCATGGTCTACGGGCCGATCGCCGCTTTGCTTGTCGAATTGTTTCCGACGCGGATCCGCTACACGTCGATGTCGCTGCCCTACCATATCGGCAACGGCTGGTTCGGCGGTTTCCTGCCGACCACGGCCTTCGCCATCGTCGCCGCGACCGGCAACATCTATAATGGCCTCTGGTATCCGGTGATCGTCGCCGCCGCGACCGCCGTGCTCGGCCTTGTGCTGCTGCCGGAGACTTCACGACGCGCCATAGACGGCTGACGGGCAAGCCAGCGCCGCACGCTTGGGAGGATGCAGATGACAAGCGCAGCATCACGGCGCGTCCTGATGAAGGGCGCAGGCGCGCTCGGCCTTGCAAGTCTGGCCGGCGAAAGCTTCGCGGCGGCGAGCCAGCCAAATATCCTGTTCATCCTCGCCGACGATCTCGGCTATGCCGATCTTGGCTGCTACGGCCAGCAGGCGATCAAGACGCCGGTGCTCGATCGTCTCGCCCGCGACGGCGTGCTCCTGACCCAGGCCTACGCCAATTCCGCGGTGTGTTCGGCCACGCGCACGGCGCTGCTCACCGGGCGCTACCAGCAGCGCCTGCCGATCGGCCTTTATGAGCCAGCCGGCAACAGCAATTTATTCGTCCCTCCCGACCATCCGACAATCGCCACCCTCCTGCGCGCACGCGGCTACAAATCCAGCCTGGTCGGCAAATGGCACCTCGGCGCCTATCCCGCACACAATCCGCAGAGCAACGGCTACGATTATTGCTTCGGCTTCGTTGGCGGCGCGAGCGATTACTTCCGGCATTCCGGACCCGACAAACGGCCCGATAGCGGTCTCTGGGAGAACGACAGAAAAGTCGATGTCCCCGGCTACCTCACAGACATCCTGGCGAACAAAGCCATCGAACGCATCGCGGCGCATAAGCAGGCCGGCGCGCCCTTCTTCATGAGCCTGCATCTCAACGCGCCGCACTGGCCCTGGGAAGGCCCGAACGACGCGGCCGTCGCCGCGACGATCACCAACAATCGCGATCCCGACCGCGGCAATCTCGCGAAATACGGCGAGATGGTCGAAGCCATGGACTCCGCAATCGGCCGCGTGCTCGCCGCCCTGCGCCAGCAAGGGCTGGAGCGCGACACGATCGTGATCTTCTCCAGCGACAATGGCGGCGAGCGCTTTTCCGACGTCTGGCCGCTCACCGGCGCGAAGGGCGAATTGCTTGAAGGCGGCATCCGCGTGCCGGCGATCCTGCGCTGGCCGGCGCGCGTAAAACGCGGCCAGGTCAACCAACAGGTCGCGATCTCGATGGACTGGCTGCCGACGCTGCTGGCCGCAGCCGGCGGCGCGCCCGACCCGGCCTATCCCAGCGACGGCATGAACATTCTGCCGATCCTGCTTGGACAAGCGCCGATCGCAAAGCGCAAATTGTTCTGGCGCTACAAGGCGCAGGATCAGGCGGCCGTTCGCGACGGCGATGTGAAATATCTGCTGATTGGCGGACGCGAATATTTGTTCAACGTCGTCGAAGACGCGCACGAGCGCGCCAATCTCAAGAACCGCGACAAGGAAACATTCGAGCGCCTCAAGGCCGATTTCGCTGCGTGGAACGCGCAGATGCTGCCCTATCCGCCCAACATGCCGAGCGATAATCCCAAGCAGGCCGGAACCTTCGCCGACCGCTACTGAA
>DASZPV010000130.1:0-21724 GCA_035549875.1 Caulobacterales bacterium
CGCGCAAGATCATCCTCCGCGCGCTTCTGCATCCGCGCCGGAATTTCCTCGGAAAAGAATTCGAGCAGGAACGACGGCATCAACGAGGCTTCTTGCTGCGCAGATAAAGCACGATCACGAACGCCGCGAACGCAATCGCCGTCACGATCCCCGCATACATGCCAGCGTCAGAATGAGGGATCATGACGCCCCCTCCCCCTTGTGGGGAGGGGGCGGGGGGTAGGGGGCGGCGCGGCAAGCGCGCACTTGATCAACTACCCAATCCGGCCGTCCCCATACGTCGTTATTCGTCACGCGCAGCAGGCTAAATCCTTGTCCTGCGGCGTGTGCATTCTTTTTTGCATCGAGCAGAATGGCGTTTTCCAAACGATGCGCCGATCCATCGAGTTCAATCAGCAGGCGCGCGGAATAATCGCCGAAATCGTAAACGTAGTTATCGACCGCCGCCTGCCTGCGAAAATTAGCGCCTTCGCGGTTGATGTGCTTCAGCAGCTTCCAGAGCCGCGCTTCCGATGATGTCGGCGCCAGCCGCATACGCTTCGATCGCGCCGCCGTGCGCGGCAAATCTTTTTGCCTGGTCTGGCCAAACGCCGGCGCCCAGCCTTCCCCTCCCCCTTGCGGGGAGGGGGTAGGGGGGGGGGGCGTGCAGGATTAAGCGGCGCGGCCGCAGTCGGCGCCATCGCAGCGCTCTTTTCTGCACGCCCCCCACCCCTACCCCTCCCCGCAAGGGGGAGGGGATTTTCGCGCTCTTCCGTCATCGCCCCGCCTCCACCCACGCGGACGCGCAGCCCTTCGCCAGATCGCGCACGCGGGCGATGAAGCTTTGCCGTTCGGTGGGCGAGACCACGCCGCGCGCGTCGAGCAAATTGAACAGGTGGCTGGCTTTCAGCGTGTAATCATACGCCGGCAGCGGCGCGTTGGCTTCCAACAGGCGCTTGGCCTGCCCTTCCGCATCGCCGAACCAGCGCAGCAGCATTTCGGCGTCGCTCAGTTCGAAATTGAAGCTCGATTGCTGGCGCTCGTTTTCCTTAAACACGTCGCCATAGGTGATCGGATATTGGCTCTGCGGATCGTTGAACGGCATATCGAATACATTGTCATAGCCGAGCACGTACATCGCCAGGCGTTCGAGCCCGTAGGTCAGCTCCCCCGAGACCAATTCCACCGCCAGCCCGCCGACCTGCTGGAAATAGGTGAACTGGGAAACCTCCATCCCATCGCACCACACTTCCCAGCCCAGCCCCCACGCGCCGACCGTGGGATTTTCCCAATCGTCCTCGACGAAGCGGACGTCGTGCTCCAGCGGGTCGATGCCGATCAGGCGCAGGCTTTCCAGATACAAATCCTGGATGTCCTGCGGGTTGGGCTTCAGGATCACCTGATATTGATAATAGTGCTGCAGGCGGTTCGGGTTTTCGCCGTAGCGCCCATCCTTGGGCCGCCGCGAAGGCTGCACATAAGCCGCGCGCCATGGCTTTGGCCCGAGCGCGCGGAGCGTCGTGGCCGGGTGCAGCGTGCCGGCGCCGACCTCCATATCGTAAGGCTGCAAGATCGCGCAGCCCTGCTTCGCCCAGTAAGTCTGAAGCGTCAGGATCACGTCCTGGAAACAGGTGATTTTTGCAGGCGCGCCCATGGCGCGGCTGGGTACAGGCGCCCGGCGGGTGGGGCAAGCGGGGCTACTTCCAGATCACCCGCGCATCGCCCCGGAAGATCGCATCGGCCTCCGGCGTGAACTTGGCGCCGCCGGCATCGTGCAGGTCGAGCCCTTTGAGCAGCCGCAGCGGCGCCCGCCCGCCCTTGCGTGCCCGCACCAGTATGCGCTTGGCGGGGAGATCGGCCTGTGGGCGAAGCGGCAGAACCTCCACGCCGCCCAGACGCCCCTCCAGCGCCGCAAGGATCGCTGGCAGGTGCTGGGCGCGCTGGATCAAAGTCAGCATGGCGCCGCCCGACAGCCGGTTGGCCAGCGCCTTGATCCAATCGTCGATCGAAGCATCGCTGAGATAGGAAGCCCGCCGCGCCGGATGCGGCGGCTGCGCGCCGGCCTCTTCGTCGAAGGGCGGATTGGTGAAAACGCCATCGAACACCGGCCCAGGCGCAAGCGCATCGCCCTCGATGATCTGGGCCCGGTCGGCCATACCGTTCAGGGCGGCGTTCTCGCTGGCCAACAGCGCCATAGCCGCGTCGCGCTCAATGCCGAAGAAGCGAACGCCGGGCAGAAACCGCGCCGCGGCGATCAGCGCCGCGCCGGCGCCGGTCCCCGCTTCCATCAGCGTTTCGCCGGGACTGGCTTCTACCGCAGCGGCAAGAAGAATCGCGTCAGCCCCTGCCCTGTAGCCCTTGGCTGGCTGGCGCAGGCGGACGTTGCCTCCCAAAAAGCCGTCTTCGGTGATCTCCATAAGCCCGCTCGCGATTGCGGCGTTGGGTCTTAGTGTGCTTGACCTGCCGGCGCCTTAGAAATCTGTCGTTGGCGTATGAGGATAGGCTTGGCTACGAACGCCGCCCCTGAACCAAACCTTGCCCGCGCCGATGCGGTCGAAGCGCTCGTCCAATTGGTGCGGGACGATATGCGGGCGGTGGACCAGATCATCCACGACCGTATGACCAGCCCGGTCGGCATGATTCCGAACCTGGCCGCCTATCTGATCGATTCCGGCGGCAAGCGCATCCGGCCGATGATCACCATCGCCGCCGCGCGGCTGTTCGGCGGCGGCGGCGATGCGCCGCGTAAACTGGCCGCCGCCGTCGAATTCATCCACACCGCCACCCTGCTGCATGACGACGTGGTCGATGAAAGCGCCCTGCGCCGCGGCCGGGCGCCGGCCAACCGCGTCTGGGGCAACCCGGCCAGCGTGCTGGTTGGCGATTTCCTGTTCGCCCGCTCGTTCAACCTGATGGTGGAGGCCGGAGACCTGGCGGTGCTCGACGTGCTGGCGCGGGCCTCCTCGATCATCGCCGAAGGCGAAGTGATGCAACTCGCCGCCGCCAATGATGCAGACACCTCCATGCAGGCCTATCTGCAGATCGTCGACGCCAAGACCGCCGCCTTGTTCGCCGCCGCTGCGCGCGTCGGGGCGATGGCGGCCGGCAAGCCGGGCGGGCCGGCTGACGCGCTCGCCGATTATGGCCGCGCGCTCGGCCTTGCCTTCCAACTCGTGGATGATGCGCTGGATTACGGCGGGCGCGCCGCCACCATGGGAAAGAATGTCGGCGACGATTTTCGCGAAGGCAAAATAACCATGCCGGTCATATTTGCGCGCGAGGCCGGCGACGATGAAGAGCGGGCGTTCTGGCGCCGCGTGATGAGCGCCCCGCAAAAGCAGGAAGACGACGATTTCGACCGCGCGCTCGCCCTGCTGCGCGAACGCAATGGGATCAACCGGACGCTGGAGGCGGCGCGGGAGTACGCCGTGACGGCGCAGAGGGCGCTCGCTGGCGCGCCCGACAATGATTTCAAAACGGCGCTGACTGACCTGGCCGATTTCGTCGTCGATCGCGCCTATTGATCAGACGCCGTCCAGCCCGTGCCGGCGGGCGTGGGCGCGCACTTTCACCGCGACCACGATCGAAACCGCCGCAAGCACGCCCCAGGCGATAAACGGTGCGCCGGAAGCGACGAGCGCCAGACTCTGCCCGGCCCAATTTGATGCGTCGCCGTCTTGGGCGAAGGTCGGCGCGGCGCGTTCAAGCCGATCGGCCAGCACGGCGATGAGCGCGCAAAGCGCCGTCAGCGCCCAGTAGATCAGCGATACGCGGGCGTGACCAAAATTGGCGCGCAGGCCGATCTGGAACAGGTGATCGCGATGCGAGGCCAGAAGCGGCCTGCCGCGCTTGAGGCGCCAGGCAAGGGTAAGCAGCACGTCGGCAAGGATCGGGAAAAACAGCAGCGGCGGAATGAACGGCGAAACACCGCCGCTCTCGATCGCCACGAGCGAGGCCGCGCCGGCAAGCGCGCCAATAAACAGAGCGCCCGCATCGCCGGCGAAAATCAGGCCGCGCGGAAAGTTCCAGACCAGAAACCCGAACGCCGCGCCCATTCCGGCGAGCGCCAGGATCGCGGCGTCATACGCGCCGTTGAACAAGGCGATCGCCGCCAGCCCCGCCAGCCCGCACCCCATTGAGCCCATCGAGAGGCCGTTGGCGCCGTCGATGAAATTCGTAGCGTTGATGATCGTGAACATCCAAAGCGCGGAGCCGACCACGCCAACGATCGGCCCGATCGGCGCGACAGCGCCGCTGAAGAACGGAATGATCTCCACACGCGCGAGAAACAGGCCGCTGCACAATGAAAACACTGCGAGCAGACCGAATTTCAACCGTGGGCCAAGCGGACGCACATCGTCGGCCAGCCCGACCAGAAAGGCGGCGAAGGCCAGCGCCGCCGCCAGGGCCAGATGCCCGATCATCTCGACGCCGAGCATTTCTTCCCACCGCGCGCCGGGCCACATCGCCAGAGCGGCGATCGCGGCGGCAAAGCCGGCTGCGATCGCCAGGCCGCCGCTCGTCGGTGTGACTTGGCTATGGGCCTTGCGCGCGCCGTCGGGCGCATCGGGAATGCCGGCCGCGATCACGAGCGGCGACACGCCGGCGCTGATCAATCCGGCCAATAACGTAAGCGCTAGAAAGTCCCACCGCATCAAGGCGCGTTAGACCCGCATCGGGAGAACGTCAATCGCGCCAATCCGTACGGCGCAGGTCCACCAAGCGGGATGATCCTGCCGGAGGCGATCGGCAAACCTGCGCGCGGCGTCCAGATCGTCGGCCAGGCCAAAGCAGGTCGCGCCGCTGCCGGACATGCGGGCGAGGCGAACGCCGTCCAGCGCGCGCAAAGCGGCCAGCGCAGCACCGATCTCCGGCGCCAGATCGGCGCCGGCCGCCTCAAGATCGTTGCGCATCGCGCCGAGCGCCGTGATCGCCGATCGCGCGTCCGGCGGCGGCGCTTTAATATCGAGACTTCCCCAAGCGGCGCGCTCATCGAAACGGCGGTAGACCGCCGCCGTCGATAAAGGAAAGCCAGGATTGACCAGCACGGCGAACAGGTCCGACAGCGTTATGGGCGCAATATCTTCGCCGGTCCCGCGCATGAGCGCGGCGCGGGAATGCACGCAGGCCGGCACGTCCGAGCCGAGCATGCCAGCCAGGCGCGCAAGTTCGCCGTCGCCGAGCCGCAGATCGAACAACCGCCGCGCCGCGCGCAGCGCCGCGGCGGCGTCCGCCGACCCGCCGCCGATGCCCGATGCGACGGGCAGGTTCTTTTCCAACCTAACGCTCACCGCCCGCCCCGGCGCGACAAGCGCGATCGCGCGCGTCACAAGATTGTCAGCCTCGCCAGCCAAGGCCGGGGCGAACGGTCCGGTGACGGTCAGGCCTGGCGAGCCTTCCTCCAACACGATCCAGTCTCCGGCGTCGCAAAATGCCACGATGCTGGCGAGGCCGTGGCGCCCGTCGGCGCGCGGCGGGCCGACATGCAGCGCAAGATTGATTTTCGCCGGCGCAAACGCCCGTACGGCAGGCACGTTCAGCGCGGGGAACGTTGGGCCGGCGGCAAGCCCGCCTTCAGCTTTTGCTCAAGCGCCGGTTTTTCATCCTTGTCCGGATGCTGATCCAGCGCGCGGGTCCATTGAAACCGCGCCTCGATCCGCCGCCCCACGCGCCAATAGGCATCGCCGAGATGTTCGTTCAGCGTCGGGTCCTGGGGATCGAGGCTGACGGCGCTCTCCAGCGTATCGACGGCGGTGGTAAAATCACCCATCTGAAACTGGGCCCAGCCCAGACTGTCGATGATGTATCCGGAGTCCGGACTCAGCGACACCGCGCGCTGGAGCAATGCCAGGCCCTTGCTGAGGTTGATGCCTTTGCTCACCCACGAATAGCCAAGGAAATTGAGCGCTTCCGGCTGATCGGGCGCCAGTTCGAGCGCGCGCTTCAAATCCGCTTCCGCCTCACTCCACCGGCCGAGTTCCTCCCGGCATGCGGCGCGGGCGAAATAGAGCGACCAATCGGCCGCCTTCGCTGGCTGATTTTCAGCGATCAGGCCGTCATAGATGGCTTCGGCTTCTTTCCACTGGTCGGCGCCGCGCTGGATATCGGCCAGCGTGACGCGGGCGAGCCGGCCGCCGGTACGCTCTGCCAGCGCTTTGGCGACCGCCAGCGCCTCGTCGGTGTTGTCTTCGTCGCGATAGGATAGCGCAATGCGCGCCTGCGCCACTTCGTACCAGGGCGAGGTAAGCGCGACGTGCTGCAGCGCGGCGCGCGCCGCGCCTGGCTTTTTGATCTGGCGTTGCGCCTCACCCGCGACGAGCCAGGCGGCGTCCAACTCGGGATCGAGCATCTGCGCCAAGGTGAGATAGGGCAGATAATAATCCACATCGATCTGGCCGACCACCGCGCCCGCGAGCGTGAGCAATCCCAGCGCCGCGCCTTCGGCGATTGTTGGCGCGAGCGGCGGCTTGACGCCGGCTTCCAGGCGCGCCAGCGCCGCGCGCGCCGCCGGATCGTCCGGCCCGGCGCTGAGAATGGAATGATAAAGCGCCGCCGCGTCTGGCGTCCGGCCGATGCGCTCCAGCAAGGCGCCGTGCCGCAACACCACCGCCGATCCGCGAAACCCGTTCTTCTCGGCGCGCTCGTATGCGGCCAGCGCCTGATCCGTCTCGCCAGCGTTGTCGAGCAATATGGCGCTTTGGCCCAGCGCCATGCGGGTCAAAACGGAATCCGCGCGGCCTGAGGCCATCGCGGCCAGGGCTTCGTCGAGCCTGCCCTGCCCGGTCACGGCCCAGGCCGAGAGCATCTGCGCGGCGGTGCGGTCGAGAACGCCGGCGGGCATGCGCGCCAGCGATGATGAAGCCGCCGCATAGTCGCCGTCGCGCAGCGCGATCGCCGCCAGCGTCAGCCGCGCCAATTCGCTCTCGGCGCCCTGCTTGTGCGCCATCTGCGCAGCCTGCTGGGCGCGGGCAATATCGCCAGCGGCCAGCGCGCTTTCCACCGCGCCCTTGAGCAAGGTTTCATCGTGCGGCGCCAGTCTCAGGGCGCTCAAGTAACGCGTGGTTGCGTCGGCGTCGCTGCGCTGCAGATCGGCGTAGCGCCCGATCAAATAATCGCCGTAAAGGGCGGCCTCGGTCTGGCTATGTTGCGCGCCATTGGCGGCGCATCCGGAGACGCCGACCAAAAGCGCGAGGAACAACCAGGGTCTAACGGAGGTCATCAGCCTCCTATACCCCCTCGGCGCGCTCGGCGGCTACCATCAGATCTTGCTCGGCGCGGCGCGGCGGCCGGGGCTATCGACGATCGGCTCTTCCCGCTTCACCGGCGCCGGCATGGCGGGGCCTTTGGCGAGTTTTTGCTCCAGTTCGACGCGGCGCAGCGCCTCGGGGCGCACCGTCAGCGCCTTTTTCCACGTCTCGCGGGCATCCTTCTGACGATTGATCCGCCAGTAGATGTCGCCGAGGTGATCCAGCACCTCGGCGTTGCCAGACAGGCTCAGCTCATTGGCCTGGGCGACGAACTTCAGCGCATTTTCGAAATCGCCGTACTGGTAGTAGGCCCAGCCCAGGCTATCGACGACCGGATAATAGGCCGGATCGATATCGACGGCCTGGCGCAGTAGTTTGAACCCTTCGTCAAGCCCCTGCTCACGTTGGATCAGCGCATAGCCGAGCGTGTTCATCGTATCGACATTGTGGGGACGGGTAAGCAGCAGGCCGCGCCCGATCCTTACCGCCTCGTACCAGCCGTCCGGCGTGGCGGCCAGATAGCCGGCGGCGGAGAGGCGCACGTCGTCGCTCTGTTGCGTGGCCATGGCGTCGCGCGCGTCCTGCGCGCTCTCGACCAGCCGGCCCGCCTGATAATTGGCGCCGGCGCGCGCCAGATAGGCGGCGGCCTTATCCGGGCTGTTGCCGGCGGATTCAATCGCGGCGCCCAGGGCCTGGCGCGATTCATCGTATCGCCCGATTACCGCCAGGTTGCGGCCCGCCTCGAGCAGGATACCCGACCGACCGGCGCCGAGCTTCATTGCGGCGGCCAGCACCGTGGCCGCTTCGGCATCGCGATTCCGGCCAACGGCGGCGCGCGCGAGGACCAGCTTGGCCTCCGCCGCATAGGGACTTTCATCGCGAACCGCGCGCGCCAGCTTTTCGGCCCCGGCAAAAGCGTCGCGTTCGGCGAGTTCGGCGGCGGCCGCGACGCGCCAATCGTCCGCCCCCGGATCGAGGCGCAGGCCAAGCTGGGCGATCAGCGCCCCGTCCAGCGCCGCAAGCGGATCTGCCGTCGCGGCGGCGTCAGCGCCGCGCGCCGCCGCCCGCTCGGCGGCGTCCCTCTGGTATTGAAATGACAACATCAGCAACCATCGCCCGAGGCCCGAGCGCATGGTGAGCGCGGGCTCGAACGGCGCCGCGCCGTTTTCGGCGCGCGCGAGATTGGCTTCGATATCGGGAGAATTCGGCGCGAACTGCTCGGACAGGAGATAATACTTCACCGCCTCGTCTTTCCTGCCGAGCCGATGATTGACCTGCGCGGCGCGGTAAATCACCTGCGCGGTGCGGGGCGCTTCGATGAAACGCTCGGCGGCGTCGCGGCCCGACGGCGAGTCCGGCAGCGGCGAGACGTCCAGTTGATCGATGGCGTTGGCGTAAGCATCAGCCGCGCGCGCCAGATCGCCGCTGGATTCCTCGATCAAGGCCGGGGCCAACAGGCCGAGCGTTTTTGAAAGGCGCGCCTTGGCCAAGGCGGCGCGCTGAAGGGCCTCGGGCTTGTCGTCTCGCGCCAGGGCGATCCACATGTCGAGCAGATCGGTAACCGTGGTTTTGCGGCGCGCCGGCAAAGTGGCGATCGTGGCCGCCGCCGCATTCGGGTTGCCGGCGGCGATATCATCGACGCCGATGGCGATGGCGTGAACCACTGTGCGGGCGCTGTCGAAATTCTGCCGCGCGCTGACGAGGTAACCCTCCATGTCGGCGGCGAGAATTCTGTCAATTTCTGCTTGCGCCGCCGGCGACGGCTTGGATGGCGCCGCTGCGGGCGCGGCCTGGGCGAGAGCGGATTGGGCGAAAGCGGACGGCGTCGACGCCAGCAGAATCAATGCTGCAAAAAGGCCGGCCGGGCGCTGCTTCATGGAAGTCTCCTGCACGGAGCTTACGCCAAAACCCCGACTCGTGAAGCGCGATAGTAAGCGGCGCAGGCCCAACCTCTCAATTGCCTACATATTTGGATAATTCGGCCCGCCGCCGCCTTCCGGCGTGGTCCAGACGATATTCTGCGACGGGTCCTTGATATCGCAGGTTTTGCAGTGAACGCAGTTCTGCGCGTTGATCTGGAAGCGCGGATTGGCCCCAGCGGCATCGTATAGCACTTCGTAGACGCCGGCCGGGCAGTAACGCTGGGCCGGCTCGGCATACACCGGCAAGTTGAGCGAGATCGGCACGCCGGGATCTTTCAGCACCAGATGAACCGGCTGATCTTCCTCATGATTGGTGTTGGACAGAAACACTGAACTCAGCTTGTCGAAACTGATTTTTCCGTCCGGTTTGGGATAAGCGATCGGCTTGTGCTTGGCGGCCGGCTCCGTCGCCGCCGCGTCGGTCTTGTGATGCTTTAGCGTGCTGAAGAACGAAAACCCGCCGGTGAGTGTGTTTATCCACATGTCGAAGCCGCCGAGCAGCATGCCGAGCGTCGTGCCGAAGCGGGTGAGCAGCGGCTTCACATTGCGCACCAGGCGCAAATCCTTCCAGATGCGGCTGACCTCGTACGCAGACTGGTAACCCTCCAGCACGTCGCGCTGGCGGCCCATTTGCAATGCGCTGAATGCGCTCTCCGCGGCCAGCATGCCCGACTTCATCGCGTTGTGGCTGCCCTTGATGCGCGGCAGGTTGATAAACCCGGCCGAGCAGCCGATCAGCGCGCCGCCGGGAAACGCCAGGTTCGGCACCGATTGATAGCCGCCTTCGGTGATAGCGCGCGCGCCATAAGCCAGGCGCCTGCCGCCTTCCAGAAACGGCTTGATTTCAGGGTGAAGCTTGAAGCGCTGAAATTCGTCGAACGGCGACAGATATGGATTTTTGTAGTTGAGATGCACGACGAACCCGATCGAGATCAGGTTCTCGCCCCAATGATACATGAAAGAGCCGCCGCCGGTTTTGTCGTCGAGCGGCCAGCCGAGCGTGTGCATCACCAGACCGGGCTGATGCTTGCCGGGCGGCGCCTCCCAGATTTCCTTTAGGCCAATGCCGTATTTCTGCGGATCGCTCTTGGCGCAGAGATCGAATTTCGCCTGCAATACTTTGGCCAGCGATCCGCGCGCGCCTTCACCGATCAGCACGTATTTGCCGTGCAATTCCATGCCCGGCTGATAGTCGGGCTTGTGATGGCCGTCGCGCGCCACCCCAAACACGCCGGCCACGACGCCCTTCACCGCGCCGGCCTCGTCGAACACGAGATCGGACGCGGCCATGCCGGGATAAATCTCCACGCCGAGCGCTTCGGCCTGCGTCGCCAGCCAGCGGCAGAGATTGGCCAGCGAGCCGATATAATTGCCATGGTTGCTCATCAGCGGCGGCATCGGCCAGGAGGGAATGCGCAGCGCGCCGGCCGGCCCAAGATAGACGAAGCGATCCTCCGTCACCGGCGTATCGAGCGGCGCGCCCTGCGCCTTCCAGTCCGGCAGCAATTCGTTGAGCGAGACCGGATCGATCACCGCGCCGGACAGAATATGCGCGCCGACCTCCGAGCCCTTCTCGACCAGAGCGACCGAAACCTCGGCGCCCTTCTCCGCCGCAAGCTGCTTGAGCCGGATCGCCGCCGAAAGCCCTGCAGGCCCCGCGCCGACGATCACCACGTCGTATTCCATCGCTTCACGGACGGGTGTTTCGTCAGCCATATCAGACTCGCTCCAAGGCTCTGTTCAGGATGACTTTATCCACCGGGTAATGAAACCCCTCCTCCTCCTGGGCGGCGTTAGCGGCTAACAAGCGCTTATGGCCGAGCCCGATCCCTGCCGCCGCGCCGCCGAAGCGCTGCTCGACTGGTGGGCGCTGACGGGTGTCGATCTGGGGGATTCGCGCCAGATCATGCGCGCCGCGCCGGCGCCGATCCCCGCTCAACCGCGCCCAGCGCCTGCCTCCCGCGCGCAACCCGCGTCGCCGCCCAAGGCCGCTGGTCTGGAAGACGCGCGCGCCGCCGCTTCCGCCGCCAAATCGCTGGCCGAACTCCGCGCCGCGCTCGACGCGTTTGAGGGCTGCCCGCTGAAAAAGACCGCGCGCAACACTGTGTTCGCCGACGGCGCCGAAGACGCCGAAGTGATGTTGGTCGGCGAAGCGCCGGGCAAGGACGAGGACGAAATCGGCAAGCCGTTCGTCGGCCGTTCGGGCCAGTTGATGGACCGGATGTTTGCGGCCATCGGGCTCTCACGCGCAACCAACCTGTTCATCTCAAACATCATCTTCTGGCGCCCGCCGGGCAACCGGCCGCCGACGCAAGGCGAGATCGCGGCCTGCATGCCGTTCATCCAGCGCGCGATCGAATTGAAAAAGCCAAAGCTGCTGGTGATGATCGGCGGCATGTCCGCTCAAACCTTGCTGGCGCGCGACGCCGGCATCACGCGCTTGCGCGGCAAGCGGCTGATTTACAAAGGGCCAGACGAAGCGCCGGTGAATGCGATGGCGATGTTCCATCCGGCCTACCTGCTGCGCCGTCCACAGGACAAGCGCATGGCCTGGGCGGATATGTTGCTGCTGGAAACCTGGCTTGACGAGCTTGGCGTCAAACGCGGGGCGCGGCTGTGAGGCCGATTGCAGCGGCGGCGATCATCTGCGTGGCGATGGTGCTGGCGCCGGGCGCCGCCCGCGCCGAAGGCCGCATTCTCGTACTCTCCGCCTCCGACGAGCAGGCCTACCGCAGCGCCTTCGCGGCGGCCGAAGCCAATCGCTGGGAGCGCGCCAATGAAGCCGTTCGCGATGTCTCTGACAAAACGCTGATCCCCGCGTTGCACGCGCGCCGGCTGCTCAGCGGTATTTACAATCCCCCGTTTGAGGAACTCGCCGAATGGCTGAGCGCCAATGCGGATTCGCCCTTCGCCCCCGAAATCTATGCGATGGCCCAGACGCGCCAGCCGCCCGGCGCCGCCCCGCCAAGACCGCCGGCCCCGCTTGGGCGCCGGTCGTTCCCCAATGCCGGCGCCGCGCCGCCGGGTGACAACGCCCCGGCGCGCGCCCAACTCGACGCGTCGGCGCAGGCATTTGCCGACGGCGATCTTGCCGGTGCGACGGCGAACGCCGAAGCGGCGGCGGCAGGCCCGCGCCAGGGGCCGGCGGAATGGCAGCTCGGGCTTATCGCGTTCCGCACGCGCGACTACAAAGCCGCCGCCGCGCATTTCGACGCCGCAAGCGCCTGGCGCTATTGGGACGGCTGGGGCGCGGCGGCCAGCCGCTATTGGGCCGGACGCGCGCACCTTGCCGCGGGCGAGGCCAAGCTCGCGCTGGCGCGCTTCAAAGCCGCGACAGCCTATCCGGCGACATTTTACGGTCAACTCGCGGAGGCGCAGTTGGGGCTGAATTCCGGCCTTGCGTTCACGCCGCCGACGATCGACGAACAAACCGCGCTGGCGTTCATGACGCGCCATGCCGAAGCGCGCCGCGCGGCGGCGCTGGCGCAGATCGGGCGGCTATCCGACGTCGAAATGGAATTGCGCACGCTGCACGCGCGCATCGCCCCGGGCGAGGACCGCCTGTTCCTCGATTTCGCCGACGCGCTTTCCGCCCCCGGCGCACAATTGCGCGCAGCCGAATATGGCGGGCCGAACGAAGCCTGGGGCTATTGCCCAACAACCACGTTCGCGCCGGAGGACGGCTGGCGGTTCGATCGCGCCGCGGTTCTTGCCGTCACGCGCCAGGAAAGCCGGTTCAGCCCGGTGGCGGTGTCGCGCTCCAATGCACGCGGGCTGATGCAATTGCTGCCCTCCACCGCAGGCGATTTCGATTCATCGGCGCGCGCGAACCCCGACAAACTGCTCGATCCCAATATCAACCTTCGCATTGGCCAGTCCTATCTGGAATATCTGATGCGCCAGAGCGCGCCGGACGGCGATCTGGTGAAACTATTCGCGGCCTATAACGGCGGGCCCGGCTGGCTGGCGCGCTGGCAGGCGGCGCAGCCGGACATCAAGGATCCGCTGATGATGCTGGAGGCCCTGCCCCGCGCCGAAAGCCGCGATTATGCCGAGCGCGTGCTTTCGCACATGGGGCTCTGCCGCAAACGGTTCGGCCAGGAGGCGGTGGAATTCGACAGGCTCGCCGCCGGCGCGGTGGCGCGCTACACGCCGCTGGACCGCTAAGCCTTCGGCGGCGCATCCTTCGCCAGCTTGGCTTTCAAATCCTCCAGCACCTTGGCGACCAGATCGGTGCGCGCCAGGCGCCGCGCCAGATCGCGCAGGCGATAATCGCTGGGATCGGGACTGGACGAGACAAGCTCGAACGCCGCGGCGTCCGGCGATTTGGCCATGCGGGCGGCGTAGGTTTTCTTCAGCTTGTCCAGCGCGGGCTTGTTTTCGCCGAGCACGGCGGCGATCGCCGCGCGCAGCACGTTGGCCCGGTCGGCCTCGTTGAGATCGGCGGTTTCGTCCGGCCTGCGCTGCAGCACGATCGCAAAGGCGTTGGCCGCCTGCGCCCAATTTTTCTGCCGCCACAGAACTTCAGCGCGCATGTTCGCCGCTTCGAGGCTGGTGTCCTTCTCGAGCAGATCGAAAACATGATCGAACTGGTTCAAATCCAATAGCGCTTTGGCCTCGACGATTCGCCGCTCGGCCGCGATGCTGGCGGGGATGCCGGGCTGGCGCGTGCTTTCGATCGCCATCATCGCTTTTTCGGGCTGGCGATCGGCCAGATAGATCGAGGCCAGATCGGCCGCCACCTGCGCCTGGCCGACGCCGTCGAGCCGGTTGTCCACCTGATATTGCAAGAGTTCGGCGGCCTTATCGAGCAGATCGAGACTGACGAGGCGCGCGCTGAGCATTCGGATCATGCGATCGCCGCTGGCGCCGACGGGCGTTAGATCCTTGAACTCGTAAAACAGACCGAGCGCCTGGATCGGCTGTAACTTGTCGGCTTCGCCATCGAGGAACAACCGCTCGAACATGGCGCCCATATCGATCCGCAGCCGCCGCGAAGCCTGCAAATCCGGAAAACGCGCGGAAGCAGCAGCCATCACGCCCAGCGCCTCGCGCCAGCGGCCCATATCCTCGTAGACATGCCCGAGCGCCTGGATGATTTCCATCTCGGCGCCATCGCCGCGCCAACGGTAACGCAGCGCCTCAAGGCTTTCCGCGGCCTGTTGCAGCGGCATCTCGTTGGTTTCGCGCTTGAGTTTCACGTTTTCGAGAATCGCGCGCACCGCGGCGGCCTCGTCGCGGCCCATCGAAACCTTGTCGAAAATCGCCTGCGCCGCTTTCACATCGTTGCGCGCATAAGCCAGGCGCCCTTGCAGCAATTGCGCCTGGGCGCGCTGCTCGTCCGTCGCCGCCTCGCCGAACGCGGCGGCGGCGGCCTGCTCAGCGGCGGCGAAATCGTTGAGTTCAAGCGCCGCCTCGGCGAGCGTGAGATTGAACCGGACGCGCCAGCTTTGCGGCTGTGTGCCGAGCGCGCCGCGCCCCTGCTCAAGCGAACGCCGGGCGATCGGCCAGTTTTCCTGCAAGCTCGCCGCATAGCCGCGCCACAACGCGGCCGCGGGATCGTCGGCCAGCGCGCCGGAGGCCAGATCGGCCTGCGAATCCTTCACGCGGCCCATCATCAGATTGGCCGCGGCGCGCATCAGTTTGAATTCGCCGCTTTCCTGCAATTCCGGCTGGTTGAGCGCGGCGATGCGCAGCGCGCCCAGTGTCTCGGCGGATAATTCCTGCGCCAGCAGAAAGCGCGCCAGCGCCATGCGCGCATCGGCCTTGGCGCCGGGATCGACGCCTTCGGCGGCGGCGGTGCGCTGCAAACGCGAAAGCAGATCGCGCGCCTTTTCTTTCGGCTGGCCGCCGAACTGGCTCAAATCCATCAGCACCGGCCCGGTAAGGGGCGCGGTGTCTGGTTCGTCGCCTGGCGCAACCGGCCCACCGATATTCGACGAGAGCAACCCCTCGCCGCAGCTGACGATCAATTGGCCGTTCTCGAACGCCGCGCCCACGCCGTCAGCGCGCGGCTCCACCGCCGCGCCTTGCGCGGCGGGCAGGATCGCGGCCTCCATCGTCGCGCGGCGCGTGTCCACGGCTTTTACGGGACCGGCGATCAGCGCCGCGGCGAAACGATCGCCGATTTCCGGATCATCGACCCAGCGCACGCGGCCATCGCGCGCGAAATCGGCGACCAGTTTGGAGCCGCCCTGCTCGCCAGCCTGCCGCGAAACCGGCGCCACCTGCTCAAGCGGCGCGGCGCGTTGAGATAGGATGAACGTCCAGGTCGCGCCATCCGATTTTGCGGTGACAAGAATTTCCGGCGGCGCGGCGATGCGCAGGCCGGTGACATTTTCGCCGTGGATCGCCTGCAAGTTTGTGTGCCGCGCGCCGACGAGCGGTATGCCCTTGATATCGAGCGAAGCTTTCGTGTCGAACAATATCCAGATCGCTTCGCCGCGCCGAAAGGCGGCGGCGCGCGCGGGCGTGGCCCAGCGCATCGCGAACGTCGTGGCGCTGGCGCCTTCTTCCTCGACGACCTTTACGACGCCGCTTTTGGGCGCCGGATCGATATCGGGCGCAGGCTTTACCGGCGCGGGCGCGGCTTGCGCGATCACCGGAGCGGCGGGCGGCGGAGCCTTTTTTTCCTCCGGCGGCAGCAGGTCGACGACGACGCGCGGGCCATCGATGAAATGACGTTGGCGCACGCCGGGCTCAAGCGTGAGCTGCAACGCCAGCGGCTGACCAGGCTTGGAAAGCTTGCGCGCGTCCTTGAGGAATTTTGGCGGCAGGATGCGCAGGTCGGATATGTCAACTTCACCGGGTCGCGAAAACTTCAGCGTTAGCTGATCGCCGCTGAGCAAGGGCACGAGCGTCGCGCCATGCGGAAACAGAAACGAGAGCCGCGTGAATTCCGGCCGCGCGCCGACGCTGAGCAGAACATCGGTAGAGGTTGTCGATGGCGTCAGCTCTGAGATGACGCCCATGTCCACCGGCTTGCCCGGCGCCTCTCCCGCTTTTGCCGCCGCCGCAGCGCCGCTCGGCGCAGACGCCTCAAGAGGCTTTGGCGCCGGCGCGGGTTTGGCTGAAGCGGGCAGCGCGATGATGCTGGCCCCGCCGGAAGCGGCAAGCTTCGGCGTGACGGTGCGGCGCAGGGAAATGCGCAGCGATTTTCCGTCGCCGCCCGCCCGCGCGAAAGCGATCGTCTTCGGCGCGCCCGCGGCCAGACCTGAGATATCCGCCTCCAGCGGATCATCGAACGAGACGACCAGGACGCCGCCCTGCACGCTCGCCGTCGCTGGCGGCGGCGCGGCGCGGCCATCGGCGTAGCGCATGGACAGCCTGGCGCCGCCGGCATCCTCGGACGCCGAAATCACCAACGGCGCCGCGAACGCCGAGGGCGCAAACGCCACGGCGGCCGCGCCGAACGCCCAGGCAGAAAGATTTGCGCGCGCCATCGCGATCAATCTGTGGAGCGCCGCGTTAATCCGGGGTTAGGAGGCGGCGTTTCCCACAAGGCGATCAGCCGGCCTTGGCCGCAGCGGGCGGCGAACCGGCGGCCTTGACCGCGTCATCCGGGATTTTCTTGCTCTCCAGGATATTCTTCGTGAGCCGGCGGGCGGCGTCGGGCGACATCGCGCCCATGATCTCAGACAGATTGGTCTGCTTCATGCGGCCGGCGATCTGCAGCAGGATATCGTCGTCCAGCCCTTCAAAGACCTTCGCCGCGTCCTTCGGCTTCATTTTGGAATAGACCGTGACCATGCCTGCCACGCGCGCTTCCTGTTCCTCGTTGAGCTTGTTCAGCAGGCCTTCGACCACGCCCTGAACGCGCTGCAATTCAGCCAGCCGTTCATTCACGCGCTTTTCGCTGGCCGCCAGCAATTCGTCGGCGGTGGACATATCGGTCTGCCGCTGATCCAGCGCCGTGCGGCGGGCGCCCAGGGATTGCAACACTTCCACCTCGGTGGCCGAGAGCCCCGCCTGGTCGGCAAAGCTCGGCGCCGGACACGATTGTGCGGCGGCGGGGCCCGGCTTTGGCGAAACATTATCCGCCGCGGCCGTTTTCGGCGCTGGCGGCGTATCTGTGTCACTCGCCGCCTCGGCGAGCGACACCGCCCTGAGGCCAAGCACGACGCCGGCCGTCACCATCATCGCCGGCAACAGCCGCACATTGGCGGGCGGTTTCAGCGTTGGAAATTTCACCACGCCCTCCCCGCGCGCTGCGCATCGGCCGACGAGCGCACGCGGCCCGCGCCGATGCCGAGCCGATCGGCGGTGGCGCGCGCGTCGTCTATCCGCGCTTGCAGGTCGCGGCCGGTTTCATTGGCCGCCGCGCGAAGCCCGCGCACCGCCGCTTCGGCGTGCGCCGCCGCCTGCTTGAGTTCGATCGCCGCGGCGCGCACCCCATCCTGGCCCGAGCGAAGCGCCGCCAGTTTACTCTCCAGCCGCCAGCAGAAAAACAGCACGGCGCCGAGCAGCACGGCCAGCGCCATGTTGAGACCCAGCGCGATGTAACCGTCCGGCATTGCCTACTCCGCTTTCATTCCCGCAATGGCGCCCAGCGCCAGCGGCTCTTCCACACGCACCGCCACTTTGTGGCCGATGCGCCCGATGCGTCCGCGCGTGAGCGAAATCGCCCCGCACTTCAACTCAACCAGATCGTCGGGCGCGGAACTCAGCATCAACGTGTCGCCTACCTTGAGATTGAGCACCCGGCGCAGCGGCGCGCTCTGCTCATCGAGCACGGCGCGGATTTCCATGTCCGTGTGCCACATCTCGTTGGCGAGGTGGCCTTCCCAGATATTATCGCGGCCGAACTTTTCGCCCATGAACTGCTGCAGCAGCATTTTGCGGATCGGCTCAAGCGTCGCATAGGGCAGCAGCAATTCCAGGCGCCCGCCGCGGTCGTCCATTTCAATACGCAGCTTGACCAGAATCGCGGCGTTGGCGGGCCGGGCGATGGCGGCGAAGCGCGGATTGGTTTCGATGCGGTCGAGCGTGAAATGCACGTCCGTCAGCGGCGCGAACGCCGCCTTGGTGTCTTCCAGCACGACCTCGATCATGCGGGTGACCAGCATGCGCTCGATCGTCGTGTAGGGCCGGCCCTCGACGCGCATCGCCACCGTGCCGCGCCGCCCGCCGAGCAGCACATCGACGATCGAATAGATCAGGTTGGAATCGATGGTGACGAGACCGAAATTGTCCAATTCCTCGGCGCGGAACACGGCGATGATCGCCGGCAGCGGAATCGAGTTGAGATAATCGCCGAACCGGATCGAGGAAATATTGTCGAGGCTGACTTCGACGTTGTCGGACGTGAAATTGCGCAGGCTGGTCGTCATCAACCGCACGAGGCGGTCGAACACGACTTCCAGCATCGGCAGGCGCTCATAGGAGACCAGCGCCGAATTGATCAGCGCCCGCACGCCGGTCTTTTCGCCGCTGGCGTCGTCGCCGTTGGCGAAGCCCAGCAGGCTGTCGATTTCGTCCTGATTGAGAACGCGCTCGGCGCCCAGCGCGCCGGGCGGCAGGCCGCCATCCCCGCTCATCGACCAGCCCGCGTCTCCGCCGGCTGGCGCGGGCGCGGCTGCGCCAGGCTCCCAATTTTCCTGCGGCGCCTCTGTCTGCTCGTCAGCCACTATTGCACCAGCATTTCTTCGATCAGCACGGCGTTGACCTGCGCCGGCGCCAGGGCGAGGTTCACGCGCCGCAGTAATTCCATGCGCAGGCGCTGGGCGCCGGCCGAGCCAGCCAGATCGTCCACGCGCAATTCGCGCAGGAACGCCTGGAACTGATCGGTAACGCGCGGCAATTGCGGCTCTATGGCCTCGGCGACATCTTCATCGGGCGCCTCGATCGTCAGCTTCAGTTTGAGATAGACAGGCCGGCCGTCGCCCGACGTGATGTTCACCAGCATTTCGGGCATGGCGTAATAATAGACGCCGTCCTCGCCCTCTTTGATCGCCGCGTTTGCCGCGCCGCCTTCGCCGTGGCCGCCTTCCTTTTTCTTTTTCGGCTTGCCGTGCCCGTCCTGCCCCGCTTCGGCGTGCGCCTGCGGCTTGGCCATGAACAGGAAATAGCCGGCCGCGCCGCCGCCGCCGAGCAGCAGCAGCGCCGGCAGCACGATGAACAGGACCAGCGTCTTGCCCGCGAGTTTCTTTTTTGCGGGCGCCCCTTCCTCGCCCTCGGCGCCCTCCTCGCCGGGCGCCTTGGCGATCTTCGCCTCCTCGGCGTCGGCCGCGATCGCCTCAGCGCCGTCCTGGCCCTTTTTGCCCTTCTTGGGTTTCACGGGTTTTGGCGGCTTGGGCGGCTTCGGGGGCTTTTCCTTTTTCGCCATCGGGCGCTCAAAATCCTTCGCGCGCGATTCCTCGCGCCACAGAACATGAGGTGCTGTGCTTATGGTTAAGGATCGGTGGACGGGCGGCAGTTTTTGCCGGGCGTAGAGGGATTTCCTACCGGGCGTTTACCATAAACGAAAGCTTAACGCGTTGCGCGCCTTGATGGGGACGCTGGCAGAAAACTTGCACGCAGGCCCTTAACCTTAACGGAGCGCGCATGGACAACGCCCTTATGATCGGCATGCAGACCCAGATGGTCTTGCAACGCCGCATGGAGGCGGTGGCCAACAATATCGCCAACGTCGCGACGACCGGCTTCAAGGCCGATAATTTCGCGTTCGAAATGGACGAAGGCGACGCGCGCGATTCGGGCAAGGTGCCTGACATCCGTTTCGTGCGCGAAGCGGGCCTCGTGCGCGACATGACCGCCGGGCCGATCGCCCACACGGGCAATCCGCTCGACGTGGCGATCGATGGCCCCGGCTTCTTCTCGGTCCAGGGACAGGACGGCGAAACGCTCTACACGCGCGACGGCGGCTTCACCCTGGCCGCGGATGGGCGCTTGATGTCCGCCGCCGGCCAGCCCGTGCTGAGCGAATCGGGCGCGCCGCTGGTGTTCGATCTGCGCGGCGAGCAGCCGGTGATCGACAAGACCGGCTCGATCAGCATCGCCGGCGTCGAAGCCGGCAAGATCGGAATCTTCCAGTTCGAAGCGCCCGAAGGGCTCGAAAAGGTCGGCGACAATTCCTATTCGGCCGCCGGGCAGACCGCCGCGCCCGCATCCGACTCCCGGGTTATCCAGGGCGCGCTAGAGGGCTCCAACGTCCGGGCGGTAGTCGAACTCACGCGACTCATTGAAATATCGCGCGCATACGAATCGGCTGCGCGCATGGTGAACAGCGACGACGATCTCAGAAAAAACGCCATCCAAGTACTGGGCCGCGCCTGATGAACAGCCCGCCCCTTCCCGCTGAGGTGATGACCTAATGCGCTCCCTTTCGATCGCCGCCACGGGCATGATGGCCCAGCAACTCAACGTCGAAGTCATTTCGAACAATATCGCCAACATGAACACGACGGGCTTCAAGCGCCAGCGCGCGCAATTTGAAGACCTGCTGTATCAAAGCATGCAGAAGCCGGGCGCGACGACATCGGCGAACGGCAACGTGGCGCCGATGGGGATTCAGGTCGGCGTCGGCGTGAAGCCCGGTTCGGTCGGGCGGATCACCGAACAGGGCAATATCGTCCAGAGCAGCAACCAATACGACCTGGCGATTTCGGGGCGCGGGTTTTTGCAGGTGCTGATGCCGTCGGGCGAAACCGCTTACACGCGCGCCGGCAATCTTGGCATCAACGCCGACGGACAATTGGTTACGTCCGAGGGATATACGATCGATCCCGCGATCACGATCCCGACCGGCGCAACCGCGGTGACGATCTCACGCGACGGCGTGGTCTCGGCGACCGTCGCCGGCGCCGCGGCGCCGACGCAAGTCGGGCAGATCGAACTGGCCAGCTTCGTCAACCCCGCCGGCCTCGATGCGCAGGGCGACAATTTGTTCAAGGAAACCGCCGCCTCCGGCGCGCCGACCAGCGCAACGCCGGGAACGGACGGTCTGGGCACATTGATGCAGGGCTTTCTCGAAACATCCAACGTCAACGCGGTCGAGGAAATTTCCGCGCTGATCGCAGCCCAACGCGCCTACGAAATGAACGCCAAGGTGATCACCGCCTCGGACGAAATGCTGCAGACGACGTCGCAAGTCCGCTAGCGCTAAAGGGAGAAGGTCATGGCCGCACGCATGATAAGGGCTTCGATCGCCGCATCTCTTATTACGTTCGCGCTCGCTGGCGCGGCCTGGGCCCGGCCGGTGGAATTGAAATCGCTGATCCAGTGCAACGGACCGGCGGTGACGCTCGGCGACGTTTTCGTGGACGCTGGGGACATGAGCGGCAGGGCCGTGGCGCCGGCGCCGGCGTCAGGAACGCACGCCACGTTCTCCGCCCGTTTCCTGTCGGCCGCCGCGGCGGCCGCGGGACTGGAATGGGCGCCGCCTGAGGGCGTGGACAAGATCACCGTGCTTGGCGCGGGCGCAGCGCGGGCGCAGGCCGCCTCCTTCACCACCGCCGCCCCGGCGGTCAGGCGCGGCGACACTGTTGTGATGGTCTACGTCGCGCCGGGCGTGCAACTGACCACGCGCGGCAAGGCGATGAACGATGCGGCGATCGGCCAATCGGTAAAGCTCACCAA
>DASZPV010000131.1:0-21504 GCA_035549875.1 Caulobacterales bacterium
CGCGCCGGCTTTCTTCGCGTCCGCTAGCTTTTCGCGGGCGGCTGTGCCGGCATTGCGCCGCGCCTCCAGCTCCTCAGCCGAGACGAAACAGCGAAACGCCGTGCCACGCTCCACCATCGCTTCCGCCGCCTGGCGGTGCAGATCGGCGCGCGTGGATTGATAGATCGTCTGCCCGTCGGCGTTGAGGCCGAGCCAGTCGAGACCCTCCAAAATCGCCGCGGTTGCTTCGGGTGTGGAGCGTGCGCGGTCGGTGTCTTCGATGCGCAGCAGATAGCGCCCCTCGCGGCCACGCGCGTAAAGCCAGTTGAACAACGCCGTGCGGGCGCCTCCAATGTGCAGGAAGCCCGTGGGCGAGGGGGCAAAGCGCGTGACGACAGTCATCGGGGCTGGATTGCAGACGGATGAGGGGATGGCGGAAACGCGCCGTCCGCATAGCACGCCCGTTCTTAAATCCACCAGCGCCCGCAGGCCGCGCCTCTCCCTCACCTGGGCCGGTTTGGCTGAGGCGCAGGCGGGCCGCGCGATCCTGTGGCTGCCTTTCGCCGTGATGATCGGCGCGGCGGGCTATTTTGCATGGCCCGGAGAGCCGGCGCACTGGATCGGTCCAGGGCTTGGCAGCGTTGCGGCGCTCGCCTGCTGGATATTGGCCGCCGCGCCCAGCGCCGCGCCGGACGATCGCCGGCGGCGGCTGTGCCTGCTCGGGGCAGCCGCGATGGCCGGATTAGCCGCGGCCGCAATTGGCTTCACCGCCGCGCAGGCGCGCACGGACGCACTTCGCGGCCCGCGCATTGCAGCGCTTGCCGATCCCGTTGGCGTTGAAGGCTGGGTGGTTGAGGCCAGCATGGGCGCCAGCCGGCCGCGCCTGAAAATTCTTGTGCGCAGCATCGAGGGCGTCGAGCGCCTGCCGCGCTATGTCCAGATATCGACTACGGATGCCGGCGCCATCCAACCAGGCCGCGCGGTGAGGTGCTTCGCCATACTGCGCCCACCCGATGGCCCGCTCGCGCCTGGCGCCTATGATGCGGCGTTCAACGCCTATTTCGCACGCGTCGGCGCCACCGGATTTTCATACGGGGCATGCCGGCCTGGCCTTTTCGGTCCGCCAGCCGACAGGTTTGACGCTTTCTCGTTGACGATCGCGGCGTTGCGCCGCGCCGTCACCGAAACAATCGCGGACGCTGCGCCGGGAAAGGGCGGCGCAGTCGCCGCAGCGCTGGTGACCGGCGATCTCAGTCTGATTGATCCGGAAACTACACTCGCATTCCGCAATTCCGGCATCGGCCATATGCTTTCGGTTTCAGGCCTGCACATGGGCCTCGTCAGCGGCATTGTTTATGCTGGTTTGCATCTGATGCTGGCGCTCATATCGCCGCTGGCGCTGCGCTACCCCGTACGTAAATGGGCGGCGGCCGGCGCAATCCTCGCGACGGGTTTCTACCTCGTGCTGTCTGGCGCCAGCGTGCCGGCGCAGCGTTCGTTTGTGCTGATCGCGGTGGCGCTCGGCGCGATCCTCGTCGATCGGCCGGCGATCACCATGCGCGGCCTTGCTGTGGCCGCGCTGATCGTTACGCTGCTCTCGCCTGAAGCGGTTGTCACGCCCGGCTTTCAGATGTCGTTTGCGGCCTCGGCGGCGCTGGTGGCCGCGTTCGAGGATCATGCCCGTCGACGCAGCATTTTGCCGGTTGCAGCGCCGGGCCTATTGATCGGCGCGCTGCAGCGCGGCTGGGATTGGCTGTTTGGCGCGTTGCTGGCGAGTTCGGTTGCGGGGCTGGCGAGCGATCCGTTCGCGCTCATGCATTTCCAGCGCATGACGCTTTACGCGCTGCCGACGAATCTGGTCGCTACGCCGATAACCTCGCTCCTGATTGCGCCAGCCGCGATCGCCGGCGCGCTGCTTTCACCGTTTGGCTGGGCCGAGCCTGCCTGGAAGGCGATGGGCGGCGCGCTCGATTTTCTCATCGCCGCGGCGAAGGTGTTCGCCGATCGGCCGGAAGCAGTAACGTATCTTCCTCGTCCGCCGGATTTGGCGTTTGCACTTTGTGTGTTCGCGATCACGTGGGGCTGCCTCTGGCGCGGCGCTGTCAGATGGGCGGCGCTGGCGCCATTCGCGGCGGGGATTGTCGTTTACGCGCTTGCGCCGCGCCCCATGCTTTGGATTGACGGCGCCGGCCAGGCGATCATTGCACGCACGTTGGGCGAGACCGGTGAGAATTGGACGGCGCTTTCGCGGTCCGGCGCCGCATTCGAGCGCGAGCGCTTGGGTCAGCTCGCGGGACTTGGCCCTGTGCAGGTCGCAGGTCTTGCCGAGCCGGAAGACTGTTCAGAAGCGCTATGCCGTTGGCGCACGCCAAGCCAGCGCACCGCGTTGCTGGTGCGCGCGGCAGGCGGTTGGGATCAGGCGTGCGTTCCAGACGCCATAGTGATTGCGCAAACGCCCGCGCCGCGCGAATGGCGCGAGACCTGCCGGCCCGCGGCATTGATCGAACCAGCCGATTTGAGCCGGCGAGGCGGCGCGGCGATTACCGAAAGCGCCGGTGCGGTCGATGTACGCTTTGCACAAGGCGCAGCGTTGCGTACGTGGGCGAGCCCGCTTCAGCCGCGATAGCTTCTTTTAAAGAGGCTAATAGCGGCGCGACAGCGCCACGAGCTTGCCCTGAATCCGCACGCGGTCCGGGCCGAAAATTCGCGTTTCGTAAGCAGGGTTCGCCGCTTCCAGCGCGATCGAATTGCCGCGTCGGCGCAGCCGCTTTAGGGTCGCTTCTTCCTCATCCACAAGCGCCACCACGATGTCGCCGGTATTGGCCGTATCGCATCTTTTCATGATCACGACGTCGCCTTCGAGAATGCCGGCCTGAATCATGGAATCGCCTTTTACCTCGAGCGCGAAATGCTCGGAGGGCTCGCCCAATTCAGGCGGTAGCGGGACGCGGCCGATCTCGGTCTCGATTGCTTCGACGGGCACGCCCGCGGCGATCTTGCCGAGGACCGGCACTTCGCCCGCATTCGCCGTGCGCGCCGCAGGGCCGACCACGCTGGGTCTGAAATTGCCGCGCCCGCGCGGCGGAGCGGACAGGGTGGCCGAGTCTGGCAATTTTAATACTTCGAGCGCCCTGGCCCGGTGAGGCAGGCGGCGGATGAAGCCCCGCTCCTCCAGCGCCGTAATCAGCCGGTGGATGCCGGATTTGGACGCCAAATCGAGTGCTTCCTTCATCTCGTCAAAGGATGGCGAAACCCCGCCCTCCTTGATCCGCTGGTGGATGAAAAGCAGCAGCTCGCGCTGTTTGGATGTCAGCATTGCTCACAGGCCCCGGAACAAAAGATCACGCCCTGTTCTCTATCCGTTCGGAAAATATGTCAACAGCCGTGCAGCAGGGCCCTGGTTGCCGTAGCGACATCGGCCTGGCGCATCAGGGCCTCGCCGATCAGGAAGGCGCCAGCGCCCGCTCCAGCCAGGCGCACAAGATCGCCATGCGTGAATAATCCGGACTCGGCGACGACCAGCCTGTCCGGGGGCACTTTCGGCGCCAACCGTTCAGTGACCGCGAGATCGGTCTTGAAGCTGCGCAGGTCGCGATTGTTCACGCCAATCAGCTTACAGGGCAGGGCCAACGCCCGATCAATTTCTGCTTCGTCATGGCACTCTACGAGCGCGTCCATCTTCCAGAATGCGGCGGCCTCCGCCAGGTCGCGCGCGAGCGTATCCGAAACAGCCGCCATGATGATCAGGATCGCGTCGGCGCCGAGCGCGCGACTTTCCGCGACTTGCCAGGGATCAATCATGAAGTCCTTGCGCAGGACCGGCAAAGCGCACGCCGCGCGCGCCGCGACCAGAAAGGAGTCTTGTCCCTGAAAGCTTGGTTCATCGGTCAGCACTGAAAGGCACGCGGCCCCGCCATCGGCGTACGCCTTAGCCAAAGCCGGCACGTCGAAATCAGCGCGGATCAACCCGCGCGAGGGACTGGCTTTCTTGATTTCCGCGATGAGCGCAAAACCGGTCTTTGCCTCCGCCGCCAATGCATCGGCGAACGGCCGCACGGGCGGCGCCGCGCTGGCTTCTGATTCAACCGCCGCCAGCGGACGCTTTGCTCTGCGCGCGGCGACTTCTTCGGCCTTGTAGGCGAGGATTTGGGAAAGCGTGTCGCTCATGAATTTGTAATCGCGATCAGCGCGTCAAGGGCTTGTTTGGCGCGCCCCGCGCGCAAGGCATCCTTGGCCATCTCAAAACCTTCAGCCAGGGTCCGGGCTGTTCCGGCAACCATCAACGCGGCGCCAGCGTTCAGGTTCACAATGCTTTCGTAGGCTGAGTTGTGCGTCTTTCCGTTCAGCAGGTCGCAAAGCGCGGCGGCGTTTTCGCCCGCGGCGCCGCCGCGGAGCGCCGCCCCATCAATAAGCACCGTAACGCCCGCCTCGCTGGCGCCGACGTAAGCCGTGGTGATGGCGCCGTTCGCCAGCGTGGCCACGAGGTTCTCGGGTTGACTAGCCAACGCGCCCGCCTCGCTTGCCAAGGATAGCTCATCGAGCCCGCCGGCGCCGTGAACCACGCTGGCGCGCTCAGCGCCGAGAAGCTTGAGCGCCTCGGCCATCGGCGACACAAAATCCGGCGCAAATACGCCGACCAATTGACGCTTCACGCCGGCCGGGTTCGACAGCGGGCCGAGCAGGTTGAAGATCGTGCGCTGGCCGATTTCGCGCCGCGCTGGACCGACATGGCGCATTGCCGGATGGTGGTTCTGCGCAAACAGGAACGCCACGCCCGCTTCGCGCAGACATCGCTCCAATGTCGGCACGTCGGCCGTGAGTTTCACGCCCAAAGCTTCAAGCACGTCCGCCGCACCTGATTTGGAACTCATCGCCCTATTGCCATGCTTAGCCACCGGCACGCCGCAGCCGGCCACGACGAACGCCACGGCGGTGGAAATGTTGAGCGTATGGGCGCCGTCGCCGCCGGTGCCGCACACGTCGATCGCGCCTTCCGGCGCGCTCACGCGCACCATGCGCTCGCGCAGCGCTCGCGCGCCCGCCGCAAGCGCGTGCGGATCGTTCATCAGGGGAACGGTCGCGAGCAGAAACGGCTTGATCTGCTCGATTGGCGCCGCGCCGTCCATGACGATCGCGAAAATGCGATCGAGGTCGCTATCGTCGAGATGCTTTTGGGCTTCTAGCGTAGCTAGGAGATCGGCGAACTCGGCGCTCATGCAATCGCCTTCGCCTGGCGCAGGAAGGCGCGCAGAAGATCGTAGCCGTGTTCGGAGGCGATCGATTCCGGATGAAATTGCAGGCCGAAGATCGGGCGCGTGGCGTGATGCATGCCCATGATCTCTCCGTCCTCGGTGTGCGCGTCGGCGACGAGCGCGGCGGGCAAGGTCTCCGGGCGGACAGCCAGGCTGTGGTAGCGCGTGGCGTTAAATTCTCCCGGCAACCCGGCGAACAAGCCGCCGCCATTATTGCGCACGCGCGAAATCTTGCCGTGCATGATCGCCTTGGCGGAAACCACCTCGCCGCCGAAGGCCTGGCCGATTGCCTGATGGCCCAGGCATACGCCCAGGATCGGCAAGGATTCCGGCGCTGTTTTCAAGAGGTCGAGGCAGACGCCAGCCTCGTTCGGGGTGCAAGGCCCAGGCGACAAAACGATAGCGTCGGGATTTAAGGCCAGCGCAGCCGCCGCGGTCATCGCGTCGTTGCGCACGACTTTCGTCGGCGCGCCAAGCGTTTCGATGTAATCGACCAGATTGTAGACGAAGCTGTCGTAATTATCGATGACGAGGATCATGGGGAAAGGCTTCTAGCACGGGGAAGAGGGAAGGGCAGCGGCGCGGTCGGTTCAGGCGAAACGCCAAGCCTCTTCGGCGGCGCGAAACAGGGCCCGCGCCTTGTGCTGGGTTTCTTCCAGTTCCAATTGCGGATCGCTGTCGAGCACCACGCCGCCGCCGGCCTGGACGTGCAGCACCCCGTCCTTGATCACGCCGGTGCGCAGCGCGATGCAGGTGTCCATCTCGCCGTTGGCGGTGAAATAACCCACCCCGCCGGCATAGACGCCGCGCTTGGACTTTTCGAGTTCGTCGATGATCTCCATCGCGCGCACTTTTGGCGCGCCCGAAACCGTGCCAGCGGGAAAGCCGGCGAACAACGCGTCGATCGCGTCGTGTTCAGCCGCGAGCGCACCCTCCACGTTCGACACGATGTGCATGACATGACTGTAGCGCTCCACCGTGAAGCTTTGCGTCACGCGCACGCCGCCGGCGGTCTTCGGATCGTTGCCGCCCTTGCCGCGCCGCGCCACCCGGCCGACGTCATTGCGGCCAAGATCGAGCAGCATCAGGTGCTCGGCGCGTTCCTTCGGATCGGCGAGCAATTCCTCTTCGAGGCGCGCATCGTCTGCCGGCGTTGCGCCGCGGGGCCGCGTTCCCGCAATCGGACGCACCGTCACAACGCCATCGCGCAGGCGCACCAGGATCTCCGGGCTCGATCCGACAATCGCGAAATCATCGAAATTCAGATAGAACAGAAACGGCGACGGGTTGAGCCGGCGGAGCGCGCGGTAGAGCGCAAACGGCGCATGCGGGAACGGCGCCGAAAAACGCTGACTCGGAACAACCTGGAAAATGTCGCCCGCGCGCGCGTAGGATTTGCCGCGTTCGACCATGGCGCGATATTCGCCAGGTTCGGTGTTCGATGTCGGCGTTTCCGGGGGATCGGGCGGGGCGACGGCGTCGGGCTTTGCCGGGGCGCGCTTGTCCAGCGCCTTGATCGCCGTTTCAAGACGCGCCTTGCCGGCCGCGAAGGC
The DNA here is from genome assembly GCA_035549875.1 of Caulobacterales bacterium. Taxonomy (GTDB): domain Bacteria; phylum Pseudomonadota; class Alphaproteobacteria; order Caulobacterales; family Aquidulcibacteraceae; genus JAKFWI01. The sequence continues at coordinate 6,785 of DASZPV010000131.1, forward strand.
GGCGCCAGAATCCTTTTCACGGCCAGGCCGCACAGGCGTCACCAGAATGATCTCGTGCGCGACATTGTCGAAAATCGCCACCACGGAGGGCCGCGTCAGCAAGGCCTCTGGCAGTCCCAGATGATCCTTCGGCGGGTTCGGCAATTTTTCGACGTAGCGGACCATGTCGTAGCCGAGGAAACCGAACAGGCCCGCCGCCATGGGCGGCAGTTCCCGCGGAATTTCGATAGCCGACTCGGCGATCACGCGCCGCAGCGCATCGATTGGCGCGAGCTTTTGCGACTTGAACGAAAGATCGCCGAACTTTCCCTTGCTGATCTCGGCGCGACCGTCCTTCACCCGCCAGACAAGGTCGGGTTTCATGCCAATCACTGAATAGCGCCCGCGCCAATCGCCGCCTTCCACGGATTCGAGCAGAAAAGAGCCTGGCGCCCCAGCGCCAAGCTTAAGCAGCGCCGAAACCGGCGTCTCAAGATCGCTGATGATCTTGGTCCACAGAAGCTGCGGCTTGCCTTCCGCAAAGGCGGCGTCGAAGTCGAACCGCCGCGGCGAAAACTCGATCATGGAGTTTCGCTGTTCTCGGTCTCGGTGAAGCCGAGCGTTTGCAGACGCAGCTTGTCGTTTGTCTTGATCTTCGCCTCTTGCACCGCCGATTGCTGGACGGCGGTGAGCATGTCGGTGTCCAGGAAATTAGCCGCCGCTTGTTGGGCCTGGGTGAACAGGGCCCCATTGCCAGCAGGATCGGGACGTTCGATCTTGAGCACCTGGGCGATCAAAATCGCCTGACCGCGAGCGTCGGGCCCAGCGACCGGCTCGCCTTCCCGCGCCCCGAAAATGGCGCTGGCGAGCGGGGCAAGCGGCGTAGATCCGATGGACTGCCGGCTATAGGTCTGATTGTCCGCAAGGATAGTGAGCTTGCGCGCCCGCGCAGTTTGCGCAAACGGCTTGCCGGCCTTCACGGCGGCGACGAACTCGTCGGCGACCTTGCGGATCGCCGCAGCCGTCTGCTTTGCCTGCCAGCCCAAGACAAGCAGCGGACGCACTTCGGCGAAAGAGCGAACGCCCGCAGGAATAACGGCATCTACGCGCGCCAGCACATAACCGCCGCCGTTTGCGATCGGCGTGAATTCGCCGCTCTCGTTGACCGCGGTCGCGTTGATCGCCTTCAGCAGCGCCGGATTGTCGGCGATGCCCTGGATGGGCGCCCCGCCGCCATCGCGGCCCTGCGCATCGACCTTGGCGTAGGGCACGACGAGCAGACCCGTCGATTTTGCTGCTTCTTCCAGAGACTTTCCGCCGGAGCGTTCGTCGTCGAACTTCTGCACGGCGTCGTTCAGCGCATTCTCCGCTTCTTCGTGGGCAAGTTCCGCGCGGAGCGTTTCCCGCATGGATTCGTAAGAGGGGGCTTGGCTGACAGTCACCTTGGTTACGCGCGCCGCCGCCCATGCAAGTTTGCCTTGCACGGCGCCAGTCGTCTGGCCTTCCTTCAGCGAAAACACTGCGTCGGCGAGGGCGGGGTCGACGACCTGCGCTTTGGCGACGTCGTCGAACGGCACCACCTGGAGCTTGAGCGAGTCGGCGATCTTTTTTGCATCCTCGCCGGCGGCGAGGCGCCGCGCCGCTTCGGCTGCGGCTTCGCGGCTGGCGGCGCTGATCTGAACGAAAGAGCGCTTCTCGCCGCCGCCCAGTCCGCCCTTGCGGAATTCGTAGGTCTCTTTGATTTTCTCTTCCGGCACCTCGACTTTTGCCATGAACAGGTCGGGGCGCGCGATCGCCAGCGTGACAGTGCGGTATTCGGGCGTGCCGAAGCGCGCCTGGTTTTCCTTGTAGAAAGCCTGCAGGTCGGCTTCGGTTGGATTTGGCGGTTTGCCAACGCTATTGGGCGGAACGCCGGCGGCGATAATCGTGCGCTGCTCGGTCTCGTAGGTGTAGATCAGCTTGGCGAAACTCTTTGGCGCGTAGCCGCCCACGGCAAGGGGCAAAGCCAGTTGCGTGCGCCGCAGATCGCTCCGCAGATTGGCTTCGAAAATCTCTGGCGTAAGACCGTTCTGGTTGAGCAGACTCTCATAAGTCGCCCGGTCGAACTTCTTCGTCAGTTGGCTGCGGAAGGCTTGTTCTTCGCGGATCTGCTTGGCCACCATGGCGTCGGAAGCGTGAAAGCCCATCTTCCCCGCGAGCCTTTCAAGCGCCGCCTGCGTGACCAGCCGCTGGAGCACAACCACATCAACGCCCTGGGCGCGCGCTTCTTCCGATGTGAGCGAGCGGCCGCCGCTCTGACGCGTATACTCCTGAAGCGCGGCGTCGTAGGCGCGTTTGTATTCCGCCGAGGTGACCTTGACGCCATCGCCGGACGCCACTTCGTTGGGCGAGCCGAAATTCAGAATGTCGTGAGGGATTCCCCAGATCGCGAACGCCACTACAAGCAAGCCAAGCAACCCACCCGCAATCCAGCCGCGCGTGACTTTTCGCAATCCAGTAAGCATAGGTCGTTCCTGTTTTTCCGAACCGTGCGGGCGAGCATTGCCTTGGGGCGCGGAACTTAGTCACAGCCGGGCGCGGCATCAATGCGGCGCCCCGGATTCAAAGCGGGTGTTGGTTTGAGCAGGGTAACGCAGGCGGGGCGGCGGCCTCTAGTGGTTGGGAACTGGAAAATGTTTGGGCGGCTGGCCGACCTCGACGAGGTCGCCGCGCTTGAAGGCGCGCTTGGCGGCCTGGGCGGCGCGGATGTCGTGATCTGCCCGCCCTTTACCTTGCTGGCCGAAGCGGCGCGGCGTTTTGTAGCTTCGCCGGTTGCGTGGGGCGCACAGGACGTTTCAGCCGAGCCCGACGGGCCTCGCACGGGCGATATTAGCGCGGAAATGCTGGTCGATTGCGGGGCGCAGTACGTCATTGTCGGCCATTCCGAGCGGCGCCGCGACCATGGCGAAAGCGACTTTCTGGTAGGGGCTAAAGCAGGGCGCGCCATCGCGGCAGGCCTGATCCCCGTCATTTGCGTCGGCGAGACGATCGAGGAGCGCAAGGCGGGGCGGGCGAGCGCCGTGGTCGCGGCCCAGGCGGCGGCGTGCGCGCCGGCTGTTGGCGCGTTTGTGCTGGCCTACGAGCCCGTTTGGGCGATCGGCACGGGCCTGACCCCAACGATCGCTGAGATCGCCGAAATTCACGCGGTGCTTCGGGGGGCGTTGGGCGAGGAGCTGGCCGCTTCCACCCCCTTGCTGTACGGCGGATCGGTCAAACCGGCCAACGCCGCGGAGATATTTTCGGCAGAAAATGTCGATGGTGCGCTGGTCGGCGGCGCCAGCCTCAAAGCCGCCGACTTCTCGGCGATTATCGCCGCCCATCCTGCGGCGAGGGCGTGAGCCGGCGCCGCTGGCGTTTCGGGTTTGCCTGGGTTATGCACACGCCGGCAGGCCGCGACCTCGGGCGCAAGTCCTTGGGTTTCGGTCTTTTTCGCATTTTAGGCGTCAAGGTTTTGGTGTCTTGGGAGTTGTTTGGGAATGATCAACGTGATCCTCGCCCTGCACCTGATGGTGGCGGTTGTGCTTGTCGGCATGGTCCTCCTGCAGCGGTCCGAAGGCGGGGCGCTTGGCATGGGCGGCGGCGGCGGCAGCATGATTTCCGGGCGCGGGGCGGCCAATGTGCTCGCCCGCGGCACCGGCATCCTGGGCGCCGTGTTTTTCATAACATCGATCTCTTTGACTTTGCTCGCCGGGGGCGCGCGCGGCCCGAAGTCGGTGGTTGACGCCTCAACGTCTTCGCCGCTGGCCCCCATAACAGAAATGTTTGACCGGCTGACCAAAGCCAACGTCAAGCCGGGGCCGGCGCCGGCCCCGGCGCCCGCGGCCATTCTGCAACCGCCTGCGGTTGCCGCGCCGGCCGTTCCGCCGGCGGGGGAGGTGGTGCCGGCCCCCGATTCCGTCGTGCAGCGGGCCGCGCCTCTCCCGGAAATACCTCCAGCTCCAGCGACCGCCGCCGCGCCAAAGCCCATCGGCCCGGCGCCCGCCGCGGCGACAAAACCGATCGGCCCGGCGCCCGCGAGTTCCGTTTTGCCGGCAACACCCGCGGCAGGCCTTGCACCCAAACCGTCCACAAGCCCGGGTGCGTTCGTCGCTGCGGTGAAGCCCACGGTGCGGCCCTCTGCGCAAATTGCCCCTCCCGCGTCGTTAACGAGTGTAAAGCCGACCGAATCAAACGAGCCTCAAATCCCAGCCGAGAAACCGAAGGGACGGGCCGGGCCTGACGAATAGAGTCGGGCGGATCTGATTCTTCGCGTTTTGAAATCGAGTTGGACGGCGGCCGTCCCGGAATGCGAACGGGAAAGGCGCAATGGCGCGATACGTGTTCATTACCGGCGGGGTCGTTTCCTCCTTGGGAAAAGGCATCGCCTCCGCGGCGTTGGGAGCGCTGCTGCAGGCGCGCGGCTATAAGGTCCGGCTGCGCAAGCTCGACCCGTACCTGAACGTCGATCCCGGAACGATGTCGCCCTATCAGCACGGCGAAGTGTTCGTGACCGACGATGGCGCCGAAACCGACCTCGATCTTGGTCACTACGAGCGTTTTACCGGCGTATCGGCCACCAAGTTCGACAACACGACCTCCGGGCGAATCTATCAGGAGATATTGGCCAAGGAGCGGCGCGGCGATTACCTCGGCGCCACGGTGCAGGTGATCCCGCACGTCACCGATGCGATCAAACAGTTCATCCTGTCCGATCATGGCGGCGCCGATTTCGTGCTGTGTGAAATCGGCGGCACGGTGGGCGACATTGAAGGCTTGCCGTTCTTTGAAGCGATCCGCCAGCTAGGCAACGAACTCGATCCAGCTCCGGCGTTCATTCATCTCACGCTGCTGCCGTTCATAGCCTCGGCCGGCGAAATGAAGACCAAACCAACCCAACACTCGGTGAAGGAGCTGCGCTCAATCGGCATCCAGCCCGATATTATCCTGTGCCGATGCGACCGGCCTATTCCGCGCGAGGAACGCCGTAAGATCGGTCTGTTCTGCAACGTGCGTGAAAGCCACGTCATCGAGGCGCGCGACCTGGCGAACATTTACGAAGCGCCGCTCGCCTACCATGAGTCGGGTCTCGACACGGCCCTGCTCGAACACTTTGACGTTAAAGTCGCCCCGAAGCCCGATCTCGCCAAATGGGAAGCCATTTCCCAGCGTATCCGCAATCCGGACGGCGCCGTTTCAATTGCGGTCGTCGGCAAATACACCGGCATGAAGGATGCCTATAAGTCGCTGATCGAGGCGCTTCATCACGGCGGCTACGCCAACAACGTGAAGGTCGATATTCGCTGGATTGAGAGCGAGACCTTCGAGCGGCCGGAGGGACCGGCGGGCGATCTGGAGAACGTCCACGGCATCCTCGTGCCGGGCGGATTTGGCGAGCGCGGATCGGAAGGCAAGATCAAAGCCGTGCAGTTCGCGCGTGAGCGCAACGTGCCGTATTTCGGGATTTGTTTCGGCATGCAGATGGCGTGCATTGAAGCGGCGCGTCATCAGGGCGGTCTGCCCAGCGCAAGCTCAACGGAATTCGGTCCAGCCGAACATCCCGTCGTCGGCCTGATGACGGAATGGATGCGCGGCAACGATCTGGAAAAGCGCCACGCCAATGGCGATCTCGGCGGCACGATGCGGCTTGGCGCATTTGGCGCGGCGCTCAGACCGGGCAGCCGTGTAGCCGAAATCTATGGCGCCGAGACAATCACCGAGCGTCACCGGCACCGCTACGAAGTAAACACCGCCTATCGTGATACGCTCGAACAGGCGGGCCTGACATTTTCAGGAATGAGTCCGGACGGCTTGTTGCCGGAAATCGTCGAGCGGGACGATCATCCCTGGTTTGTCGGCGTGCAGTTCCACCCGGAACTCAAAAGCCGGCCGTTTGAGCCCCATCCTCTCTACGCGAGTTTCATCGCCGCTGCTATGGAGCAAAGCCGGCTCGTCTGAGACGTCTTGCGGAACCCGCCGGGCGCCGAGCCGTTATCTTTTCCACAGAATAGATAGTGGAGAAGCGCCATGCGTGATCGCATGATCGAGGAAACCCAGCAGCTTGATGCTGACGCTTACGAGCGTCGCGCCGAAGCGGGCGCCAAACCCAAAAAAACCGGCGCGATTATCAGGATTGTGGTGATTGCCGCCATGCTTGTGCTCGCCGGGGGGGCGATTACCCTCAACGCGGGAAATAAGCCGGAAGCGGCGCAACCCACGGCGCAAGAGTTCGCCGCCGCCAATCCAAAGCAGATCGAGCCTCAGCAATTGACGCCGAAAGCTGAAAAGCCGACGCCCGAACAGATCGCCAAGGTGGAGACGCCTAAATCTCCGCCACGCCCAGCGGCTCGCGCCCGGGCGGCCAAGCCTCGTCCGATTGAAGCCCCAACCCCGCCTGCGGCGGCGGTGACGCCGCCCCCAGCGCAAACCATACCGGAGATTGCGCCGATCCCGTCGCAAATAGCGCCCGACGCGGCAGCCCCACTTTGACGCCGCAGACGCCCTAGCCTTGCCGGGGAACCGCCGATCGACTATTGAGCCGCGCTTCGCCCCGCCGAACCCATTCGGCGGGGCGTTTGGAGTTTTCCGGCGATGGCCGTTCCGAAGCGAAAAACCACCCCCTCGCGGCGCGGCATGCGCCGCTCCCACGATAAGCTGAAGGCCAACGCCTACGTCGAGGACGCCGATTCCGGCGAATTGCGCCGTCCGCACCACGTAGACCTCAAGTCCGGAAAGTATCGCGGCAAGCAAATCCTGAAGCCGAAGGAATAGCTGCGGCGGTTCGCGCCCGCGGCCGGTCTTGCCTTTTCGCGGACGCGCGTCCATCGACGGCGCGTTTTGCAGGGCTTTTTCAATGACCGGCATCGCCGACATCATCGCACGTGAGATTCTCGACAGCCGCGGCAATCCGACCGTCGAGGTCGATGTTGTGCTGGAAGACGGCTCGATGGGCCGGGCGGCGGTGCCGTCGGGCGCCTCGACCGGCGCTCACGAAGCCGTCGAGAAGCGCGACAATGAGCCGGACCGCTATCTCGGGAAGGGCGTGCGCGACGCCGTCGAAGCTGTGAACGGCGAAATCCTCAACGCCATTGTCGGTCTCGACGCCGAATGTCAGCGGGAAATCGATGAAACCCTGATCGAACTGGACGGCACGCCCAACAAGGCGCGCCTCGGCGCAAACGCAATCCTCGGCGTTTCGTTGGCTGTCGCCAAGGCAGCCTCCGAAGCGTGCGACCTGGCGCTTTATCGCTACGTCGGCGGCGTCCAGGCGCGCGTGCTGCCGACCCCGATGATGAACATCGTCAATGGCGGCGCCCATGCCGACAACCCGATCGACATCCAGGAATTCATGATCATGCCGGTCGGCGCGGACAGCATGGCCGACGCCGTGCGGATCGGCGCGGAAATCTTCCACACGCTGAAGAAGGAGCTGAAGTCCGCAGGCCACAACACCAATGTCGGCGATGAGGGCGGCTTTGCGCCAAATCTCGCCTCCGCCGACGCCGCGCTGTCCTTCGTCATGAAAGCCATCGAAAAGGCTGGTTACGAACCGGGCGAAGATGTCGCCTTGGCGCTCGATGTCGCGAGCACGGAATTTTTCAAGGACGGAAAGTATCGCCTAGAGGGCGAGGGCAAGACCTTTTCCTCCGAGCAGATGGCCGCTTACCTGGCCGACCTTGCCGTACGCTATCCCATCGTATCGATCGAAGACGGCATGGCTGAGGACGACCTGGCCGGTTGGAAAGTGCTCACCGACCTTATCGGCGCCAAATGCCAATTGGTCGGCGACGACCTGTTCGTGACCAACCCTGTGCGGCTGGCGATGGGAATCGAGAAGGGACTGGCCAACGCCGTGCTCGTGAAGGTCAACCAGATCGGCACGCTTACGGAGACTTTGGACGCGGTGGAAATGGCGCAGCGCGCCGGTTATGCCGCGGTGATGTCCCACCGCTCGGGTGAAACAGAGGACTCAACGATTGCCGATCTCGCAGTTGCAACAAACTGCGGCCAGATCAAAACCGGCTCTCTGGCGCGCTCGGACAGGACCGCAAAATATAATCAGCTTATCCGCATCGCCGAAGAGCTAAGCGAAAACGCGCTGTACGGCGGTCGCAAATTCATCCGCGGCATGGCCTGACCTCAGCCGCAAATCCGAATCGGACTCAATTTCGTTAATTGAATCTTAAGCTAAGCGAATCACTCTGCCGCCCGCGGATCGTCCGTCTGTCAAGCCCTGTGACAGGCGGACGATCCGCAAGTGATTCAATGCCTTAGCCCCCCGTCCAAGGACACTTAGGTTTCAGCCGTGCGGAAAAGTTGTCAGCCCGGGGCGCTCAGCCTCGGACTATGCGCCCTGATTCTGTATTTGGCCGGCAACGCCGTCACCGGGCGGCAGGGCCTGATTTCGTACATGCATCTGCAACAGCGTGAGCGCGACCTCACCGCTGAACAGGCCGACCTGGCCGACCAGACGGCGGTTCTGAAGCGGCGGATCAAGGCGCTTAACGAGGCCAGCCTCGATCCTGATGTGTTGGAAGAGGTCGCGCGCCGCCAGATTGGCGCCGCGGCCGCGAACGAAATGGTCTTTGAATTGGCGCAGAACACGAATGCGAAGGCGCCGTAATCGGCCCATGGACGCGACGCGTGATTTGGACTTAGGGTCGCGCCTATGGCTACACGTGCAAGCACAAAGGTAAGGGCGGCTGACGCGCCCGCCGGCGCCGAGGAATTGCTCCGCTATTATCGTGCGATGCTGCTCATCCGCCGCTTCGAGGAGCGCGCCGGCCAACTCTACGGCATGGGTCTCATTGGCGGTTTCTGCCACCTCTATATCGGCCAGGAGGCCGTCGTCGTCGGCATGCAGGCCGCGATCGAAGATGGCGATCAGGTGATCACCGGCTATCGCGATCATGGCCACATGCTGGCGTGCGGCATGGACCCGAACGGCGTAATGGCTGAACTGACCGGAAGGCGTGACGGCTACTCGCGCGGCAAGGGCGGATCGATGCACATGTTCAGCGTCGAGAAGCAGTTCTTTGGCGGCCACGGCATCGTGGGCGCGCAGGTGTCGCTCGGCGCCGGCCTGGCCTTCGCCAATCGCTATCGGCAAAATGACCGCGTCGCGCTGACCTATTTCGGCGACGGCGCGGCGAACCAGGGCCAGGTCTACGAAAGCTTCAACATGGCGTCGCTCTGGAAGCTGCCGGTCGTGTTCGTGATCGAAAACAATCAATATGCGATGGGCACGGCGGTGGCGCGTTCATCGTCTGAAACGCACCTGTTCAAGCGCGGCAGCGGATTCCTTATCCCCGGGGAAGAGGTGGACGGCATGGATGTGCTTGCCGTGCGCGCAGCCGGCCGCCGCGCCGTCGCTCGCGCCCGCGCCGGTCAAGGGCCGACGCTGCTCGAAATGAAGACCTACCGCTACCGCGGCCACTCGATGTCCGATCCGGCAAAGTACCGCAGCAAAGAGGAAGTAGAGGACGTGCGCTCGCATCGGGATCCGATCGAGCATGTGAAAAACGTTTTGTTGCAGGAGCACGGCGCCGACGAAGAGGCGCTGAAGGCCATAGACAAGGACGTGCGAGACATAGTCGTCGCGGCCGCGCAATTTGCTCAGGAAAGCCCCGAGCCCGATCCGGGCGAGTTGATGACCGACATATACACAGAGGCGGCGGCGTGAGCACGATCGAGTTCGCCATTGTCGGGCTGATCTTCGTCGGCGCATCGGCGGCGATGGTCCGTGCGGTGCTGTTGCGCCACGAGGCGGTGGCCGCCTGGCGGCGCGCCATCGGCGCCAATTTCGATGCGAGCCAGCACCGCTTTGCGACCTATCTGGATCTGGACCGGGCGCGCCTTCCGCCGGAGGCGCAGGCCAAGCTACGCGAAAGCCATCGCGCCTTGTTCGCGGGCGGCATTGTCGGGATCGTTGCGGCGGTCCTGCTCGTTTGGGTGACGGCGACGCACGTGTAACGACGCGGGCGCGGCGAGGGAGGTTCTACGTGACGGCCACATGCGCAATGCGTGCACAAAAGCCCCTGAGGCCGTGATGTCCACCCAGATTCTCATGCCCGCTTTGTCGCCCACCATGGAAGAGGGCACGCTCGCGAAATGGCTCGTGAAGGAAGGCGACCGTATCGAGCCCGGTCAGGTGATCGCCGAAATCGAAACCGACAAAGCGACGATGGATGTCGAGGCGGTCGATGAAGGGATCGTCAGCCAGTTGCTCATCCCCGCGGGCAGCGAAAACGTCAAAGTGAACACCCCGATCGCGACGCTGAACAATGGAGCCGCGCCGCCGCGGCCGGAGATGAAGCGTGAGCCGGCCCCCGCGCGTCCCGAGCCGCCAGCCGGCGCCGCCAAGGCGCCCCAGCCGGAAATCGCCGCTGGCCCCGGCATGGTCAAGACGACTCTCCGCGACGCCTTGCGCGATGCGATGGCCGAAGAGATGCGCCGCGACCCCGACGTGTTCCTGATGGGCGAGGAGGTCGCCGAGTATCAGGGCGCCTACAAGGTCAGCCGTGATCTGCTGCAGGAATTCGGCCCGCGCCGCGTGGTCGATACGCCGATTACCGAGCACGGCTTTGCCGGCCTTGGCATCGGCGCCGCGATGGCGGGGCTGAAGCCGATTGTGGAGTTCATGACCTGGAACTTCGCGATGCAGGCGATGGACCAATTGATCAATTCCGCCGCCAAGACGCTCTACATGTCCGGCGGCCAGATTAAATGCTCGATCGTGTTTCGCGGCCCGAACGGGGCGGCGGCGCGCGTCGGGGCGCAGCACAGCCAGGATTATTCCGCGTGGTACGCCCACGTGCCAGGACTGAAAGTGATCGCCCCATATGACGCCGCAGACGCCAAGGGCTTGCTGAAATCGGCGATCCGCGATCCCAACCCAGTGATCTTTCTCGAACACGAAATGCTTTATGGGGAAACGTTCGATGTCCCGCAGGGCGATGAATGGCTCGTGCCGATCGGCAAGGCCAGGATTCGCCGGACCGGCGCCGACGTAACCATAACCTGCCATTCGCGCATGGTGGGCGTTGCGCTGAAAGCGGCCGAAAAACTAGCGGCCGAAGGCATCGAAGCCGAAGTGGTCGATCTGCGCACTTTGCGCCCGCTCGACACCGAGACGATTGTCGAGAGCGTGAAGAAGACCAACCGCCTGGTAACGGTCGAAGAGGGCTGGGGCCGCATGGGCGTCGGCGCCGAAGTCGCCGCCGTGGTCGTGGCTGAGGCGTTCGACTATCTCGACGCCCCGCCCATGCGCGTGCATCAGGTCGATGCGCCTTTGGCTTACGCCGCCAATCTTGAAGCGCTTGCGCTGCCCAACGTCGATCGCGTCGTGGAGGCGGTGAAAGCCGTCTGTTATCGCTAACGGAGGCGCGTGACGTGACCGAAGGCGAAGTGGTCGACCGGCTCGTGGAATTCATGAACGTGCTGCTGGCCGGCATTTCCGTATTTTTCACCATCGTCTCGGCCTATATCGCCGCGATGCACTACTTCCTGCGCCGGGAGCGTTTTCTCGGCCGCGTCGCCGCGTTCGGCTTTTTCCTGTTCATCATGGCGCTGCTCGTCGTTGTTATGAACGGCGCCGAGCAATTGCACGCCGGCCTGATCATGCGCCTGCGCGAGATCGATGCGGCTGGCGGGCTCACCGCCGCTGGCAAGGCCGCGATGGGTAATTCGCAGGATTCCACCGGGCGCGGCTATTCGCTGGATGGCGTCATCAATCTTGCGCTTCTGGTGGGCGTAGGCCTCACGATCCTAAGCATTTTTGTGCTGACGTTTCTTTCGCCGCTGGAAGATGAAACCGGCCGGCCGCGCGCGCCAACGAACAACGAATCCTAAGAGAATTTTATGTCCGAACCGATTTTGATGCCCGCGCTCTCGCCGACCATGGAGGAGGGAACTCTGACCAAATGGCTGGTGAAGGAAGGCGACAAGATCGCGCCCGGCCAGGTCATCGCCGAAATCGAGACAGATAAAGCGACGATGGATTTCGAAGCCGTCGATGAAGGCGTGATCGAAAAAATCCTGATCCCCGAGGGCACGGAAGGCGTGAAAGTCCGCACGCCGATCGCGCAGATGGTCGGCGGCGCGAATCCTCCGCCCGCGAGCAAAGCGAGCGGGGGAGGTGGCCGCCGCGAAGCGGCGCCGGTGGGGGCAACGTCTCCTCCGCAAACGGCCCCCTCAGTCTCACTTCGCTCGCCAGCTTCCCCGCAAGCGGGGGAGCATAAGAACGGCGCCGCCCGCGTGCACGCTTCGCCGCTGGCAAAGCGCATGGCGGAGCAAGCGGGCATCGACATCACAGGGCTACAGGGCTCCGGCCCCGCCGGCCGCGTGGTGAAAAGCGATGTCGAAGCGGCGATGAAAGCGCCGCAAGCGGCCAAAGCGCCTGCGGCGGTTCAGCAGCCCGCGCCGCAACAGGCGCGCCCGAACCTGCCGGATGCGCCCAAGCCGCCGGCGCCGCTGCTGCCTTACAAGGAAGGCGAATACACGCTGGAAAAGATGGACGGTATGCGCAAGGCGATCGCCCGGCGCATGACGCAGAGCTTTCGCGACGTGCCGCATTTCCCGCTGACCATCGATGTCGAGATCGACAAACTGCTCACCGCGCGCAAGCAGCTCAATGCGCGGCTGGAAAGCCAGAGCGTGAAGCTCTCGGTCAACGACATGCTGATCCGCGCCTGCGCTTTGGCGCTGATCAAGGTGCCGGCCTCGAACGTCTCCTTCGCCGGCGATGCGATCATGAAGCACAAGCACGCGCATATCGCGGTCGCCGTTGCGATCGAGGGCGGGCTGGTCACGCCGGTGATTTTCTACGCCGACCAGAAGGGCCTTTCGCAGATTTCCACCGAAATGAAGGCGCTGGCCGAAAAGGCGCACGCGCGCAAATTACTGCCGCAGGATTACGAGGGCGGCACGTTCACGATTTCCAATCTCGGCATGATGGGTATCAGGAATTTCAACTCGATCCTCAACGAACCGCAGGCGATGATCCTCTCCGTCGGCGCCGGCGAACAGCGCCCGGTGGTGAAAGACGGCGCGCTGCAAATCGCCACCGTCATGAGCATGACGCTCACCTGCGATCACCGCGCGGTGGATGGCGCGATAGGCGCGGAATATCTCAATGCGCTCCGCACGTTCATCGAAGACCCGATGATGATGATGGCTTGAGCGTCGCAGCTTGGAGCTGCAAATCCACAGGATTGCGAACAAACAGTGAATATAAGGGCTTGACGAGCGATACGAAGCGCGTCAGCGCTAATAGGCTGTCGCATGTGTCGCAGCCCCCTACATATGGGGTCATTCAACCGTGGAGCGATTCCATGAGCAAGTCAAAGAGCAGTGGTTCTGCCCGTAGCGCCGCCAGCGGACGCTACGTAACGCCTGGCTACGCCGCCAAGCACCCGAAGACCACTGTGGTCGAGAAGAAGAAGTAGCAGGCTCTGCCTGCAACGCGGAGGCAGGTCCGTCTAGGCACCAACCAAAGAACGGACCCGCCCCGCGCCACTGCCTGGAAGGCAATCCCCGGATAGCCGGGATATAGTTGTCTAACCCTCGGCGCATGTCTGGAAGTTTGCCACTGAAAATATTCAGAGGCGCAGGAGGACGAATATGGCGAGATCACCGGCCCCACCGCAGCCACGCCCTGCGGGTTTGTCCGTCCAACAAATGCAGTCCGCCATCGCCAAGCTCAATCGACGTTTAGGTGAACTGAAAGAGTTCGACGCGTTCGCGCTCAACAGTCGCTCGGACGGCGCACTTACCGGACTAAAGACCCGCTTAGAAGACACGCATTCGCAGATATTCCCTCCGGATACTCACGAATACAGGCAGTACGCCAATGCGTTCCATTTGTACGAGGGGCCTTACAATTATGCGTATGAAGTGACGAAACAGGAGTGGGCGAGTGCAATCAATGAGTCCCGCGACGAACTCGTTGGTCGACTCGATGCCCTAGTTGTCGTCTTCAATGAGCGTATAGCGGATGCTGTGCCGGCGACGGCGTCCGCGCCCGCAGAATCTCGGAAAGCAACGCCGCAAAGGGTATTCATCGTTCACGGGCGCGATGATGAAGCGAAGAACGCTGTCGCGTTGTTGCTCCGCAAATTGGGCGTCCAGGGAATTATACTTCACGATCAGGCAAATCGGGGCGCCACGCTTATCGAAAAATTTGAGTCGAATTCGGAGTGCGATTTTGCGGTGATACTCCTCACGCCCGACGATGAAGGACGACACAAGAATGATGGAGCGCTGCTGCCGCGGGCTAGACAAAACGTCGTGCTAGAGATGGGCTTCTTCGTTGCCAAGCTGACCCGAAAGAATGTGTGCGCACTCTATGTGCCGGGAGTTGAACTACCGTCGGACGTGCAGGGCATTGCATACGTTGAGATTGACGAACGTGGGCGCTGGGAGTTCGAGCTTGCCTCGGAGTTAAAGGCCGCAGGATTTCCGATCGACCTCAATAAGCTGGCTAGAGGCTAACGCTACGCCCTCCGCCCCGACACAACATCTCTGAAATCCTCAAACCCCTTCCACGCCGGCTCCACCGGCGCCGCATGAAAAGCGCTGCGCGGATTCCCCTCCCCCTCGTTGTACGGACCGGGGACATCATGGCCATGTGTTCGGGGACATGGTGGCCGGGTTTGGCGGATAACGTTTTCCGCTTTTGCGGTCGAGTCTGGCGATCTCGACGTTTCTGAAGAATACGGCGTAGAGCC